>NZ_JBQCDN010000194.1:0-16545 GCF_051961175.1 Trinickia sp. | reverse complement strand
GTTGACGAATACGTTGAGCCAAACGAGCGGCTCGCGCCTGAAACTGCGCAGTTGCAGCGCGCGGCCACCCATCATCTGCGCGGCGAAGGCGATGACAACGAGCCCCACGAGCTGAGGCCAAGGCAGGAGCCGATGAACGACAGGTTGGCCGGCCATCAGCCATACCGAGCCGAGCAATGCCGCCGACCCGAACGAGAATGCAGCTAACGCGATGCCGAAGTCGCGCCAGAAGAGCTGGTCGAGCCGGCGCCAATCCCGCATCGACGCGGCTTGCGCCATCGCCGGCACGCGGCGCAGCAGCCATGACTGGGCAGCGAGGCCGATCATATTGACGATGGTGACCGATAACCCGTACTGCCCCGCGACGACGGCGCCTTGCGTGTAGAACAGCAAGGGCGTGTTGCTCTGCGCAAGCAACGATGCGCAAAGCCAGTTCAGGCCGAGCCGCCATTGAAAGGGCCAAACTTCGTCGCGCCAGCGGTAGCGGCTGTCAGGCTCGTTGCAAGCGAGCGCGACAAGGGGGCGGTGGCGGAACGCCAGCCAGGCAAGCGGCACGCACAATGCCATGGCCGGCGCCATCGTCGTGGCCCAAAGGCCACCGCCGCTGGCGAACGCGATCCAGCATGCCAGCGAGCCGAGCGCTGCAGTGATGAGCCGAACCCCATAGACCTGCGATATTTGCCCGCTGCCCTCGAGCAAGGCGAGAAAGGGAAGCACGAGCAGACCGCCCGCGGTCAACGCGCAGAGCGTCAGCCAGCAAGGTGCCCACGTGATGCCGGTGGACGCTTTCGTTAGAAAGAAGAACCAGCCCCCGGGCAAAAACAAGACGAGAAACGCGAATGCGGCGATGGCGTACCAACGCACTGCTTTAGCCAGCAGCGCCTCGAACCGCGCGGGGCGTGCACCTTCCAGGCGATTGCCTCGCCCCCAGCGCAAACCGACAAACGCATGCGCGCCAAGCTGAAGCAGCGCCGTGGAAAGCCCGAGGTCGAACAGCGTATAGAACGAGGCCACGCTGAGAAAACTGTAGTACCAGCCTTGCAGTTCAGGCGTCAAATAATGCACCGCCAGCAGTGTCGAGACGAGCCCCGCGCCCGCCTGCCAGCCGCGCAGCGCCAGAATCGACACGAGATCCGGCGACCAGCGGCGAGCCAACCCCGCGTTCGATTCCGGCACGCTCATGGGATTCGCGCTCAAAACAGCTTGGCCGCGAGGTCGTAATCGCTGGGGCGGCCGACGTCGAGCCAATGTTCGAAGATGGGAAAGCACGAGACGCGTACGCCGCGGCGAATCTGTTCGTGCGCCACGTCTGTCATGTGATAGGCGCCATGCTTGGGGAGGGTGGCGAACACCCTCGGCGAAAGAAAATACATGCCGCTGTTGACCAGAAAACTGAGCTTCGGCTTTTCCTCGATGTGCATCACACGCGATTGCGATGCGTCGATCACGCCAAACGGAACCTGAAAGCCGTATTGCGTCGCCGCGATGGTCATCGCCGATTCCGTACGCAGGTGATAGGCGTGAAACATGCCGATATCGAGGGTGGTCAGAATGTCGCCGTTGAATACGAGCGTCGCCTCGTTGCGATGCGCCAGCCTCGAGAGCGCACCCCCGGTGCCGAGCGGTTCCTCTTCATGGATGTAATCGATGGGTACGCCGAATCGTTCGCCGCGACCGAAGTGATTCACGATCTTCTCGTGCAGATAGTGGGTGGAAATCACGATTCGGTCGGCGCCGTGATTCACGAGTTTTTCGATGCTGATTTCCAACATGGGCCGCCCGTTGACGCACAGCATCGGCTTCGGCGTCGTCTCCGTGAGCGGCCGCAGGCGCATGCCGAAGCCGCCCGCCATGACGACCGCCGTAAAACGCCGGTTCACATAGGGCGGCGACGAATCGATACTTTGATGATCGATCACGTCGACAGGCACGCCTGAGCGATCGACGAGAACGAGTTGTCGTAGCGAATGCTGGCGAAAGAGCGCCGCGCGCTCTGCGCGCGACGAATTCGTGCGTGCCGTGATAGGAGCCGGCCGCGCCGTTTGGAGCTTGACTTGGTGGATGTCGCGTGCGGTCGCGTCGAGTTGCTTGCCCTCGAGGAACGCACGACGAACGTCACCGTCGGTGACGATGTTGACGAAGCGTCCTGCGGCGTCGTATATCAACGCGCATCCCAGCGATCCGCTCGCCTGGATGCGCCGGATGACATCGGACACGCTGTCGTCGAGCGATACTTTGAGTGTTTCGAGCTGCGTCGTTTCCATGGCGATGACTCCCGCAAGTGAGTCGGTCTCAAAACAGTAATGGTTCAAGGTCAAACCCTCATCCCGCACCGGCGTCCGGATCGGGCAGCGGTGGCCGAAGGTCGTAAAACGTTTTGATCGAGAGGTTGGCCAGTTCCTGCGTAAGCAGTTCGCGTACGATTCGCGTGGTCGTGCCGGGGCGTTCATAGGGGTTGACGCTGCACGCGGCCGTCCGCCGAAACTCGTCCGACAATGCTTGCCTGATGGCCTCGACGATTTGCGCTGCATCGTCGGCGCACGAGATGACGCTGTCAGCGCGCGTGCGTCCGGCCTGCCGCGGGCCGATGTCGACGCTCGGTACGCCGAGCGTCGGCACTTCGATGATCGCGCTCGATGAGTTTCCCACCACGGCGCAGGCGTGCTTGGCCGCGGACAGATACAGATGCGTGCCGAGCGACATCGCGAAACGATAGCGCTGCGGGCAGGCAGCGGCTCGCTCGACAAGAAGACGGTTGATCGACGCCCCGCCGGCATCCGCGTTGGCCCCGGTCATGACAACGGCATGACCGGGGAATCGATCGAGTGCGTCGAGCAGGGCGCTCAATTGGGCATGCGCTGACTTCGACGACCGCGTAGCCGGGTGAAACGTCGCGAGCAGATAGGGCTGGCCCGCTTCCAGGTTGAGGTGGCGTGCCGTTTCGTTCGCGCTGTACAGTTCGAGCGTGCGGATGTTTTCCACGCCGAGTGCGCCGACTGCGAACACGCGATCGGGATGCTCTCCCAGTTGGACGATACGCGTCCGATAGGCTTGCGTGCTCGCGAAGTGAAGGTGGCTCATCTTTGTGATCGCGTGCCGGAACGCATCGTCGATCGCGCCATAGGTGAGCTCGCCGCCGTACAGGTGCGCGATCGGAATGTTGCAGACGGTGGCCGCCGCCGCTGCGGCGAACGCTTCGTAACGATCGCCGAGCAACACGAGCAGATCCGGCGCCATGCGACGCAACGCGTCGCCGTAACGGATCATGCCGAGCCCCAATGCGGTATAGACGCCGCATTCCGTCGCACTGTCCATCAGTACTTCGATCCGCTCGTACGCAGGGAGATCGTCTCGCTCCATCTCGCGCCATGTCGCGCCGTGGCTATCGGCCAGATGCGTGCCAGTCACGAGGAGTTTGACGATCGCATTCGACTCATTGCCGAGCGCACGGATGACCGGTCGCAGCAAGCCGTACTCCGCGCGCGTACCGGTGAAGACGCAGATCGTGCGCATAGGGGGACGCCTGTCGGAGAGGGGGAGGGGATGCGCCATCACCAGTTCCTTGCCCCGGACGTCCATGTTCCGTAAGCGGGACGCATCGGGTCGATCAATGCCGGATGCGCCTGTTTGGCATAGGCGAAATCGGGCGGGTCCGCATAAACGAGCTTGAAGTCGAGCCCATCGGACATGTACAAGTAAGTGGGCTCACCGAGCGGATGCGGGGCCATCGAGGCCATTCGCGGCATGTAATCGGGGAACAGCCCGGGAATATCGCCGCGGACGATCGGTGGCCCGATGCGCTCGCCAGACGATAGCGTGTGGACGGGAACGCCGTCCCGCGGCGGCGCCGATGTGGCCGGATACTGTCCGTACGCGAGCTTGTACGCATCGAGCGCTTCGACGATCTGAAAGACCTCGGCCACCCGTGTGTCCGCTTGTACGTGTTCGAAAGCCATGCTGACTTCGATGTATTCGCCTAGCCTTTGCCGCCACGCGTCATCGCGGCGCAGATAGGACCCGACCATCGACAGCACGCGCAGATTGCTGAGCGGGACGACTCCGTTGCGAACCGTGAGGATGGCGTGAGGCTTGTCGAAGTCGTAGCCGTTCAGATTGAAGCGCTTGCGCAGCAATGGGTTGACGATGAGCTGGACGCGCGGCGGCCAGTTCGCATATTCATCGACGGAGATGCCGAGTCGCTCTTTCGTTCGGTACACGGCCACCAGGTTGCCCGTGTATTCGTAATTCCATAGCTGGCGGTCGTCGATGCGGTGGGCCGTGTCGTTGAATACGAAGGTGCGTACATCCTTGAGAGCGGCTTGATGCGTGCCCACGAACGCCATGATCGCGCATTGACGAATCCAGTCGCGCCAAAGATCCAATCCCGCGACGATGCCGCTGCCCACCGAGGCGCCGATGACATAGCCGAGCAGCAGGTCGCGTCCTACAGTACGCAGCACCCAGACCTTCGCCAATACAAGGTCGAGCAGGTTGACGAACGCGATGAGCACCAAGGCGAGCGCGAAGAGGGCCGGCATGATGTTGCGGCTGTCGTAGAAGCTCGTGAGCACCGGCGTTTTGTCGGCAATGAGGTAGGGATAGACCGCGGCCGCGAACAGAATCCAGCCGAGCGTGGCTTGGAACAATGCCGTGTGCAAGGGTGTGCGCATGGGCCTTCGCGGAGCGATGCGAAGCAGCAGGAAGCACAGGAGGCACGAAACGCCCAGGACGAGCGGCGGCACGCCGCGCGACGAAATCGCGAAGTAGTCGCGCAAGACCGGCCTGATGATCGTGAATGCATCGAGGAGGGAGCCGATCAGTCTGCGCGAATGGATATCGTTGTAATCGCCGTACAGGATCGATTTCACGCCCGTGAGCCGCTTGACCAGCATGAAAGCGAACGGCAGCGCGAGCAGCGCCGCGTTTTGCACCGCGTATCGGCGTAGCGGTTCGCTGCTTGCGCGAGCGCGTGCTTGCAGATTGGCGGGTACCGTATGGAGCGACGACGTGAGCTCACGCCAGCCCGGAAAGGGCATGACTGCTCGGAGGTGTTCGCTCACGGAGCGGGCGGCAAGCAGCACCAGGATCGCCAGGTAAAGCGCGATGAGCGAGTTCAGGTAGAACGCAAAGAAAAAGAAAGGCGCGCTGAGCCATTGGCCGCGGCGCGCATTCGGCGTGGCTGCCAGTAGCGCCCAGCCGATCCAGAACGATGCGATATAGACGTTGTACATCGCCACGCTCGTCAGAAACCGGATCGGTGCGATGTGGGTGGAAACAGAGACGAGGAAGAGTGCGAGGGCGTCGTCGCGCGAGAGCACGCGATGGCGGTGCAGCACGTACGCCGCGGCCGCGCCCGCTATCAGCCACGACACGAGGGCCGTCGCGCGCATCGCGAGCGCGGGATGAGCCAACGCATTGATCGCGTTAGTCAAATAGCCGCCCCAGAAGATGCCCAGCTCCTTGGCGATGCGGATGCTCTGAGCGGGCGGTTGAAAGCGCCACGCCCAATCGTCCCAGAAATAGCCGGGATTGCAGACGATCAGCGCTGTGCCGCCGAAGATCGCTATGAAGGCGATTGGGGCGTATCGCGCCAGGCGCGCCAGCTTCGCCATCCGTGTGAGCGGGTGGGTCGCGCGCATCCGCGGGGCGCGCTGTGGCGCAGCGGCGGTCTGTCTTTTGGTTCGGCGTTCACGGCCGAGAGAAAGCGCGTCGGTGTCGTTCGTATCCATGGCTTACCAGGCGCACCAGCCGCCGTCGACGACGATGTTCTGTCCCGTGACGTAGCTCGACATATCGCTCGCCAAAAACAGCGCGACACCCTTGAAATCTTCCTCGGTCGCCATGCGGGCGAGCGGTGTACGCCGTTCGTAGCGTTCGACAAAGCATGCGGGCTGATCGCGCCAGACGCCGCCGGGGCTCATCGTATTGACGCGCACCTCGGGCGCGAGCGTCGTCGCCAGCCAGTTCGTCAATTGCGCGAGCGCGCCTTTGCTCGCCGCGTAGCCCGCGGGATTGGCCATCGTCGTGCCTTCGTACAAGCGCCAGTCCGGCCCGACCACGCCATAAAGCGACGAGACATTGATCACCGACCCCTTGCCCGTTCGTTTCAGATACGGCAACGATTGCTGCACGAGTTCGAAGGCAGCCGTGACGTTCACTTCATACGCGGCACGCCAGGCGGCGCTTTGCTGACGTTCGAACGGCACCGCCCAGCCAGCCAGCTCTGTCGTGCCGACGAAGGCCGCGCAGTTCACCAGAATGTCGAGCCCTGCGCAGCAGTTGGCGACTTGGTCGGGTAGCGCACGTACGCTCGCTTCGTCGGAAAGGTCGACTTCGAAGAGGTTGACGCTCGTACCGTGCAGCCGCTCGGCGCACGCCTCCAACGCGCCAAGCCGGCGATCCGCCAGTGCGAGGGTCGCGCCGGCTTCCGCCAGCGCTTCGGCAATCGCCGCCCCGATGTGTCCGGCCGCACCGGTGATCAAGGCGGTCCTGCCCGAAAGTGACATCAGCTCCGAGATCGTACGCATCGCATCGTGTCCTGTCCGATGGCTCTATCCTGCCCCTGGCCTTGCGTGCTAAAGGCGTATCCAACTGCGATTCGCCGCAGCCGTTTCCGCGGCGGCAATGACCCGCAAGACCTCATATCCGCCCTGCAAGTCGCACATCGTCGACATGTCGTCCGCGAGGAACGCTTTCAGTTGCTCCCGGTACGTGACGTCGCGCTCCACCGGACATGCCGTGACTTCGTTGTTCAACGTCAACGTCCCGGCCACGAAATCGACGCTCGCCGTCAGATCGCGCGCATTGATGGTCATGACGCGCCTGGGCTCCCGGTCGAGGTAATTGATCGAGATGGCAACGGCACGACAGCGCTCATGGCTCGACAGGATCGAATAGACATCGTCGCTATCGATCTCGAGCGCGCTCAGATGGCCGCCGATGGCGGTGATCGCATGCGCACGACCGCAAAGCCACAGTGCGAGATCGATCTCGTGCGATAAATCGCGCAATACGCCGCCGCCTTCTTGACGGCGTGCGGAATAGGCGGTGCGGTACTCCGTGCCGGGCCGCCACTGGGGCAAGTACTGGCCGGCGTAAAAATGCGCGCTGACGATCGGCCGCGCGGCGAGTGCCGTGCGCAAGGCCTGGACGAGCGGGTGAAAGCGCAGGTTGTAGGCGATGCGCACGCGAAACGGCCATGCGGCCGGGATCTCCTCGACCTTGCTGCACAAGGGCTTTTCGACGAGGACACGACCGGTGAACCCGGCGCTTGCGAGCGCCTGCAACGTCTCGCCGTGGCGGCCCGTGGCATTGGCGACGACGACATACCTTGGTTTCGTTTCGTCCAATGCTTGTTCGATGCGAGTGAAATGTGGAAAGGGCACGCCTGGGCGATGCGTCACGTAGGCCACCTGCGCGCCAAGCGCCGCTGCCAGCCGGCCATGGCGCGCGCCGATCGATCCGTAGCCGACGACGAGTAGCGAACCACGGCCCGGGCGGGACGTCGCGCGATGAGAGGCGGCCGACATCGTTTCGATGCAGGCGGATGGCGAATGCGGCGAGCGCGTCCTGTGGATGGGCGAGGTCATATCAGATTGGCTCGTCGGTGGCATAGGCGCGTGCGGCTCGCGTGCCCACGACGCTGTCCCAGCGCGCAGGCGAAATGCCGGATCCCGGGCGGCGCACGGCCAGGTTCTCGGGTGACAGTGGCTCTCCCTGCGCGATCGGGCGCCGCGCGACTATCGATTTACGCGCCGCCGTGCGGTTCCGCAGTTCGGAATCGGACGGCCGCTTACGTCCGTCGCCCAGCGCACAGCTCACGCGGCGCACGCCTTCGATCATGCGGGCGAAGTCAACGGGCGCGAGACTGGCCCGGTGATCGGGACCGGGCATCGCGCGATCCAGCGTCATGTGCTTTTCGATGACTCGAGCCCCCAGCGCAGCGGCCGCGATCGGGATGTCGATGCCCTCGGTGTGGTCGGAATAGCCGATGGCGACACCGGGAAATGCGGTGCCGAGCGTCAGCATGGCGCGCAGGTTGACTTCGTCAAAGGGCGCCGGGTATTCGGTCGTACAGTGAAGCAGCGTCATGCGTTCGAGCGGCGTGCCGGCTGCCTCCAGCGTTTCGAGCGCATGTTCGACTTCGCCGAGCGTCGCCATGCCGGTGGACAGCAGGATCGGCAATCCGATGGCCCCCAGTTGCCGTAGAAATGGAATGTCGGTGATGTCGCCCGATGCGACTTTCAGCGCGCTCATGCCCATGCCGGCGAGCAAGGCCGCCGATTCAATATCGAACGGCGTCGATAAGAACGCGATGTGCTTTTCCGCGCAGTAGGCCGCGATCTCGCGAAAGGCCGATGCAGGCAATTCGAGGCGCTTCAGCATATCGAACTGCGACTGAGCTGCACCGCTCGTGCGCTGTTGATAGTTCGCCTTCGCCGCGTGGCGCGTCACGAGCAGTTCCGTTCGGAACGTCTGGAACTTGACGTAGTCGGCACCGGCGTGCGCGGCTTCATCCACGAGCCGGTAAGCCAATTCGAGCGAGCCGTTGTGATTGACGCCGGCCTCGGCGATGATCGAACAGTAGGCGTTCATCTGAACTGGCCTCCGACGAGCCGCGTGCCGTCCGGCATCGGCTGGATGACGCGTTCGCCTATGGCGACGAGACAGTCCGCCCCGATGGCGAGCCCTTCCCGGCACACGGCCCCGCTACCGATGAACGTTCGATCGCCCACCGTCGCACCGCCGTTCACGACCGCGGCCGTTGCGACGTGACAGTGGCTGCCGACGCGAGCGTCGTGCTCGATCAACGCACGCGTATTGACGATCGTATTCGCCCCTATCCGCGCGTCCGGGCCGACGCACGCCGAGTGCATGACGATCGTGCCTTCGGCGAGCGTGGCCGAACGCGCGACATGGGCCTTAGGCGAGATCACGGCCGGCAAGACGAAGCCCGCCGCCTTCAATGCGTGAAAGAGGCGCAGCCTCGGTTGGGGCGATTCGATCTGCCCGCAAGCGACGAGGGCGAACGTGCAACGTTCGCGCAGTGCGGCGAGATCCTCGTCGAATCCGGCCACTTCATAGCCCATGACTGCGGCCATTCGTGCATCGCGCCGCTCGACGATGCCCGCCACGCGCCACGCCTGCGTCGTTTCAAGGACGTCGATGACCGCTTTGCAGTGCCCGCCACCGCCGACGAGGAGGATGTCGTTCATGCCGGCACCTCGACGCGCACGCCGCTCGGGATGTTGATCAGCCGCGCACCGATATGCGCCGTGACAGGCAGCGGCCCGCGCGGAAGCTCAGCGAACATCCGCAGCGTATGCAGCGGCTCCCAGGCCGGCCGCGTCATGACGCCCGCATCGTTCGTCACTTCCAGGCAGCGATCGCGCTCGGCCGCGTTGCGCAGCAAGATCGCGCATAGCCAATAGTTCGCGTGCGTGCCTGGAGGTTCGACGACGAACGGAATGTCGACCGCATCGAACGCCGACCGATAGCGCTCGGCCAGCGTTCGCTTGAAGGTCAGGAACGCATCCAGCTGCTCGAGCTGCGCGCAGCCGAGCGCGGCATTCAGATTGGGAAGCCTGAAGTTGTAGCCGATCGCATCGTGCTCGAAGCGCCAGCGGTGCGGGACCTTGGCCGTCGTCGTCAAATGTTTCGCGCGTTGGGCGATCACGGGGTCATTCGTCATGATCGCGCCGCCGCCGCCCGTCGTGCAGACCTTGTTGCCGTTGAAGCTCAACGTCCCCAAGCGGCCGGTGGTGCCGCAGTGCTTCGTGTCGTGTCGGCTGCCGAGCGCTTCGGCGGCGTCTTCGACAAGAGGAAGTTCCCACTGCGCGCAGATATCGGCAATGTCGTCGATGCGGCAAGGCAAGCCGAACGAATGCATGGGCACGCAGGCGGCCACGCGGCGTCCCGACGCCCGGTGGCGGACCGTGTCACCCACGCGTTCGCAGTCTTCTTGCAGAAAGGCGCTCAGTGCTTCAGGCGACATGCCGAGCGTCGTCGGATCGATGTCGACAAATGCGGGTTCCGCACCCGCGTGAACGATCGCGTTCGCGGTCGCGACAAAGCTCAGCGATTGCGTCACGACGAGCTCGCCCGGTTCGACCGAGGCCAGCAGCAGCGCCATATGCAGGGCAGTGGTGCCGTTGGCGGTCGCGATCACGTATCGTGCACCCGTGAATTCGCTCAACATCTGTTCGAAGCGATCGACGTAGGCGCCGACCGACGAGACGACGGTCGACTCGATCGTCGCGCGGACATACGCCATTTCGTTTCCGGCGAAGACGGGCGCGTGCAACGCGAGCGGTCCGCTGCCGCCGTATACGTCGCGGACGATTCTAAGCACGTCATGGGCACGGGACATGGTTCAGATGTTGTAGATGTCGGTTTTGTAAGCGGCCAGATTCGCCGGGGCGGCGAACCACCGCACTGTCTGCTCGATCCCGCGACGCAAGCCGTCCGGGCCGCCGTACTCGGGAACCCATCCGGTCAAGGTCCGCAAGCGGCTGGCATCCGCGACGAGCCGTTCGACCTCGCTGGTCGCGGGGCGCAGCCGGGCCGGGTCCGTTTCGATCCGAACATCGACGCCCATCGTTTCGGCGATGAGCTTGACGGTGTCGCCGATACTCACTTCGAATCCGCTGCCTGCGTTGAGCACCTGGCCGATCGCCGCGTCGCTGTTCATCACGGCTTCGAATGCGCGCACGGTATCGGCGACGAAGTTGAAATCGCGCGTGGGATGCAACGCGCCGAGCTTGATGCTGCGCCGTCCCGCCGCGATTTGCGTCACGATGCTCGGTATCACGGCGCGTGCGGACTGACGCGGCCCATAGGTATTGAACGGACGCAGGACCGAGACCGGCGTGCCGAACGCGTGATGGAACGACAGCGCGATCTGATCGGCACCGATCTTTGATGCGGAGTAGGGCGACTGCGCTTGCAGCGGATGATCCTCGGCGATCGGCACCGTTCGCGCGGTGCCGTATACCTCGCTCGTCGACGTATGCACGACGCGCGCACCCGATTCGCGCGCGGCCTGCACGACATGCAGCGTGCCTTTGATATTCGTATCGACGTAGGTATCGGGCGAATGATAGGAGTACGGGATGGCGATCAAGGCGGCCAGATGCAGCACAATGTCGCAACCCTGCACGGCTTGGCGCACGCCATTCGGATCCCGCACGTCGCCTGCGAAGACATCGAGTGCGTCGCGGATCTCGGCGCTCGCGCGGTCCAGCCAGCCCCAGGCGTTGAACGAGTTGTAAAGGACGAAGGCGCGGACGTCATAGCCGGCGCGCACGAGATGTTCGGTCAAATGCGAGCCGATGAAGCCGTCGGCGCCGGTCACCAGAATCTTCTTGTTAGACGTAGGCATAGGCATGAGCGCTCCTTGACGCGCTTAGTCGTGATCGAACATCGTCATGTTGCGTTCCAGCTCGTCGCGGGGCAGTAGCGGATCCATATCCTCCATGGGGCGCGAGGCCAACGTGCCGTCCGGCTTGCGGTATGAACTCGCGCGAAAACGCTGCTGCGCCTGCGAAACGCGCATTTCGACAAGCCAGGGTTTGTCGTCGGCGAACACGGTCTCGATCGATGCGCGCAACGCGTCATTCGTCGCGATACGCAGATAACGCAGGCCGAACGCGGCGGCCAGCTGCTCGAAGTTCGGATTGCCGACGCCCGATTGCGCGTCGGTGCCCACCTGGCGGCCGTCGAAAAAGCGCGTCTGCGTGTTGCGGATACTTTGATAGCCGTCGTTGTTGCTGATGAACAGCTTGGCGTTGAGGCGGTGATGTCCGAGGAACATCAACTCCTGGATGTTGAACAGGACACTGCCGTCGCCTGTGATCAGCACGGCACGGCGCATACGCCCACCGGCCACGCTCGCGCCGACGAGCGCCGGCAGGTCCCAGCCCATCGCCCCCATGCACGCGCTCGTGAAGGCGGTTTGCCCGTCCTTCACTCGATGGTTCTGATAAGCGATGATGCAGCCGTCCAGTGAGTTTCCGCTGACGACGATATCCGTGTCGCCTAGCTGCCTGGAGAGTTCGTCGTAGGCTGCGTAGATATCGACGTGCGCTTGTTGCAAATGCTCGGCCGCGGGCATCGGCGGATACGTGCGCTTCCACATGGCGCAGGCATCGAGCCAGCGTTGCGGCGTGTGCCGGTCGCGCGACTTCAGCGCCGCGCGAAACAGGGCGATGAAATCGTTCGCGTCGGCATGGACGGGGAGATCGATCGCGACGTTGCGTTTTTCAAGATCGCCCTCGTCGATATTGACGAGGATTTTTGTGGCCTTCGGCGCGAACTTCTCGCTGAAGCCGATGGCCGAAATGGATAAGCTCGTGCCGATCGCCAACACAAGGTCGGCCGTTTGCAACGCGAAATTTGCGCGACGTTGCCCGCCGGGGCCGATCCGTCCTTGAAAGAAGGGATGGTTCTCGGCCAGGACATCCATCGCGCTGACGGTGGACATCGCCGGCACGCGCAGATCCTCGATCAACCGCCGCAATGCTTGACGAGCGCCGCTCAGCACGACACCGTTGCCGTACAGCACGACGGGCCGCTTGGCGGCGGCAAACAGATCGGCGACCCGGCTCACCGTCTCCCGAGTGAGCTGCGGCTTGGGTTCGCCCTCGGGTTCATAGCCGCGCAAGGCATCGGCGTCGATCATCGCGGATTGAATGTCGAGCGGCAGATTCAACCAGACCGGACCGGGCCGGCCCGTGCGGGCCAGGTACAGGCATTTTTCGAGTTCGTAGCGGATGTCCTCGGCCTTCATGACCGTGACCGCATGCTTGGTGACCGGGGCCGCCATCGGAACGATGTTGATTTCCTGTGGGCCCACCTGGCGTTGGCGCGAATAGTCGGCCATGACGCCGGTGCGCACCTGCCCCGAAATCACGAGCATGGGAATGGAATCGACCCACGCCCCTGCTACGCCGGTGAGCGCGTTCGTGCTCCCAGGGCCGGTCGTCACCAGGCACACGCCAAGGCCCTCGGTCACGCGCGCATAGCCTTCCGCGGCGATGGCGCATGCCTGCTCGTGATAGTTGCACCAGTACCGCAGACGAGCGCTGCGGCCGAGGGCATCGCACAGGTACATGATGCCGCCGCCGGACACCATGAAGACATCCTTGACGCCTGCCTCGGCCACTCGTTGGAACACATAATCCGCTACGCTGATAGCCATATGCGCTAGCCCGGTCGAAAAGTGGGTTGCATCACGCGTGTTCGTCGATGCGCGGCTCTGGCGTCTACCAAAGTGCGATCCCCGCTTGCTGTTTGAAATCGTCAACTCGTGTCCATTCGCCGCCGGTACCAGGCGAGGGTTCTGACAATGGCATCGTCCAGGGCGATGGCTGGGCGCAAGCCCAGTTCCTCCTTGGCGCGCAAGAGCGAAGGGAGGTAAGCGGACGGCGCCGCGCCGGGGATCGGCTCGCGTTTGATCGTCACGGCATCCGCCGGCATGCCCGCCTGCGCCGCGACGCGATGGGCCAATTCGGCGATCGAGACGGCGTGCTCGCCGCCGACGTTGTACGGCACACCGCTGCGCCCGCGCACGAGGATCGTGAGCAGCCACACGACGAGATCGGCCGCGTAGAGGTACGAACGCAACGGCGTACCGTCGCCAGTCACGACGATCTCTTTTCCCGACAGCGCATCGCGGATCAAATTGCCGGCGGCGTAGTTGTGCCCGAGCGGAAGGTACGGACCGACGAAGGCGAAGCAACGCGCAATCGCCGCCTTGAATCCATGCTGCTGCGCGCCGATTGCCGTCATGACTTCCATGAGCCGCTTCGATTCACGGTAGACGTGGCGCTCGGAAGCATAATCGGCGATGCCTGCCGGCCCCTCTTCGAAGCGTGGCCCGGCGTTCGCTTCCACCGTCGAATACACGGCGCCCGAGCTTGTCAACAAAACCGATTCACAAGCGTGACGGGCGGCCATGTCGACGATCCTGCGGGTGCCGTCGATCGCGGCATTCAGATGGCGTTCGGGCCAATCCGGCCGGCCGTCGACGTTGTTTTCCGATGCGGCGTGCATGATGTGCGTGCAGCGGCGCGAGGGAATCTCGAAGCTGGCGGCGTCGCCTGTCACGAAGCGCAATTCATTGCGATCGCGTAGATGCGGCGCTTGGGTGCTCAGAAATCGCTCAGGCGCGCGGCTCAAAGCGGTAATCGTCAAATCGAGATCGCGTGCCCGATTGGCCCAAATGAGCGATTCGAGCAGCCAGATGCCGAAGAAGCCCGTCGCGCCGGTCAGAAACAGATGCGCGCCGCGCAAATCCGGCCAGACGCGTGCGAGTTCGCGATCCACATGTTCGAGGTCGTCGCGGAACAGCGAGAAGCCGGGTGCGATGTCATGCATCGCTGTTCTCGAGCAGCGTGGCGTTCGCGGCCGGTTCGAAATTGATTCGCTCGTTCTCGACCACCATCGGACGCCGGATCGTATGCGTGACGAGCAGACCGATGTATTCGCCGAGCAACCCGAGGAGCAGGAACAGCACGCCCAGAAAGAAAAACAGGCTGACGGCGAGCGGTGCGATCCCCATTTGGAATTCGCTCCATGCCATCAGTTTGCGAACGAGGTAGTAGATCCCCATGAGAAAGCTCATGCCGCTCATGGCGATGCCAAGCAGCGTCGCGAGCCGCAACGGTGCTTTCGTGTGATTGACGATGCCGAGCAGCGCACTGTCGAGATAAACGAAGAACGTCCCTTTCGAGCGCCCATGCTTTCTGATGGGTTTGTCGAACGGCACTTGTGCACGGGGGAAGCCGATTTCGCAGATCAGGCCACGGAAGTAGGGATAGGGATCGTCGATATCGCGCAGGATGTCCATGACCGCACGGTCGTACAAACCGAAGCCCGTGAAATTCGGCACTTGATCGACGTCCGAGATGCGCGTGATGAGTGCGTAATACGCCTTACGCAAAAGCGGGGTGAGCCCGCGCCCCGCATGGTTGCGGCGCACGCCGACGGCGATCTTGAAGCCCTGTTCCCAATACCGGATGAACTCGGGCAGCAGCTCGGGCGGATCCTCGAGATCGGACGCCATGCCGATGACGGCATCGCCCTCGGCCAGCAGCAGGGCGTGATAGGGCGAACGAATATGCCCAAAATTGCGCACATTGACGATCGCCTTCAAGTGCTTATCGATGCGTGCGATCGCTCGGATCACCTCGACCGTGCCGTCGGTCGACGCGTTATCGATCAGGATGATTTCATAATCGTAGTGCGGCAGCTGCCGCATCACCGCTGTCACGCGCGCGTGCAGCTCGGCGATGTTCTCGCGTTCGTTGAAGCAGCCCGCGACAATGCTGATCAGTTTTCGTGTGCTCATCCGCGCTGTGCCTCATCGAAGGTAAACCGGTCGTGACCGGCGTACGAGACGGCGATGCCGACGATCATCACGCCACCCTGGGCGATCCAGAAAGGGACACCGAGCGCATCGACCAGCAGCCAGAGTCCGGCGAGGCCGATCAGTGCGTTGCCCCCGTATACGACGTAGCACCGCAGGTACTGCGCGAGCCAGTGCCCGCGGGCGCGAAACACGAACAGCTTGTAAGCGATGAAGGCTTCGGTGATGCAGATGACATTGGCGATCGCGCCGATTGCGACGATGTGAAGCCGGCGCGCCAACATGTAATACAAGGCGGTCGTGATGACATAGGCGAACGCGGTATTGCCCGCACCGATCGCCAGAAATCTCCATGTCTTGCCGTCGCCATGGGGCAGCTCGGTGCCGAACTGCTGGCGCGCATGTGTGTCCTTGTTGCGGTCCAACCCATCCGAAGTCCCACGCTCATTGCGCTTCGGTCGCATCCGCGTACCCTTCCTTCAGGCCCGAAAATCGGACCTGGCGTTTAGAAATTGACGCCAAGAAACGTTTCGATCTTCGTGGCTGCGTAATCGAGTTCCGCTTCGCCGAGACCGGGAAACACGCCGATCCAAAAGCTGTTTTCCATGATCGTGTTCGTGTTGCCGAGCTCGCCCGCAACCCGAAAATGCCGCCCGGCCATGTACGGCTGCCGGGTGAGATTGCCGGCGAATATCAGCCGTGTGCCGACCTTCTCCTGGTCCAGATAGGTGAGTAAATCCGTGCGGCGCAAGTTCGCTTCGTCCCGAATCGTGATCGGAAAGCCGAACCAGGCAGGATCGGCATTCGGTGTCGCGGCTGGCAGCACGAGCTGATCGCGGCACGATTGCAGGCGTTCGGTCAGATAAGCGAAATTGCGGCGGCGTGCCTCGATGAAGCGCGGTGCGCGTTCCAGTTGCGCAAGCCCGCACGCGGCCTGCATGTCGGTGATCTTCAGGTTGTAGCCCAGGTGGGAGTACGTGTACTTGTGATCGTAGCCTTCGGGCAATTCTCCGAGCTTCCAGCAAAAGCGCTTGCCGCACGTGTTGTCTGCGCCCGGCGCGCAATAGCAGTCGCGGCCCCAGTCGCGAAACGAGCGGGCGATGTCGTTCAGCTCGGCGCTGTTCGTGAAGACGGCGCCGCCTTCGCCCATCGTGATGTGGTGGGCGGGATAGAAGCTC
>NZ_JBQCDN010000193.1:0-6713 GCF_051961175.1 Trinickia sp. | reverse complement strand
GTGCGCAATGATCGAGAAGTTGCGTATGTGATCCATTCAGGGCCGATCAAGCGAAAAAGGCGCGCTCGGACGATTGCGGAGCACGCCTTGTAAGTACGTGAAAAAACGGCCTATTTTAGCCGAAATGCCCCTCTCACGGCGGATTTCCGGGAGGTGGCCGTTTGGGTGGCCGTTTGGATGGCCGTTTGGGTAGCCGTTCGAGCGGCCGGAGCCGGGGATATGGACGCGCCGCGCACCTGCCTCAGTTCGCCGGAATTCACGCGCCGAACGACGCCAATGCCGCCCGCACGCGCTCGCTATCGAGCCGATAGTGGCAAAGCTCGACTCCGTTGCACACGAGCACCGGCACGAGCTCGTCATAGCGCGCGACGAGTTCGGGATCGCCATCAACATCGACGACCTCGACCGTTGCCCCGAACGCATCGGCCAACGGCCTGAGCGCGTCCAGCATCTGCTCGCACAAATGACACCACGCACGCGAGTACAGCGTGAGATGCGCTGCGGCGCGGGCCGTCATTTCGCTTTCGCGCGCGGCTTGATGGGGACGAACTGCGTGTTCTCGCCGCGGCGCACGAGCACGGCCACCGGCTTTTGCGGATCCAGGTGGGCCGTGACCTGCTCGAACTGCTTCGCGCTCGCGACGTCGTTATCGCCGACGCGCAGGATGATGTCGCCCTTTTGCAGCCCCACCCGCGCCGCGGGCCCGTCGACATCTTCCACCTGCACGCCGCCCGTGCGCAGCTTCAGCGACTTGATTCGATCGGCCGGCAGATCCGACACGGTCACGCCGAGCGCATTCGAGGGGCGTGGCCGCGCGGGCGGCGCCTGCTGCTCGTCCGCCTTGGCGGTCTTTTCGGACTGCGTCTGCACGACCGTGATCGGCACCTCGCGCGACTGGCCCTTGCGCCAGAACGTCACCGTCGCATGCGTGCCCGGTTTCGTGTCACCCACCATGCGCGGCAGATCGGTGTCGGTTTCGACGGGCAGACCGTTGAATTTGAGGATGATGTCGCCCGGTTGTAATCCTGCCTTATCGGCGGGACCGCCGGGTTCGACGCTGCTCACGAGCGCACCTTGCGCGCGCGGCAAACCGAGGGAATCGGCCACATCCTTCGTCACCTCGCCGATCGAAACGGCGATGCGCCCCCGGACCACCTTGCCGGTGGTTTCGAGCTGATCGGCCACGCGCATTGCATCGTCGATCGGAATCGCGAACGCAATGCCCATGAACCCGCCCGTGCGGCTGTAGATCTGCGAGTTGATGCCGATCACCTCGCCTTGCATGTTGATCAGCGGCCCCCCCGAATTGCCGGGGTTCACGGCTGCGTCGGTCTGGATGAACGGCAGGTAATCGCCCGTCTCGCGCCCTTTCGCGCTGACGATGCCGGCCGTCACGGTATTGTCGAGCCCGAACGGCGAACCGATCGCGACGACCCACTCGCCCACCCGCACCTTGTTCGAATCGCCGATCGTCACGATGGGCAGATTGGACGCATTGATTTTCACGACGGCGATATCCGTCCGATCGTCTACACCAATCAGCTTGGCCTTGAATTCGCGCTTGTCCGTGAGCGTGACGTAGATGTTGTCGGCATCGTCCACCACATGCGCGTTTGTCATGACGTAGCCGTCGGCCGACACGATGAAGCCCGACCCGACACCGCCACTTTTCTCGTCGTCGTTGTTGTTGTCGGACTGATCGGGACTGCCCCCGCGATCACCGCGATCGCCTCGGTCACCCCGATCGCCGCCGCGCGGGCCTTGCGGCAGCGGAATGCCGAAAAAGCGCCGGAAGAACTCCGACATGTCGCCATCGCCGATCCCCGGCGGATTGCCGCGCGGGCCGGTCGAGCTCGGCGCCAGCGTGGTGGTCCGAATGTTGACGACCGCCGGCCCGACCTTGTCGACGAGATCGGTGAAATCGGGCAGGTTCGCGGCCGGCACCGCCGATTGCGCGTGGGGCGCAAATGACAGGCAGGTCATAGCCGCGGCGGCCGCGAGGAATTTGCGCACCGAAAGATTCGTCATAACAGGGGAAGCCGAAGCGTTACTTGGTAGCCTTGTATTCTATGGCAGACGCGAAGCGTTGCAGCGTGGCCTGGGGCACTTCCCCGAGCACAGTCGTCCAATAATCGCGATATCGCGTGACAAGCACATGCGTGGCACCCGTGCTGCCGGCGCCTTCCTTGCGCGAGTTGCCCTCGGCCGGCTCGACGAATACGGAGATCGTGGAAAGCCCGTCGGAGAACACCGCCTGATCGACGGGAATCGGGCGTGCATTCGGATCGCGGGCGGCCATGAGCCGGCGCAATTCACGAATCTCATGGAAGCCGGGAACATCGGGCGCAATACGCCAACCCTGCGCCTGCATATCGACGGACGAAACGGGCGGCCGCACGAGCGTCCAGCCGTTCGTATTGCGCATACCGGCCGCAATGGCGCTCTTTTGCGCCGGCACGCCGATCCGCACCTGCGTGAACGCCACCTGCGCAAGCACCTGGCCCGACGCGTCGAGTGTCTGCACGCGCAGCAGGAGGCCCGTCTTCGCATCGGCCCATAGCTTATAGGCGAAGCGGTAGGCATCCTTCGGATCGAGTTCGATGACCTGCGCATCGAGCCCTGCGACGCGATCGTCGCCGAGCATCTTCGGATCGTAGACCGTCAGGACCCGCGAGCCGCTTTCGCTCAACAGCGCGGGGAACGAATCCTTGTTGAGCCGCTTTTCGACGACGCACAGGCGCCGCTCGGGCACAAACGTGTAGAGATCGTCGTCATGGCGCAAGAGTTTGCGCTGCTGGCCATCCAGGCTTTCGACCGATTCGAATTCGCCGTCGCCCCGCACGGCATAGTGGGCAATCCGCGAGGACTGCACAAAATTGCCGTGCTGATAGACGAACACGCCTTCGTAATTTTCGCGCCGCGCCGCCTCTTGGATCCGATCCAGCCAACCCGCCGCCTGCTGGCGTAACGTGGCATCGGCCTCAGCGTGAGCCGCACGCGGGGAAACCGACAACATCGCGGCCGCGCAAAGCAGCCACGCCGCCCATTGCCGCGGGGCGGCGACGCGCATCGAGCGCAATGTCCGCATCGGGTTATTGGCCTTGCGACGTCTGAACAGCGGCACGGATGAGCGGCGTCGCCCCCACCACCATCGGCTGCTGGGCGAATTGCTGGTGAGCTTCCAGATACTGATCCAATTGAGCGTCGCGAATGATATTGCCCTCTTGCGCGCCCGGCACGTTCGTCATCGCGACCGATTGCACGCCATCGGCGTGGCTGCTCGTGGCCGCCGTTTGAACCGTTCCTTGCGACGGGCCGCCGTGCCATTGCGGCAGGACGATCCAAGTCAGCATAGCCGCCGCGGCCGCCACGGCGAGCGCCGGCGCGGCGCGCCGGCGCAGCACCGATGGGCTGCGTCGCGCCGCCTCTTGGGGCGCAATGAAGTGCGGCTCGGATTCGAGCCTTGCGGCGAAGCCCGCGAGAAACGCCTGGCTCTTCGCAGGGTGGATAGCAAGATCGTCCGAACGCAACGCATCGCCGATCAAGTGATAGGCCGACCACGTGCTGCGATCGGCGTAGTCGAACTCGGTCAGGACACCGTCGAACGACATCGGGGCATCAAGCCCTTCCCCGTCGACAAATGCCGACAAGCGCTCGCCGCGCGAGCTACCCTGCGATTGCATCGAAACCGACCCCATGACGCTCCCCATCTCACAAACACCCCGTAGTGATACGACTTAACCCAGTTCTTGCTCTATCTCGTCCACGATGCCGATCCTTGCCGCGCGGCCGCAGGCGTAGCCTGCAAGCGCGTTACCAGCGTCTACCTTCCGGCGTGTCCAGCAGTGGACGCAATTTTGCCGCAATCGCCTCACGAGCGCGAAAAATCCGCGATCGAACCGTTCCGATGGGGCACCCCATCATCTCGGCAATTTCTTCGTAGCTCAGACCTTCGATTTCACGAAGGGTAATGGCCACCCGAAGCTCTTCCGGCAAAAGTGCCATGGCAGCATTGACCGTCTGCGCGATCTGCTTGCTCATCAACAACGACTCGGGCGTGTTGATATCCCTTAGTTGATCGGCGTCCGAGAAAGTTTCCGCCTCTTCGGCGTTTGCTTCGGTGGAAGTCGGGGCGCGTCGGCTTTGCGTCGCGAGATAGTTCTTTGCCGTGTTCACGGCAATCCGGTACAGCCAGGTATAGAACGCCGATTCGCCGCGGAACTGCGGCAGGGCACGATAAGCCTTGATGAATGCGTCTTGCGCGACGTCTTCCACTTCGGCAGGGTCGCGCACAAGCCGCGAGATCAACCGAATGATCTTGCGATGATATTTCGAGACCAGGAGTTCGAACGCGGCCTTGTCGCCTTGCTGCACGCGTTCGACCAGAACCTGGTCGATTTCCTTTTCGCTCACCTGATGGGGTCCGTTCACTTGGGAGAAAACCTGGCGGACGGCTATTGTAGCGTCCCTATCTTCCCCTCATGCGCCATGTGTAACCGCCGTTACGGCCGTTACAGATTAGCTTCGGTTACAAGGGGAACTCGCCGGCGTCAACGCGAGCCTTTCACCTCGCGCCTGTCCCCCTAGTACGCGGCGTGCCGGCCCCGGACCGCCAACGCGCGAAACGCTCCGGCATCGACGGCATCCGCGCAGACGACGAACGCGTTCGACCGGCGCGCGTCGCTGCCGGCAACGGCCAGCACGAGCAACCGCTCCGCCCATCCTGTAAAGCCGACGATGCGCCCTTGAAACAGCGGGCGCCCGGCGCTGTCGAACGCCGCCAGGCCTTCCGGGGTCAATTCAAGCAGCGACGGCTGCCGGCGCTCGTAGCGCGCGAGCGATAAGCCGAGCGCCGCAAGCGTCGCCCCCGCGAGGCAGAGCGCATCGATCGCACCCAAGCGGGGTTCCACCGTAAAAAAGACGGCTGCCGCGCAAACGAGCGCGAAGGCCGATGCGACCGAGCGCACCGTGCGCGAACGCCGCAGCGTCACCCGCCGCGGCGCACCCGGTTCGACTTCGAGATCGCCGTCCGTCAACGAACCGCCACGCTCAAGCGCGCTTGAAGACAAGCGTGCCGTTCGTACCGCCGAACCCGAACGAGTTCTTCAACGCGACATCGATCTTCATCTCCCGCGCCTGATTCGCGCAGTAGTCCAGATCGCATTTCGGGTCTTGATTGAAGATGTTGATCGTGGGCGGCGACACTTGATGATGGATGGCCAGCACCGTGAACACCGATTCCAGGCCGCCCGAACCGCCGAGCAAGTGCCCCGTCATCGATTTCGTCGAGTTCACGACCACCTTCTTCGCGTGATCGCCAAGCGCGCGCTTGATGCCCGTCGTTTCGGCCAGATCGCCCAGCGGCGTCGAGGTGCCGTGCGCGTTCACGTAGTCGACTTCGTCGGCGTTGACGCCCGCATTGCGCAAAGCCGCGGCCATGCAGCGCCGCGCGCCGTCGCCGTCTTCGAGCGGCGCCGTCATGTGATACGCATCGGCGCTCATGCCGTAGCCCCCGATTTCGGCGTAGATCTTCGCGCCGCGCGCTTTGGCGTGCTCGTACTCTTCGAGCACCATGACGCCCGCCCCCTCGCCCAGCACGAAGCCATCGCGATCGGCGTCCCACGGACGGCTGGCCGTGGCGGGATCGTCATTGCGTTGCGAGAGCGCGCGCGCCGCCGCGAAGCCGCCGATCCCGAGCGGGGAGACCGTCGCTTCCGCGCCGCCCGCCACCATCAAATCCGCATCGCCGTACTCGATCAGACGTGCGGCTTCGCCGATGCAATGCAGGCCCGTGGTACAGGCCGTGACGATGGCCAGATTCGGGCCCTTCAAGCCAAAGCGCATCGACAGGTGGCCCGAAATCATGTTGATGATCGATGCGGGCACGAAGAACGGCGAGATGCGGCGCGGGCCGCGATTGAGCAGCTCCGTTTGCGTCACTTCGATCATCGGCAACCCGCCGATGCCCGATCCGACGATGACACCGCAGCGCTCGGCGTTGGCCTCGGTGACTTCGAAGCCGCTGTCGTGCATCGCCTGGATGCCGGCTGCCATGCCGTAATGGATAAATGTATCCATATGGCGGGCTTCCTTGGCCGGCATGTACTCTTCGACGTCGAAGCCTTTGACTTCGCCGGCGAAGCGCGTCGAGAAGTTCGTCGCATCGAACTTCGTGATGGTCGCGATACCGGACTTGCCGGCAACCAGATTGGCCCAGCCGTCGGCACCATGATTGCCGACAGGCGATACCAGACCCAAGCCTGTAACAACAACGCGGCGACGGCTCACGGTAACCCCTTTTCCATAAATGACAAAAGCAAAAGCCACAGCACCCACAGGAAACCGCCCTGTGAGCCCTGTGGCTAAGAATTCGGCACTAGCATCGGCATCCGGCGTGGATACGCGTCAACCGCGGCCAGCGTGCAGCGCGAGGCTCAGGTGTTACGCCTTGACGTTTGCGCGCGCGTAGTCGATCGCTTGTTGGACCGTCGTGATCTTCTCGGCTTCCTCGTCCGGAATTTCCATGCCGAACTCGTCTTCCAGCGCCATCACGAGCTCGACCGTGTCGAGCGAGTCCGCGCCGAGATCGTTCACGAACGAAGCTTCGTTCTTGATTTCAGCTTCGGCGACGCCCAGTTGTTCCGCGACGATCTTCTTGACGCGCTGTTCGATGTTGTCCATTACCCCTCCGAGGGAAAAAGTTCAAAAATCCA
>NZ_JBQCDN010000192.1:0-35321 GCF_051961175.1 Trinickia sp. | reverse complement strand
AAAAAGGGCTGTCGTCAATTCCGGGTGTGTCGCTCATTGCGTTCTCGGAAGCGGCGTGGCAGCGGATGAAGTCCCGCAAGCAGCCTGGGGCGCATTGGTGCCTCGATGCTTCGCTCGCGGAAAACTTCTGGCACAACGCCGGCTATCACTATACGGCGCCCGTCTCGGGCGTGCTCGCGTTGCATGAAGCATTGCGGCTCGTCTGCGCTGAAACGCTTGAAAAGCGCTTTGCACGCCACCTCAACTGCTCGCTGGCGCTGCAAGCGGGCGTCTCGGCGATGGGGCTGGAGCTGTTTGCGCCCGAGCCTTGCCGGCTCAATTCGGTCGTCGGCATCTCGACGCCTGCAGGACTGAGCCCCGCCGACGTCTGCGGTCATATCTCACGCCAGCACCAAGTGGAGATCTCGGGTTCGTTCGGACTGCCGATCGTGCGTATTGGGCAGATGGGCGAGCAATGCCGCGAGCACAATCTGTTTCGCACGCTGCACGCGCTCGGCCGCACGATGGTTGAACTGGGGGCGCGCGTCGATCTGCCGGCCGGCGTCGCGGCGCTTGAACATTCGTTGTCGGAAAACGCTCGGGGGCGGTGAGTGGTCGGTCCTTGAGATGTCGTGCGATGGTCGGCGCTCAAGGTGCCGGAAAGCGTCGCGAAATGTGATGAGTTGCCTAGGCGCCGCCCCACGGGGGAGCATCGTCGGGCGACGCCATCGGCTGAGCTTCACGGACGAAGCTCAGCCGTGTGGGAGGCCATCCGCAACGGTCAGGCAGATGATGATCAAGGCCAGCGGGATTCCGACCATGGCGCTTGCCCAGCCCGAAAGCAGCCAACGCACCCGATGGGCACACCGCGAATCCGCCATCAAGGTCAACACGCACACAAGTGGGACGCACAATCCAAATCCAAGCAGCAGCACGCAGAGTGAATCCTCATTCACGGAGAACGTCTCGTCGATTGCGATAGCAACGGTCACCCCAAGCAATACGCTCAAGATGAGTAGAATAAACCCAAGCGCGAATGCTCCTGGGCGCGTGGCAAACAGCCAGCCGAATGCGTCTCGGAGCCCGCGCTCTTGAATTTCACTCATTGATTCTCCGTATCGCCGCTCAGCAAATCGGCGTAGTTCTGCCGATGCACGGCTCGATCGGTTCCCGCGGCTTCGGTGCCCGGCAGCCCTTCATGAAAATGAAACCCCTGATTCGCGAGCGCACCATTGGCCGCATCGCGATAGGCGGCCGGGACGGGAATTTCGTGCGTGATGCCATTGGCGAGCTGCAAGCTGTACTTCTGCGTGGTGACGTGGTGATCGACGGGAACTTGCCCGCTGGCGTCGAGCACGCCTTGCTTGACCGTCGCCCCGTCGGCCAACAGCTTGTAGGGCATCCCAGCGGGCACATAGGTGCTCGCGGACGGCGACCCCGCCACGTTCAACATCAGCGGCGTAGTCGGCATGTTGGTGGGGAACGCAGGATGATCGACGCTCATCTGCGCAGGGCCCCCAAACACGTGCTGCGCCCCCTTCACATCGATCTTGCCCGGCGCATGAATTTCGATGTTGCCGCCGCTCAGCCGGATGTAGGCACCGCCCGCCGTCAGCAAAATCTCCTCCTTCGCCGCCGCTTCGATGTTGTTGGTCACCGAGGCGAGCCGAATCGCCTTTTGCGCGGAGATCTCGACGTCGTCGCTATGCGCTTGCACCTGGATCTTGCCTTTCGCCGCGAACAGTTTCATGCCCGCGTTCTGCACGAACAGGCTCAGCTTCTCGGCCACGCTTGCGATCAGCGAACGCCCGGCCGCCAGATGCGTGTTCTGTCCGCTCACGATGTTGGTGTGTGCATTGCTCGCGACGTGCACCGATTGCTGCGTCGCCAAGCCGATGCCGCTCGGGCTGGCGAGGAGCATGATCGGCTCGCCGAATGCGTTGGCCTCGCCGGTGCCGCCGCCCGCGGTGCGGCCACCCGCGTTGACGCCGGACATCGTGTGCTTGGTTGCGTCGGTGAACGACTTCAGCGTATCGTGCCCCGGCGCCATGTCTTCGGCCTGATGCTGCGTACTCGCATCGGAAAGGGCTTGAATCACATTCACGGAGTTCACGAGCTGGCTATTGGCTGGTCGTGCATCGAGCGGTTGAGCGGCAATCGGGTGCGTCGATACATACAAGCCACGCCCGGCGCGCAGCGCGCCGTAGGTATCCGCTTTCACGTCGAACCCACTGCCGAGATACGCCCCGCGCCGATTCCCGGTCTGCTCGATCAGGTAGCCCAAGTGAACGTGAGCGCTGGCGCTGCTGCTGGCCAATTGCAGTCGCGGCTGCCCCGTCGAGTCATCCATGACGAGCATGTTGTAGCCCTGGCCGCCATACTCGCGCGACTGGATGCCCGACAAGATCCCGTTCGTATGCCAGGGCGGCTGATTCGCGCCGTTGTAGACGCGACCGATGGCAATGGGCCGATCGCAATCGCCGCTTTCCCAGCCGATCAGTACCTCTTCACCCACCCGCGGCACGTGAACGGCCCCTTTGCCGCCCCCCGCATCCGCGAACGCAGTGCGTACCCAACAACTCGCGCGCGGCGTATCGCCGTTGAGCCGATCCCAATGAAAGCGCACCCGGATCCGGTTCAGCGAATCGGTGAAGACTTCCTCGTTGTCCGGTCCCACGACTGTCGCGGTCTGGAGCTGCATGACCGGCTTGCGATGTTCGAACGGGCTGCGGTAAGCCAATGCCTTGCGCTGCACCTCAACTTGCACCACGAATAGGCCCATACCGCCATCTGCATGCCGTACCGCAAGCGCATCGGGCTCGCCGCCGTGCTCGGCTCTCAGCGCCTCGATGGACGCCTTCAGGCTGCGCGCGACATCGCGCGTCGCAAACGACACCGGCAGGTTGTTCTCGATACCCCAGACCGTTTCGATGGCGATGTACTGCCACTGCTGGTCCGAATCTCGGCCGCCTCGCTCCGGATGGCGAGTCAGCTCGAACCACAAGCCCGCATCGAGGCACCGTATGTTGCCGGTGCCGTGCACGCGCTGCGCGGCCGACTCCCACTGCTGCACGCGAATCCACGACAATGCATCGCCGCGGTATCGGTCGAGAAACGTATATGCGCCGGTGTATTCGTACACCTCGGCTTGCCACGGCAAGCTATCGGCACCTGTCGCGGACACGCTCGTTCCTTTCGGCCAGGCGGCAGAAGCCGGCCGCTTGTAGTCCGATGTCCGCGTGGTGTGCTGCGTGCTATGGAGTTCGTCTATTTCTTCCCATCGAGTAAAACCGTCTCTTTCGATTCGCGCATCGCTGCGCAACAGCGGAATTTTTCCGGCGTTGGCTTGTGGAAATGCGCTGACGTCATCGACGATCACCATCGTGTGCGATTGGCCGTCCTTCGCTTGTTCGAAATAGAAGAACAGCCCTTCCTCTTCCATCAAACGGTGCACGAAATTCCAATCGCTTTCGTATTGCTGGACGAACGAACGCGCAGGTAGCGAGCGAGTCAGTTCAAAGCGAAACGCGCCTCGGGCATGGCTATGTTCGTAGAAGACATCGCTCAAAATGCCTTCAACGGTCGCGTCTTGCCAATTTCGCGCGTCGCTGCGCAGGTGCAGGAAATGCAGCCACGATGTGATCGTGAATTGAACCGCATGCAAGTCGCCATCGGATCCGAGCCGCGTCACCGACGAGACATAGCCATGATGCGGGAGATAGGAGCGGTCGTCTTGCTGGATCCATAACGTGACCGGCTGCGCCATCAACTTGCGCGGGCGGAACGTGCTCGACACATGAACGGCGTCGACGACGAGTTCGTAATTGCGGCCGATGCGAGAGCGTCCATAGACGCGCTGCGGCAGCAGAAAATCCGGGCCCAACGGGGTATCGAGCTTCACCAGCCGGCCATGCTGGAGCATCCCACTTCGGATGGCCTCGATCATTCGGGTAAGTTGCATGCGTCTGTTTTCTTTTTGGGCTTATTCGCGGAAGCGTGAGATTTTACCGAATGAGACGGGGGAGGCAAATTGGAAAACCAATTGCGCGCGAATCGGCTCAAATTTATCCGGCGCGAGATCTGCAATTCCGGCAGCCTCGCAGTTCAAGCTGGAAGCGCGGCCGAATGGGTTAAGACGCCGCCACGCATTGTTTCCATGCCGAATTGGTGTGGGGTAAGGTAATATTTACCACATCATCCGGCGTAAGTTGCTTTCGGGAAATATGTTCCGGATTGAACTATTTCTCGCACTTTCCCGTATTCCCGGCGCGTGACGTTCGGTAAAATTGCCGGTCATAACGCAGACATAAAAAGACGTGCCGATGGGTACTCCATTTTTCCCGAAGGGCCTCCGCCAAATAGTGGCGGGCATGCATACAGCACAACCGGTTGCAAACCCTCCTCTCCTTTCCCAAAGGGGAGTCGCTCCATGCGCGAGATTCCCGCACCGGCCGCCTATCGCCCTGGGACCAACCGCAGCCTAAGAAACCAACGCGACCCAATTTTTATGAAGGGTGGCCGATGTAGCCGGCTTCGGCCGCGCCGTGCACGGGCAGAACTACGGCAGCCTTTCCAACCCCAACGCGGACGCTCGAAACGGATCACCGACCGACATATGACAGGACAGACTACTCGAACCATTACCACGCCGCTCGCGCTGACTTGCACGCACAGCGCGAGGCTCATGTCGCCATGGTTCGTGCAGCAGAGCGAATATGATCCCGCGAAAGCCACGTATCTGCCGCTCGTCAACGGCGAAAAGACGTTCGGGGCGGTGTTCGACGCGATCATGGGGGCGCAGCACAGCATCGATATCTTGTGCTGGGGTTTCCAGCCGTCGATGTACTTCAAGCGGGGCACTGACGGGGCGGGCTCGCCGTCGATCGGCGACTTGCTGGCCACGAAAGGCGAACAGGGCGTCAAGGTGCGGCTGCTTGTGTGGAGCGATTTTTTCAACCTCTCGCACACGTCCGAGGACATGATGCCCGGCAACCATGGGCCGACGGGGCTTGCGACCGCCGCGAAGGACGGCCGCACCCATGCCCAGGAGGAATACGACTGGCTTTGGTACCATCGGGCGAACTTGAACAACGTGACCGCGCACGGTCTGGCGGACAGGGCGATAACGGTAACGACGGCGTTTTTTCCGGGCGTGCTCACGGACCGGGCAGTGGATTCGCTTCGCAGCCGCAAGTTGCAGCCGCTGAAAAACATCGAATTCGCGACGCGGGATTTCAACCTGTGGGAGCGTGGGGAGATCGCATATCGCACTTGGCTGAGCGGACCGGCTGGCGCCCGCGTGATGAGAACCGAGAATACCGCCGCGATGACGGGCGAGCCGTCGCATCACCAGAAAATGGTGCTGGTCGACTACGAGGCTCCCGAACAGGCCATCGGGTTTGTGATGGGGCACAACACGCTCGATGAATACTGGGACCGGGACAATCACACCTATCTGCGGATGGCGCCGCGAATGGGACGCAGCGGCCTGCATCCGCGGCAGGACATGTCCGCGAAGGTGACGGGGCCGATCCTCGAAGACTTGAACGAGAATTTCTGCCAAGCATGGGACGATGCGACCGGCCAGAAGCTTGGTCAGGCGCGCTCGGCGCTGGCCTGCCGGTTGAAACTGCGCCCGGAACACGGCACGCCGGTCATGGCGCAGATTCTGCGCACGCAGTCGCAGCACCCCAAGGGGGGAACGCGGGATATCAGCAAGCTGTACCTCCAGGCGGTGAACAACGCGACGAATTTCGTTTATATCGAGAACCAGTATCTCCGGTACATGCCGGTGGTCGACGCGCTGCGGAAAAACGTGAACGCGCAGCTCGCGGGGGGGCGTAGTCCCGGGAAGCATGGGCCGGTCTATCTATTCGTCGTCACGAACTCAAACGAAGACGGTATCGGGAAGGGGACGGTCGGCACGTATCAGATGCTTTCCGCGTTGGGGTACGGAGATCGGATGCCCGGGGTCGCGGCGCTGGAACTCCCGGACCAGCAAAAGACGCTTGAGACCCAGCTTGCCGACGAACGGGCCGCCGACCAGCGCCTGATGACGCAGGGCGTGGATTTCTCGCAGATGCAGGGGCTTGGGGCGTACCTCCAGGACCGGCAGTTCAAGGAAGGCGAAGAGCAGCGGCAACTCGATCAAGTGAGGCAGGCGCGGGAACGGGTGAAAGAACATCCGGACGGTCTAACGAGAGATAAGGATCTGATACCGCCGCAGGATATGCCCGGCCTGAAGGTGCTGATCTGCACATTGGTGGCCCCGGACACGCCGGCAGGTCAGAAGTGGGACTACGTCTACATCCACCAGAAGCTAATGATCGTTGACGATGTCTTCACGACGCACGGCTCTGCCAACGTCAACCGGCGCAGCATGGAAGTCGACAGTGAATTGAATATCTGCCATGAACATGGCGAGGCGACTTCGGCGCTGCGCAAGCAATTGTGGGGGCTGCATACGAAAAATCGAGGCGCGCAGGATGATATATCGAAGGCGTACAAGGAGTGGGGCAAGGTTATTTCGCAGAACACCCAGAATCAAGGCAAGAAGCTAGCTCCGATTGCATCGCTGGTGGGCTTCCTGACCACCTCACCCACACGCAGCTCCTGGGATTGACTCATGAGAAAAGGCATTCTGATTGCTCTGCTGGCGGGCTTCGCCTGCGCCTGTACATCAAAGGAGAACCCGTTGTCTTCGCTACCCAGCCTGACCGACGTGCGCGCGAATCTCGCGTTTACCTGCGTGCACCAAGCCCAGCATCTGCCGCCGCTCGATCCCGAGGCGGATCAGTTGTTCAAATACGGCCGTTACCTGCAGACGCAGGACGGCCCGAAGGACTTCGACGACGTCGCGCGGTATTACCGGATCGCGGCAGCTCATGGCCACTACAAGGCGAACAGCAACCTTCAGGAGCTGGTCTCTGCGGGCCTGGCTCATTCACCGGATGCCCCGAAAGAGGCGGTTGACTTGGCAGTGCAACTGGTTAAGCAGGGTGTGCCGGGCGGCTACTACGATATTGGGCACTATCTCGAAGCCGGCTATGGTCTGAAGCAGAACAGCGAAGCGGCGCTGCGCTACTTCCGCAAGGCGGCGGATCTGGGTAGCCCGGAGGCGCAGTACTACGTCGGCAAACTTCTGTTCCCGGTCGACAACGCGCCTAAGATCGCGCGCCAGATGTGGCGATGCGCGGCGGATCAGGGGCACGGCACGGCGGCGGATGAGCTGGGCATTGATCTTAAGACGGACGGGTTCTATGACGACGGGGTCAAAGCGTTCCAGCAGGGTGTCAGCGCGGGAAACAGCCAGGCGGCGTCTTTTCTCGAAGATGGGTTTAACGGCCCGCCCCCGTCTGATCAACTAAATTACATGGCTTTGCAGCGTGATCAGGAACGCTCGCGCCGTTACGAGTTGATCGGCAAATTCCTCGATGACAACGAAGGTCGGAATCCGAAAGTTCCCGACATCGACAAGATCGTGCCGCTGCCACCGGCCGTGCTTCCGCCGTGGGACGGCACGTTCCAATGGGAAAAAGACCGGGCAGCGGCTGTGCCGCCTCCGAAGCCGTCCGACGAACTGGTCGGGCGTCTAGCCAAAGCGAAAGACCTCGATCCGGCAACGGGCCTGCCGCTGCCGAAAAGCGAACACGTGTCGCAGAACGAGGCGCCCGAACAGGCGCCTATGCGGCAGCCGATCGGCACGATCGCGCGCACTGGCGAGCCGTGCCCGGAAGACGGCGTATGGCGGGCGAGTCTCGCAAAGGGGATGGTCGCTGACACGGAGCACCGCTTCCGCAAGGGAATGGAACTGCCAATGCTGACGGTCTACATGCCACGCCCGTTTGAATGGCTCGATTCGTGGATGGGCGTGCGCAAGCAGACGGTACAAGTGTCATGGAGGCTGACTGGGTATCTGAGCGAAGCGTGACGGGCAGGGATTGTCGCAGCGGGCCTGCCGCTTACGCGGCGCGGGCCTAACGGATCGGCTCGCGCTTTGTCGAACCGATCCGCGCCACGCCACGCATGAGCGCTGGCGCGCTCCCTTCCTGACCGCCCGCCCAAACGCACCTCCGCGAATCGACTCATGAGAAAAGGCATTCTGATTGCCCTGTTGGCCGGCTTCGCCTGCGCCTGTACCAAGAACCCGTTGTCTTCGCTACCGAGCCTGACCGACGTGCGCGCGAATCTCGCGTTTACCTGCGTGCACCAAGCGGACCATCTGCCGCCGCTCGATCCCGAGGCGGATCAGTTGTTCAAGTACGCCCGCTACCTGCAAACACAGGACGGCCCAAAGGACTTCGACGACGTCGCGCGGTATTACCGGATCGCAGCGGCGCACGGTCACTACAAGGCGAACAGCAACCTTCAGGAACTGGTCTCGGTCGAGCTGGCCCATTCGCCGGATGCCCCGAAAGAGGCGATTGACTTGGCGGTGCAACTGGTGAAAGAGGGGGTGCCGGGCGGCTACTACGATATCGGACACTATCTCGAAGTCGGCTATGGTCTGAAGCAGAACAGCGAGGCGGCCCTGCGCTATTTCCGCAAGGCGGCGGATTTAGGTAGCCCGGACGGGCAGTACTACGTCGGCAAACTTCTGTTCCCGATTGACAAGGCACCGAAGGTCGCGCGGGAGATGTGGCGATGCGCGGCGGATCAGGGGCATAGCAGGGCGGCACTTGAGTTGGGCATTGATCTCACGACAGATAAGCTCTATGACGAAGGGGTCAAGGCGTTCCAGCAGGGCGCCAGCGCGGGAAACAGACTGGCGGCGTCTTTTCTCGAGCAGGGGTTTAACGGCCCATCCCCGTGTGATCGGGTGGATTATATTGGTGTGCAGCGCGATCCAGAACGTTCGCACCGCTACAAGTTGATCGGCAAATTCCTCGATGACAACGACGGCCGGAATCCGAAAGTCCCCGACATCGACAAGATCGTGCCGTTGCCACCGGCCGTGCTCCCGCCGTGGGACGGCACGTTCCAATGGGAGAAAGACCGGGCCGCGGCTGTACCACCTCCGACGCCGTCCGACGAGCTGGTCGGGCGTCTAGCCAAAGCGAAAAACCTCGATCCTGCAACGGGCCTGCCGCTGCCGAAAGCCGAACATGTGTCGCAGAACGAGGTGTCTGGGCAGTCTGGCGCTCACGCGAGCGCCAGCAGCGCCGCGCCCGTTATAGCCAGTGCGCCTGACCATATCCAATCGAAGTTGATCCATCCACGCCTCAACATCCCGAGGCCGAGATACTCATAGGCGGCAAAGGCGATCGCCGCGCTCGTGACCGATGCCACGAGCGTATGAACCACCGTGACGAGTGCGGCCGGCCCTAGCGTGCCGGCCAAGCCCGTTTTGGCCGCGACGCCGCAGATCGGCATCAACGCGGGCACGAGCATGAGTCCCGCGCCATGCACGGTGGCGGTTGCCGCCGACCACATCGCGAGCCCGGCCGCGCCCGCCGTCATCCCGACGCGCACGCGATGCCGATGGCCGTACAGCAAGTGGTAGGCGGCCCATCCGAGCAGGACGATCCCGGCAAGGATCTTGAGGGATGCCGCGTGCAGCGCGAGCCCGAGTACCAGGGCCGACGACGTAACGGCGAAGATCGAAGCGGCATGGCCGAGCGCGAGCGGGGGCAACGCCGCCACGAGGGCCGTGCGGCTCTTGCGCTGTAGCCCGAGCGCGGTGGCGAACAGCCAACCCATCGCCGGATTGACGCCATGAAAGACGCCGCTGCCGACGACGGCGAGCCAAGGCGCCGCGCCGCTTGCCTCCATGCCCCAACTCATCGTCGTGCCTCATTGACGAAGACGGCCCGCCGCGCACTAGCCCTCCGTATCGGCCCGTTCACGGATAGCAGTACGAATCGGACGATGCATCGCCGCCTTCGAGCCGAATCTGGTGTGGCCGATGCGTCTTCGGCCATTCCAGATAGAACTCCCGGTCGAACGCGAGCCCGCCGCCCTCCGGCGCATCGAGCTTGACCATCCAACCGTCGATGCCATCTGGGTAAAACTGCTCGTCGATCGCACCGTACAGCGAGTTCGTGAAATAGACGCGGCGGCCGTCGCGGCTCACTTCCACCATCTGCGGCCCGCCGTTCAACGGCCGATTGCCGCTGTTCGGGTGGGGCGTGCGCCCGGCAATGCCGCCGATCCGGACCGAGCCGACGAGCTCGGGATGATGCGGATCGGAAACATCGTAGCGACGCATTTCGCCGGTGCCCCAGCAGGCGACGTAGAGGAAACGATCGTCGAGCGAGAGCGCGATATCGGTCACGAGCGGCGGGACGGCGCTGAAGCGCTTGAGCATCGGCGGCAGCAGCGCCTGATCGGCGGGTTCGGCTGGAATTTCGATGACCTTGCGTGCCGCCCAGCGATCGCCTTCGCGATACCACGTCCAGATCGAAGCCGAGAGGTCCTTCAAGCTGATGACAGAATTGACGAAGCCGTGCGCCTTCGTGGGATCGTGCGCGGGCCGCAATTCGAAAACGAGCTGGTTTTCCTCGCCGAAGTCGATCGTTTGCTTATGCTTGCGCGTATTCAAGTCCCAGAAGTGCAGGCGGTGGCCATATTGGCCGCCGAGCAGGATTTCGGGCACGAGGCCGCCCTCGAACGTGGCCGGCAAGCCCCATTCGCTCGAGACGAGCGTGTCGTAACCGAGATGCCACCAGGCGTCGTAGGCGAGCCGCTGCGGGCCGCGATCGATCTCCCATTGGCCGCGAATGTCGAACGTGTCGTGATCCATGAGGAAAATGCCGCCGGGCGCATCGCCCTCGCTATTCGCGAGCGAGACGACGAAGATGCCCTGCGGGCCGCAGTGGACGGTATGCGGCCGCGTGTAGCCGGATTTGCGCGCGACTTCGTCGGGTTCGAGCACGCGGACGATGCGCGGACGGCGCGGATCGGGTTTCGTATCGAGTACGTGAATGCGCGAGCTGCGCAGGCCCGGTACGATCAAATAGCGGCGTTCGGAATGCGGATGCGGCGCATTGGGACATAGGTGAGAACTGCACGCATTCCAGCCGAAATGATGCAATTCGTCGCCGGTATTGGGCATGGCGACGCGTTCCACGATTTTGCCGTAATCGGTCGAGCTGGGATCGAGATCGACGACGGCGAGTTCGTCCGGGATGCGTCGCGTCGGATCGAAGCTGGCGACGTAGGCCAGCGTTTCCTTGGGGGCCTCGGCCGCAAGACGTGCGGAAGGGTAGAACGTCGGATCGGGTTTCCAGGACGACATGAGCCTCTTCCTCTTGTTATGGGGCGAAGCAAATATCCTAGAGGCCGATCGAAGGAAAAGGCAAGAAACGAAAAGGAATAAGAATTAAGGAACCTGAAAGGCAAATCTTTGGCGTAATCTTGCCTATCAATTCTGGGGGTTGTTATTTAATGACCGGTATGAATCTTCCGTCGCGCCCCTAATTCATATTGCGAATAACGAAAAAACGGCCAATGTGCCGGGCGCCGCGGGCCCTATGCGGCCGCCATACTGCGGCTGCGCGTATGGCGCAGGTAGAGCGTGAGCGACAGCATCGCCGCCGCGGCTGCGGCGATGGCTGCGACAAAGAAGACCGACGGGTAGCCGAATGCCCCCGCCACGAAGCCGGCGAGCGGCCCCATGATGCCGAGCGAAAGATCGAAGAAGACCGAGTAAGCGGCCAGCGCGGCGCCGCGGCTTGCGGGCGGCACGAGTTCCACGGCTTCGACGCCGAGCGACGGAAACACGAGCGCGAAGCCGAAGCCCGTCACTGCGGCCCCGACGAGCGCGGCGTGCGGGGCGCTGGCGAGCCACAGGGTGACAAGGCCCGCGCATTCGAACGAGAACGAGACGACGGCGACGCGAAAGCCTCCATAGGTGCGGATCGCATTCGCGAAAAGCAGCCGGGAACCGACGAAAAACGAACCGAACAGCGTCAACGCGAGCGCCGCATGCGGCCAGCCGCGCGCCGCGTAATAGAGCGCGATGAACGTCGCGATCGAGCCGAAGCCCGCGGTCCCGAGCGCGAGCCCCACGCCATGCGGCAGCACGCGCACGAACACGCTGGCGTAGCCCATGCGCTCGCCGTGCACGAGCGGCACGCCTTTGAGCCGGCGCGCCAACACGTAGCCGATGGCCGCGAGCGCGATCGTCGCGACGCCGAGCGCCCACGGCCCGATCATGTGATCGAGCGCGGCGCCGACAGGCGCGCCGATCGCCAGAGCGCCATACGTGGCGATGCCGTTCCAGGAGATGACACGCGCATTGTGCGTGGCGCCGACCCGGCCGATCCCCCAGAGAATCGCCCCCGTACCGACGCAACTTTCACCGAAACCGAGCGCGAACCGGCTCGCGACCAGCACGACGAGGCTCACGCCGGGCCATGCGTGGCACGCCACGGCCAGCGCGAGCAGGGCCCCGCTGACGCCGCATGCCGTCAGGCCGATCGCGACGGTGCGCTTCGGGCCGAGCGTGTCGGAAAACCGGCCCGCATGCGCCCGCGAAAAGAGTGTCGCAGCATACTGCACGCTGACCGCCGCACCGGCCAGCACCGAACCCAGGCCCAGTTGGCTTTGCACGAAGCCGGGCAGCACGGGCAACGGCAACCCGATGATCAGGTAGCAGATGAACGTAAAGAAGACGATCGGAACAATCTGAGCCGTGGCGGCGCGATCGGATAAAGCGGGCGAGGCGGCAGACATGAGCAAAGGCAAGAGCAGTGCGGTGGCGAGGCAAGGGAAAACCAGACTTGAAGCCAGGCCGACCGTGTGGCTGAAGGCGGTATTGTGACATGGGACCGGTTTCTTTGCAGTGCAGCATGTCTGACACGCGTAAAAACGGGGACAAATGCTCGCGCACGCCGGCATATCGGTGGGCGAATATGAGCGACATGCGAAGCGCCCTATGGGTGGCGCATATTGGTGGTGTTAGTTTTCGATCAACGACAAACAATCGACAAACGAACGTGTCTTCCGGCGTTCCGCTTTCCACGACCATGAGCCAATCGATCCGTTTCTATCATCGCCATGCCATCCGCGAAGTGCGCGACGCGCCCGTCACGCGTACGGTTTTGCAGTACCTGCGCGAGGACGTGCAATGCACCGGCACCAAGGAGGGCTGCGCCGAAGGTGACTGCGGCGCTTGTACCGTCGTCGTTGCCGAGTCCGATGGGGCCGGTGGCCTGCGGTTCTCGGCCGTCAACGCCTGCATTCAGTTTCTACCGACGCTGGACGGCAAGGCACTGTTCACTGTCGAGGATCTGCGCCAGCCCGACGGTTCCTTGCATCCCGTGCAGCAGGCGATGGTCGACTGTCATGGCTCGCAATGCGGCTTTTGCACGCCGGGCTTCGTCATGTCGATGTGGGCGCTGTACCGCAAGCATGGCGGTGAAGGCGCCGCGCCCGCGGATGCGGCGTCCTGCGCCGGGGCGGGCGGCACCGCGTGCGGCAGCATCTGCGCACCATCGCGTGCGGAGATCGCCGACGCCTTGACGGGCAACCTGTGCCGCTGCACCGGCTATCGCCCCATCATCGAGGCCGGCGAACGCATGTTCGACCTGCCAGCCCCGAAGGCGCCGATCGATGTGGCCGCGCTGTCGCGGACGCTGGCGACGATTCAGCGCGACGACACGTTCCACTACGAGCACGGCGGCGAAGCGTTCGATGCGCCGCGCTCGATTGATGCGCTGGCGGCGCTGAAGGCCGAGCGGCCCGCGGCGCGTCTGTTGGCCGGCAGCACCGACATCGGCTTGTGGGTCACCAAGCAGATGCGTGCGCTCGGCGACATCGTCTACATCGGCCGCGTGGTGGAACTCCAGCGGATCGAAACGTCGGCCGACTGGATCGAGATCGGTGCCGGTGTGACGGTGGAACGCGCCTACGCGGAACTGGCGCGCCATTATCCGGAACTCGAGGAAATGTGGAAGCGATTCGCGTCGCTGCCGATCCGCAACGCCGGCACGCTCGGCGGCAATATCGCGAATGGCTCGCCGATCGGCGATTCGATGCCGGGCCTGATCGCATTGGGTGCGCGCGTGGTGCTGCGCGGCGGCGAAGTCGAGCGCGAGCTGGCGCTCGAAGATCTCTACGTCGCCTACCAAAAGAAGGACATGGCCGAGCACGAGTTCGTGGCGGCGCTGAAGGTGCCGACGCGCACGGGCGCGCGCGAGGCGTTGCGCTTCAGGACGTACAAAGTGTCGAAGCGTTTCGACTCCGATATTTCGGCCGTGTGCGCCGCTTTCTCCTACCTTGCGGACGGCGACACCCTCCGCTCGCCGCGCATCGCGTTCGGCGGGATGGCCGCGACGCCCAAGCGGGCGGCACACGCGGAAAGTGTGCTGGCCGATGCAGCCTGGCACGAAGCGACGGCGCAAGCGGCGATGCAGGCGCTCGCCCAGGACTATGCGCCGCTGTCCGATATGCGAGCCACGAGCGATTACCGTTTGCAGGCCGCGCAAAACCTGCTCTATCGCTTCTGGCTCGAGACGCGTCCGCATGATCCGCTGCCGCCGCAAGCGTTGAACGTGCGGCTCGTCGATCTCGAGACGCCCGCCTGAGGCAATCCGCCCGCAGCCGCCGGCCCGGCGCACCGGCACAAGCGAGCAAAAGCGAGCAATAGCGAGCACAAGCGAACGCAAGCGTAGAGCGCGCCGGGAAAAGAGCCCGGAAACGCAGTCAGAGAGACAACAATGAACCAGCAAGCCGAACCGTTTTTCACCGATCTCGTTCGCGACGAGCGCGAGCGTGCGGCGTTTCGTCAAGTTCACGTATCGCGTCCGCACGAATCCGCGCATCTGCACGTGAGCGGCCGCGCCACCTATACCGATGACATTCCGCTTGTCGCCGGCACGCTGCACGCCGCGCTGGGGATGTCGCCGAAGGCGCACGCGAAGATCGTGTCGATGAATGTGGACGACGTGCGTGCGACGCCGGGCGTCGTGGCCGTTTTCACGGCCGACGACATCCCCGGTGAAAACCAGTGCGGGCCGATCATTCATGACGATCCGATTCTGGCCGACGGCCTCGTGCAATACGTTGGGCAACCGATGTTCATCGTCGTGGCGACGTCGCACGACACCGCGCGATTGGCTGCGCGCCGCGCGAAGGTCGAATTCGAAGAACTGCCGGCCGTGCTGACGGCGCAAGCGGCGCGGGCGGCCAACCGATCCGTGCTGCCGCCGATGAAGCTGGCCCGCGGAGAACCCGCGGCCAGGATTGCGCATGCCCCGCACCGCGATGCCGGCGAACTGCTGCTGGGCGGCCAGGAGCAGTTCTACCTCGAGGGGCAGATCGCCTACGCGGTACCGAAGGACGACGACGGCATGCACGTCTGGTGTTCGACGCAGCATCCGACCGAAATGCAGCACCATGTCGCCCATGCGCTCGGCGTGCATTCGCACAACGTGCTCATTGAATGCCGCCGGATGGGCGGCGGGTTCGGCGGCAAGGAATCGCAATCGGCGATGTTCGCCTGCTGCGCGGCGATCGCCGCCTGGAAGCTGCTGTGCCCCGTGAAACTGCGCCCGGACCGCGACGACGACATGCTGATCACGGGCAAGCGCCACGATTTTCACTATCGGTATGAGGTCGGCTACGGCGACGATGGCGTCATCGAAGGCGTCTCGGTGGATATGACTTCGCGCTGCGGCTTCTCGGCCGATTTGTCCGGCCCCGTGATGACGCGTGCGGTCTGCCACTTCGATAACGCCTACTGGTTGCCCAACGTCGACATCGCCGGTTTCTGCGGCAAGACCCATACGCAATCGAATACCGCCTTTCGCGGTTTCGGTGGCCCGCAAGGGGCGTTCGCGATCGAATACATCATCGATAACATCGCGCGGTCGCTGAAGCTCGATCCGCTCGACGTGCGCCGGCGCAATTTCTACGGCAAGCACGAGCGGAACGTGACGCCCTATGGTCAGACGATCGAGGACAACGTCATCCATGAACTCGTGGAAGAACTCGTGACCACGAGCGACTACCACCGCCGCCGCGAACACGTGCGCGCATTCAACGCGACGAGCCCGATCCTGAAAAAGGGCATTGCGATGACGCCCGTGAAATTCGGTATCGCGTTCAACGTCACGCACTTCAATCAGGCTGGCGCACTCGTGCACATCTATACGGACGGCTCCGTGCTCGTGAATCACGGCGGTACGGAGATGGGGCAGGGGCTCAACACCAAAGTCGCGCAGGTGGTCGCGCACGAACTCGGTGTCGGGTACGCCCGCGTGCGCGTGACGGCCACCGATACGAGCAAGGTGGCCAATACATCGGCGACGGCCGCTTCGACGGGCTCCGATTTGAACGGCAAGGCCGCTCAGGACGCGGCCCGCCAGCTGCGCGAGCGCTTGTCGACGTTCGCCGCCGATCATTTCGGCGAGGGCAAGGTGAAGCCGGGCGATGTCGTCTTCGAAAACGACACGATCTATGTCGGCGAACTCGCTCTCCGATTCGAGGACGTCATCGCCAAGGCTTATCTCGCACGCGTGCAACTGTGGTCAGACGGCTTTTATGCGACGCCCAAGCTCTACTGGGATCAACAAAAGCTGCAAGGCCGGCCGTTCCACTACTACTCCTACGGCGCGGCGGTATCGGAAGTGGTGATCGACACCCTGACGGGCGAGATGCGTGTGCTGCGCGCCGACGCCTTGCACGATGTCGGCGCATCGCTCAACCCGGCGCTCGATATCGGCCAGGTCGAAGGCGGCTTCATCCAGGGGATGGGGTGGCTCACGACCGAGGAGCTTTGGTGGAACGCGGGCGGCAAGCTCATGACACACGCGCCGTCCACCTACAAGATTCCGACCGTGAACGACTGCCCGCCCGATCTGCGCGTGCGGCTATTCGACAATCGCAACGCCGAGGACAGCATCCACCGCTCGAAAGCGGTTGGCGAGCCGCCGCTGCTGCTGCCGTTCTCGGTCTTTTTCGCGATTCGCGACGCCGTGGCGAGCGTCGGCGACTACGAAGCGAACCCGCCTTTGAACGCGCCGGCCACCGCCGAGGAGATCTTGAAAGCGGTCGCGGCCGTGCGTGCGGCACGAGCGCGGCGCGATCCGGCGGGCGCGGCAAGCGCGGCGGGTGCGGGAGCCCTGGTATGAACGAAGGCTCGTTCGCGTCGGCCCCGAGACCGGCCGCCGGCACGCCGCCGCTGCATGTTGTGCTATTCGGCGCCGGGCACGTCGGCCATGCCCTGGTCACGTTGTTGGGCACGCTGCCCTGCGTCGTCCAATGGGTCGACGCGCGTGACGAGTGCTTTCCCGATGAAGTACCGGCGAACGTCCAGATCGAGGCGACCGATACGCCCGAAGCGGTGATCGATGCCGCGCCCCCCGGGGCGTACTTCCTTGTCATGACGCACAATCACGCGCTCGATTTCTCGCTAGCCCTGCACATCATGCGGCGCAATGACTTCGCCTATTTCGGCATGATCGGTTCCAAGACCAAACGCGTGAAGTTTGAGCGTCGCTTGATCGAGCGCGGTGTCGAACCGCAGCGGCTGCATGAAATGGTGTGTCCGATCGGGGTCTCCGGGATCGTCGACAAGGCGCCATCCTCGATCGCGGTCGCCGTCTGTGCTCAGTTGATGCAGGTTCGTTCGCGGCTGGCGGCGCTGGCGCCCCGTACACGCGGAGCGTTTGCACCGGTGCACGCCTAGCACGGGCAAGGGGCGGCTCGCCGCCCCTTGACGCACGAGCTTCGTCCAAACGCTTCCGCGGTTTCACCGGAGCGCTCGGCGTCGACTTCGAACTGTCGACGCCCGATGCGCACCGATCGTTCCCCAAGTCCCAAGTGCGACGCCGCCCGTTCGCCTTTCTCCGTTCGCCGCGCAACTTATCGGCGCCGCGTGAGCGCCGGCGCACCATTTTTCGTCGGTATCCCTTATGCTGCACGGCGATGCGTTGCGCAGCGGGCCTTGCGCGCGGCCGGTCATGGCCGGTCCCAACTGTACGCCGATGCCTGTCCGCGCTCCGCCCGCTCGCCCTTGCGGCGGCGTCAACCGATCGAGGACCCTCTCATGAGCCGTTTGTTCGAGCCGATGACCATCGGCAAGCTTGCGCTATCCAACCGTATCGTCATCGCCCCGATGTGCCAGTACTCGGCCGAGGGGGGCTCCGCCACGGATTGGCACATGATCCACCTGGGCCAGCTCGCGCTGTCGGGCGCCGGCATGTTGATCCTCGAAGCCACAGCGGTTTCGCCCGAAGGCCGCATCTCCGCGAGTGATCTCGGCCTGTACTCGGACGAAAACGAAACGGCGCTGGCCCACGTGCTTAAAGCCATCCGCACCTATTCCCCGATCGCCGTCGCGGTGCAGTTCGGCCATGCCGGGCGTAAAGGATCGAGCCAGTCGCCGTGGGACGGCGGGGCGCAAATTCGTTCGGATCAGCCGCTCGGCTGGAAGACGGTCGCACCCTCGGCCGTGCCGCACGCCATCGAAGAGGAGCCGCCCGTGATGCTCGATCGGGCCGGTCTCGACAAAGTGCGCGACGATTTCGTGGCGGCCGCGAAGCGGGCGGCGCGGCTGGGCATCGACGGCATCGAAATCCACGCCGCCCACGGCTATTTGCTGCATCAGTTCCTTTCGCCGATCGCCAATCACCGCACCGACGAATACGGCGGCAGCCTTGAAAACCGCATGCGCTTTCCGATCGAAGTGTTCGAGGCGGTGCGCGCCGCGTTTCCGGCCGAACGTCCCGTCTGGGCCCGGATTTCGGCAACGGACTGGGTGCCGGGCGGATGGGATGTCGAGGGTACGGTCGCGCTTTCTCAGGCGCTGAAGGCGCGCGGCTGTGCTGCGATCCACGTGACGACGGGCGGCGTCTCGCCGGAACAGGCGATCAAACTCGGGCCGGGGTATCAGGTGCCGTACGCTCAGCGCGTGAAGGCGGAAGTGGGCTTGCCGACGATCGCAGTCGGGCTGATCACCGAGCCCGAGCAGGCCGAGGCGATCATTGCCAATGGCGAGGCGGACGCCGTCTCGCTCGCGCGAGCGATGCTCTATGATCCGCGTTGGCCGTGGCATGCGGCCGCGAAGCTGGGCGCTCAAGTGCATGCGCCGAAGCAATATTGGCGCTCGCAGCCGCGCGAGTATAAGGATCTATTTGTTGGAGCCGGGTTCGGGCAGCGTTGAAGATGACGGATCAATCGAATAACCACCACACGCCGCGCAAGCCGCGGCTGCCTCGCATGCCGAAGATGTCGAGCATGTTGCGTCCGCCGCGGCCGCCCCGATTCGTCGCGCGCGTGATTGCCGTTTCCTGGCGTGATCTCGCTGTCTCGATGGGGCCGATCGTCCTCATTTCGGCCGCGGCGATCTGGTTCGCGATTCGGCTGATCCAGCCCGCGCCGCCCAATACGTTGACGATTTCGGCCGGGCCGCCCGGCAGCTCGTTTTGGAATGCGGCGCAGCATTACAAGACGATCCTCGCCCGTAACGGCATCACACTGAAGATACTGCCGTCGGCGGGATCGCTGCAAAACCTCGAGCGGTTGTCCGATTCGAAGGAATCGGTTGACGTCGGCTTCGTTCAGAGCGGCGTATCGCTTGCGTTGCCCGCCTCGGCGGCGGAGGCAGCGAGCGCGTCGAGTACCGCGGCGGCGAGCGTGGCCTCGGGCTCGGATGCGCCGGCGTCCGCGCTCCCGGCCACTGCTTCCCAACCGGCAAGCACGGCAAGCACGGCAAGCACGGCAAGCACGGCAAGCACGGCAAGCACGACGCCTGCCGAACACCTGGTTTCGCTCGGCAGCGTGTCATACGTGCCGCTCGTGATCTTCTACGAGGGGCACGAACGCACGCGCTTGTCGGGCTTTGCCGGGCAGCGCATCGCCATTGGCCCCGAAGGCAGCGGGACGCGCGCGCTGGCGCTCGCCTTGCTGCAGCAGAACGGCATTACCCCCGGCGGCGGCACGACCCTGCTGCCGCTCACCGGCGAAGCGGCAGCCCATGCGTTGACCGCGCACGAGATCGATGCGGCGTTTCTCGCCGGCGATTCGGCGCAGCCGCCCGTGATGGCCAGGCTGCTGCGCACACCCGGCGTGCGCTTGTTCTCGTTCACGCAGGCACGCGCCTACGCGCGCCGCTTTCCCTATCTGACCGACATCGAGTTGCCGATGGGCGCCTTCGATCTCGGCAAGAACTTGCCTCCCGCGCCAGTGCATACCATTGCGCCGACGGCCGAACTCGTCGCGCGCGACTCCCTGCATCCGGCGCTCTCCGATCTACTGATCGAAGCGGCCAAGGAGGTGCACGGCCGCGCGAACCTGCTGCAAAACGCCGGCGAATTTCCGTCGCCCGTCATGCACGATTTTCCGATCAGCAACGATGCTGCGCGGTACTACAAATCGGGCAAAAGCTTCCTGTACCGCGTGCTGCCGTTTTGGCTGGCCAGTCTCGCCGATCGTCTGATCGTGCTGCTGGTGCCGATCGTCGTCGTCCTGATTCCAGGTGCGAAGCTCATTCCTTCGCTGTACGAATGGCGGGTGAAGTCGCGCATCTATCGCTGGTACGGGGCGCTGATCGCGATCGAGCGCTCGGCACTCGACGACACAGCGACCGACGAGGAACGGGCCGCATCGTTCGGCAAGCTGGTCGAGATCGAAGGGGCGGTGAACCGGCTCAAGATGCCGCTCGCCTATGCCGACCAGTTCTACGTGCTGCGCGAGCACATTGGATTCGTACGCGCGAGACTCACACAAGCGTACGACGAGCGTTCGCAGACGGACACGGAGGCGAGCGGCGCGTAAGATGCAGCACATAGGCGCGAAAACGGCGTTCGCAAGGCTTAGCACCAGGCACCGTACAGTACGACGAGCAGCAACCGGATCAACCGGAGATTGTCATGACTCAACCGATCGACGCGGCCTCGCCGCTTTGGTTCTACGATTTCGTGTCGCCGTTTTCGTACTTGCTGCTCGAACAGCACGACAAATGGCCGAGCATGCCATTCACGCTCGTGCCGATTTCCGTCTATGCGCTCTACCGGCATTGGGGACAGCGCCCCACGAACGAGGTCCCGCAAAAGCGGATGTTCACCCATCGCCATGCATTGTTCCGTGCTGAGCAACTGGGGATTCCGTTCAAGATGCCGCCTGCGCACCCGTTCGATTCGACGAAGGCGCTGCTGCTGGCCGCCGCGATTGAAGCGGACGTCCCGACGGTGTGTTCGATTTTCCGTTTCATCTGGCGTGACGGACGTGATCCGTCTACGCCGGACGGGTTTGCCGACCTGTGCCAACTGCTGAATTTGCCGCATGGCGAACGGTTGATCGAACATCCCGACACGAAGGCGCGCTTGCAGCGCAACTTCGACGATGCACTGGCACTCGGCGTGTTCGGCGTGCCGACGTTCCGGCTCCATCGCCAGCTGTTTTGGGGCGAGGACGCCTTGCCGATGGTGCTCTATTGCGCGCGTTCGCCGGGCTGGCTCGAATCGCCCGAGGTCAAGCGCGTGAGCGCGCTGCCTGGCGGGTTGGCTTCGTGACGCAGCCGACACGCCGTGAAGCGGGTCCCGGCGCGCAGTGGCCGATCGACGAAGCGCGCAGTGCGGACGGGCTGGATGTCTGGCTGCTGCGCGTGCTGCGCACGCTGCTGACCGAGCGCAGCGTGACGCAGGCAGCGTTGCGTTTGAACCAGACGCAACCGGCGATCAGCACGGCGTTGCGCAAGCTGCGCGAGATGCTGAACGATCCGATTCTCGTGCGCGGCAAGACGGGCATGGTGCCGACCGAGTTCGGCGCCTCGTTGCTCGGGCCGACGCAACGCGCGTTGCGCGATGTCGACTTCGTCGCCACGCCGCACGGCAACTTCGATCCGGCGGCGACCCGGCGCGTCTTCCGTATCGCCGCGCCCGATTACTTGAACGACTTTTTCATGCCGACGCTGATTGCGCGTTTTCGCGAGGCGGCGCCGCTAGCGCGGCTCGAGATCGATTCGCTGAATCCGGCGCTCGATCATGAGGCGGCGCTCGATGCGGGCGAACTGGATCTCGTGGTGGGCAATTGGCCGAAACCCGATACGCGGTTCGAGCGCAGCGATTTGTTCAGCGATACGGTGGTGTGCATGATGCGCGGCGATCATCCGCTCGCGCATGAACCGTTGACGCTCGACGCGTACCTTGCCGCGGCGCATCTCGCGCCCACGCCGTACAGCGGTGCTCGGCGCAACGCCATCGAGATCGGTCTTGCCCGAGCGGGCGTGACGCGACGCGTCGTGACGACGCTGCCGTATTTCGGCCTGGTGCCGCAAGTGCTGCTTCACTCGGATCTGATCTTTACTACGACACGTCGCTTTGCTACGCACTATGCGCGCATGCTGCCGTTGGCCGTGCGCGAAGCGCCGATTCCGTTTCCGCGGATCAAGTGCTATCAGATGTGGCATCCGCAGTCGGACCGGCCGCATGACATTGCGTGGTTGCGTGGGCTTGTCGGTGAGGTTTCGGCGCAGTTGGCTGTGCGCTCTCGTCGGCGGGAAGAGCAGAGGTAAGCGCGCCGGCGATACCCGCCTTCACCGCGCCCCCGTTCTCATCCGTTCCGCGATCCGATACTCGGTCGGCGAAACCGATAGCCGCTTGCGAAACAACTTAGCGAGCCCATCGCCGCTCGCCACCCCGCAGCGGCGCGCGATCTTATCGACAGGCAAATCGGTCGAGACGAGCAGCCTGCAGCTCGCATCGAGCCGTGCGCGCAGCAAGCATTCCGACGGCGTAATACCCATCTGCGATTTGAACCGGCGCAAAAAGCTGCGCTCGCTCATGGCGGCCATCTCCGCCGCCTTGGCCACCGAAATCGGACGCCTGTAGTTTTCGCGGATCCATCGCGCGGCTGTGTCGATCTTGTCGCGCGTGCCACCATCGTCAAGTTCCCCGAGCACCGCCCCAAGCCGCGGCCACGCACCCGGCACCGACCGGTCGGCGACCGTCCGTGCCGCCTGCGCCCCGCGGTCCCGCTTAACGATCGACAACGCGGCAGCCACGGGCCCGAGCGGATCGTCCAGGGCCACGGGATGATCGGCATGCACGGCGGCGTGGGTGACTTGCGGCGCACCGAGCGCCAACGAGGCAGCCGGCGTGCATGCGCTCTGCCCGTTCCCGGCGACCGCGGCCGCGAGAATCGCCGCGCCTTCGCCGATGGCTTTTACCGTACGCGTATGCTGCAGCAGCGCACGCAAGCGGCGCAGGAACGATTCGTCCGACGCGAGGCGCGCGGCACCGCTTCCGTCGGGGAAGAACAGCGCATGCAGGCCGGCGGCCGTATAGGCATCGAGATTCTCCGACCAAACGCGCATGGTGGCGCTGCTGGCGATGCTGCCGCCGGTGCGCGACACGACGGCAAGCGCGTAAGGCTCCACGTCCTCGGGCACGCTTTCGGTGTCGTCCGCGAGCCGGAATACTTCCGCGATGGCGCTCGCTTCGACGAGCGAGAAGCCGTCGAAGACAAGGATGGCGATGCGTTTGACCATGGCTGAGTGGGCGTGATGCGCTGCCCATGCGCGAAGCAAGCGGCACGAACTCCATGCGTCAATCGTATCCCCCGCGCGGCACCCGTACGGCGCCCGAGTCGGAAAAGCGCGAGATCTTGGCAGTTCGCTTCGATACGGCGGCTGAGCGGGTGCCGCAGGCGCCGTTGGCATGCTCGTTGCCGAAATACCCATACGGCCCGGTTCGTTCAATCGCTGGCTCTGGCTGCCGACCAATGTGGCCTCGACAACACAGCGATGACGATCGAGCCTTTATCGTCGCTAGAGGAGCTTGGCCAGGCCGGCGATGATTCGTGAGGAACCCCGTCATGCCTTACGCGAGTACCGGGCCCGCGCGCCTGGGTTGGTGGCGTGCCAGTGCGCAAAACGCGGCGAGCGCGACGCGGCGGGTTGCCATCGTCCTGTTCGATGGGTTTTCCCTGCTCGGTGCGGGCCTCGTCGCCGAAGTCTTTCACGTCGCGAACGAGCTGGCTTCGACCCTCGCGCATCATGCGCAGGCGTATGACGTTTCGTTTCTGTCGGCCGACGGCGGCAATATACGGTGCGCTTCCTCGGTCAGGGTCTGGACCGACGGCCTCGACGCTCGCCACTACACAGGCTTCGATGCGTTGTTCATCGCCGGGGGCAAAGGCGCGCACGCCGCCGCGAGCGACGAGCGGTTGCTCGGCTGGCTGCGTCGCGTGCAGACGAAGACAGCCAACATCCGCCCCATCGGCGAGGGCAGTTTGCTGCTCGACGCGGCCGGTATCGGTGCGATCGAGAAGGGTTATCGCTTCGGCCCTTATCGGCGGCTGTCGAACCAGAACGATGAATCGCTCGATGCCGATGAGCAGCTGGAACCGATGAAGGGTGCGCTGTCGATGGTCAAGCGCGACCTGGGGCTCGATATCGCGCGCGGTGTCGCCGAGCGCCTGATGCCGGGCGCGAGTGCGCGGTTCGTGCCGCTGCTCGGCGATGGTTGCACGGCCAGCAGCAGCGAGAAGATTCGGGCTGCCGCGCGCTGGCTGCAAGACAACTGCGAACGGCCCATTTCGATCGCGGATGCCGCACAGGTGGCCGCGATGAGCGAGCGCCACTTTTTGCGGCGCTTCAAGCTGGAGCTCGGCACGACACCATCGGACTATTTGCTTCAGGCGCGCCTGGCCATCACCTGCGCGCTGCTTGTCGATTCCGAACTTCCCGTCGACAAGATCGCACGCCGCAGCGGCATGGGCAATGGCGATCGACTCGCGAAGATCTTCCGCAAGCGGTTGTTGATTTCACCCACCGAGTTTCGGCTGCAAAGCCGGCGCGGCACTGCCGGCTGAGCCAGGGGGCAACCGCGGCAATCGCGGCAATCGCGGCCGTCGCCCGCCGTCCGTCCGTTGTCGTTCCGCATGTCGACGGCCTTGCGTAAGCAGGTTCATCACTTCCCGCTCCAACGACAAAAAATCCCCATTTCGAATGCCACTAGGCAAACCGATCCGTATTTCAATAAATCGGGTGCCGCCATTCCGAATGAGAAATTGGGAAATGTGGAAATGGAGAAAGAGAATGACGGATCCGTATATGGGAAATTTCGTAATCGAAAACGTGATGCGGTTTGTCGATAAATTATTTTTCCTTTTTTTGCTGGTTTTTTGTCGGCGAAATGATGCGGTCGATCCTTGGTGCGTGTATCTGGAGGGGCAGGTATCGAGGTTCGGCGCAGATAGATCGGAGTCGGCAATTTAAAACATCGTGGTTGAATCGAAACGGAAGCTTCGATGCTTCACGGGATCGTATTGCCTGAATGATTGAACTCCAGAGATGAAACTGTAACGCCCCGTCGATTAAGGCGGATTCGAGCGCGTATCGAATCGTGAATGGTCGGGCTGAGCACGACGTGACAAGGCCGTGAACGAATTCGATGCGATGAGTGATTGAGAACACGCGTCTCAGGCGGTGGTGTCCGAGGTGCGGTCTACAAAGGCGACAATAAACATGAAGAACAACGTGAAGAACACACTGAGGTGGTCGGGAAGCGATGCGGCGCAACGTCATGCGGCGCCCGGCCAATGGGCGCCGATTGCGGCGGCGGCTTTGGCCGCGGTGCTGCTCGCCGGTTGCGGCGGCGGCAACTCGTCGGTGAGCGGCGGCACGGCCGCGAACTCGGCCGCCACGCCGGCACCCAGCGCGGCACCGAGCGCGGCACCGAGCGCGGCCGCGACGCCTGCCGATCAGGCATTGACCGATACCGACATCTACGGCACCGGCCCGAACGATTCGGTGGCGGATGCGAACGAGGCGGTCGCCGTCTCGCACCACACCGTGACGATCGGCGGCAAGACGATTTCCTACACGGCTCGCGCGGGCCACCTCGCGACGATCGATGCCTCGACGTCGCAGCCCAATGCGAAGATGTTCTATGTCGCCTATACGGCCGACAATCCGGATCCGAGCAAACCGCGTCCGGTTACGTTCTTCTACAACGGCGGCCCAGGCTCGTCTTCGGTTTATCTGCTGCTCGGCTCGTTCGGCCCGAAGCGGATCCAGTCGTCGTTCCCGAACTTCACGCCGCCGGCGCCGTACAAGCTGCTCGACAACCCCGACAGCTTGCTCGACCGCTCGGATCTCGTCTTCATCAACCCCGTCGGCACCGGGTATTCGACGGCCATCGCGCCGTTCCAGAACAAGGATTTCTGGGGCGTCGATCAGGACGCACATTCGATCGATCGCTTCATCCAGCGGTATCTGACGCTCTATAACCGTTGGAATTCACCGAAGTTCCTGTTTGGCGAATCGTACGGCACGGCGCGCAGCGCGGTGGTCTCGTGGGTACTGCACGAAGACGGCATCGAGCTCAACGGGATCACGCTGCAATCGTCGATCCTCGACTACTCGAATGCCGTCAGCGCAATCGGCCTGTTCCCGACTCTGGCCGCCGATGCCTTCTACTACAAGAAGGACAGCATCTCGCCGCCGCCGACTGACTTGCCCACCTACATGCAGCAAGTCATGAACTATGCGACGAACACGCTGATGCCGCTCGTGCAACCGCCGAATCCCGCGGACAGCGGCTTCGTCAACACGCGGTTGAACATGACGCTGCCCGTCGCGCAGCAAATGCAGCAGTATCTCGGCATGGATCCGATTTCGCTGATTCAGGAGTACGGCAATCCGGCCGGCTTCGGCAACTTCTTCGGCACGCTCGTGCCCGGAACGGCGATCGGCCAGTACGACGGCCGTGCGACGTCGATCAATACGGGCATCGGTCCGTTCATCCTGCCGAACGCGGGCAGCAACGATCCGTCGATCACGAACGTCGCCGGCGTGTACACGGTCGAGTGGAACGACTATCTGCACAACAGCTTGAAGTACACGTCGACATCATCGTTCGTGGACTTGAACGATCAGGTCTTCAACAACTGGGATTTCAGTCACGTCGATCCGACCGGCGCAGCGAAAGGCGGCGGCAACACGCTGTACACGGCCGGCGACCTGGCCGCGACGATGACGCTCAATCCCGACCTGAAGGTGTTCTCGGCCAACGGCTACTTCGACGCGGTGACGCCGTTCTTCCAAACCGCGCTGACGCTCGCGAGCATGCCCATCGATCCTTCGTTGCAGTCGAACATCATCACGCGCCGCTATCCGTCGGGTCACATGATCTATCTCGACAATGCGTCGCGTACGGCGATGAAAAGCGACTTGGCGGGCTTCTACGATAGCGTGATGGCGAACCGGACCGCGCTCATGCGCGTCTTGAAGCGGCAACTGCGCGGGAACAGCGGCCAGTAGGCGGTCACGACCGAAGCAGGTAAGGGGGAGGGAAGTCAACCCCGCTCCCTTGGGCGCGCAGCCGGTGTCTCGGGCTGCGCGTCGCGTTTTATGCAGGAAGGCGGACGGCCGTTATGCCCAGGCCAGCCGGATGCCTACGAGCACGAGCACGGCGGCGAGCAAATTGCGCAGCAGCGCCTCGGGCGCGCGGGCGGACAGGTGGCTGCCGATCACGATGCCCGGCAGCGAGCCGATCAACAGCGAAAGCAGCATCGCGATATCCACCGACCCGAGCAGCCAGTGGCCCATGCCGGCCACGAGCGTGAGCGGTACCGCGTGAGCGATATCGGAGCCCACGATCCGCGCGGTCGCCAGCGCCGGGTAGAGCAGTAGCAAGACGGTCACGCCGATCGCACCGGCGCCGACCGACGTCAACGAGACAAGCGCGCCGAGCACGGCACCCGTCAACACCGTGTAAAGCATCGTGCGCGCCGGGCCGGCGTGACTGGGGGCCCGCGCCGCGAGCGCGGCGAGCTTGGGACGGAAGATGAGTGCGAGAGAGGTGATGAGCAGGGCGATACCGAGCACGTGCTGGATCAGCGACATCATCGCCGGCGAATGCATGCCGTAACGTTGAAGCAGCCACAAGGTGAGGGCGGCAGCCGGCACGCTGCCGCAGGCCAGCCGGCCCGTTACGCGCCAATCGATTGAACCCTTCAGACCGTGTACGAGCGTGCCCGTCGCTTTGGTGACGGCGGCATACAGCAAATCGGTGCCGACGGCGGTAGCCGGATGGACCCCGAAAAGCAGCACGAGCAGCGGTGTCATCAACGAGCCGCCTCCCACGCCCGTCAATCCGACAAGCATGCCCACGCCGAGGCCGGAAGCGGAATACAGCAGATTAATGTGGGGCATGACCATCGTGCTAACGGAATCTGCGGCGCGGCCGCGGGATCGGAGTGCACGATTGTAAGCGGGGGCCGTCGCGTTCGTTAGAAGCATCGGCCATATCGTTAGCACGTTCGGAGATAACGGCGGCCACGGCCGCCGAAACCTGGCGAAACTTGACGAAGCTTGACGGTGGCTGCGCGAACCCTCGCCGTCGCGCAGCGCGTGCTGGCGTGCGTGCTACAACGTGCGGGCGTGAGAATGCCCGGCGGCGCGAGGCTGCGTGACGGCGCTCACCACGATGAGCACGATGATGTTCAGGGCCAGAGCGACGAGCCCGATGTTCACGTCTTTGAGTTTATCGGGCAGGAAGGGGAACCACTGCGCGATCGTCGCGTGTGTAAGCGTTGTGTAAGTGACGACGGCCACGCCGGCCACGATGCCGGCGAATGCGCCTTGCCGGGTGACCCAGTTGCGCGCGGCCAGGCTCGTCACGACGGCCGGGAACAACTGCGTCACAAAGCTGTATCCCATCAGCAGCAGCGCCACGATCGTCTCTCCGCCGCGCAGCGTGAAGAAAACGGCGACGAGGGCGATGACGGGTACGAGAACGCGCGCGAGCTTCGCCACGGTGGCATCGGGCGCCTGCCGGTCCACGGCGCCGCGGTAGACGTCGTTGGCCAGCAGCGTCGCGGCCGCATTCAGGATCATCGAGCCCGGCACGAGGGCCGTCAGCACGCCGGCCGCCCCGATCACGCCGACGAACCACGGATCGAACGCTTGGAGCGAAAGGCGAAAGAGCGATAGATCGATATTGCTGCCTTTCAGGCCCGGCACCTTCAAGGTGGCCGCGAAGCCGACGAAGAACACGAACAGCAGGATCAGCTGATAGAGCGGCAGCACGGCGGCGTTGCGGCGGAAGATGCGCTCGTCTCGCGCCGTGAAGATCGAGCCGAACGTATGCGGCCACATGAAAAAGCCGAGCGCGGTGAGCAGCACCGTCGATTGGAACCAGGCGACGCTCGAGCCTTTCTCCGGGAACGTGAGGAAGCCGGGCTTGGCCGTATCGATCGCATGGAACATCGGCGAGAAGCCGCCGTAGAAATGGATCGGCAGGTACACGCCGAGGAAGATGACGATCGCGAGAATCATCAGATCCTTCAGCACCGAGTTCCAGGCCGAGCCGCGCACGCCGGAGACCGTCACGTAGGCGGTGACGACGATCGCACCGATCCAGATGGCCGCCGTCGGCGAGATGGCGCCGTAGGACGCCGTCGCCACGATGATGCCAAGGCCCTTGAACTGCAGGACGAGATAGGGCACGAGCGCGACGACGTCGACGATGGCCACGAGCACGCCTAACGAGGGGCTGGCGTATTTGCTCGCAAGAAAGTGGGGCTGCGACACAAGGTGATGCGATTTGGCGTAGCGCCAGATCGGCGGCAGGAGCCAATACGAGAGGATATAGGCGAGTGTGGCGTACGAGAGGATGTAGTAAGCGGCGGCGCCTTTGCCGTAGGCGAAGCCGCTGCCGCCGAGGAACGTGAACGTCGTATAGATTTCGCCGGCCATCAGCAAAAAGACGAACGCCGTGCCGAAGCTGCGGCCGCCGACGGACCACTGCTCGAGGCTCATGTCATGGCCGTGGCGGGCTCGTACGCCGAGCGCCAGCGCGACGATGGTGATCGCGGCGATGATGAGGAGTGCGCTGCTCATGAGCGGGCCTCCTCGGCGCTTTGGGCGGATGCGCGATTGATCGGATCGAGCAGATAGACGAGCCCCATGATGACCGCGCTCATCACCACCCAAAAGACGATCCATGCGAGCACGAGCGGCATGCCCAGGATGAGCGGCTCCACGCGGTTGACGAATGGGACGCCGAGCAAAATGCCGATGAACGGCAGCGCGGCCAGTAACCGAAGAACCATGAAAATCACTCCTCTCAACGAAACACCGGGCCGCCCCAGGTTTGCCTGCCGCCGTTGAGGGGCGGCGCATCGCGCGCATTCTTGGGGCGCTCGGTATGAAGGGTGGTGCGGGCGAACGACGGTTCAGTGTCGGGACACTGCCATCCGACTCTATGCCGTTTCCGATCGCGCCGTAAACAATTTCAAAAAGATGTGCGATGAATGTGATGAATGTTGCGACGGCCTGACTTGACCGGTGGGACGGGTTTCGGCGGTGGCGCCTGTACAAGGGTTGAGCAGCCGGCACGGGAAGGCCGGATTCGATGAATGGACACCGATGCTGAGGACGGGAATTCGTAGGCGACGATGCGAGGCGTTCGTGGTCATGCGGCACTGCCGCATCGGTGAGGCGGCCGCTGATGCCGCGCGATGATGGCGCCGGCCGAGCGGGTTACATTCGCGCAGGGCCGGAAGCTCCGCGGGCACTACCGTCAGCCGAAGTCGTCCGCGCAGGCACGAGCGTGCGCGGACGGGACGTCGGACTCACGCGACCCGCAAGCGGCGGCCAGGTGCCGCACGCCGCACCGAGTGTCGCCACCGAGCGTCGCGCTACATCGAGATGCCTTGCATCCGATGGGCGAAGCGGGCCCGTTCGGCGCGGTCCATCAGCGCGAGGAATTGGTCGACTTGCATATGGACCAACTCTTCGTGATCGCCGGCTTCGAAGAAGACGTCGGGCTGCTGCGTCAGGCTTTCGTCGAGATAAGTGATCATCCCGTATTCGGTGCAGACGGGCGGTAGCGCACCGGGTTCGCAATCCTTGAACAGCTCGCGCATGTCCGTTTCGCTTGCGAGCGTCAGGTGGCGGCCCGTCATTTCCCAGATCTCGGATAGCCTGACGGCGTGCGTCGACGGCAATACGGCCGCGACATAGCCTTGCTCGTCTTCCAGCAGAACGGTTTTGGCTAGACGTTCGCCGGGCACATGGGCGGCCGAGGCCGTTTCAATGCTCGAGTGGCTGTAGGGATGATGGAGGAGTTCATAGCGGCAGCCTTTGCTCTGCAGGCATGCCTCGAGGGTGGCAGACATCGACATGGCGGACCTCCGTCGGAGGAAAGAACGATCGGCCGCGCCCGGCAGGTCTGCGCGACGCGCGAGGGCGGGGTTCTCATAGAATAGGCCGTTTGCGGGATGGTGCCGGGAAATGTCGTGCGCGGCACGGCTGCTCCTCGCTACGATGGGGCACACGCCGCATGTTGCAACGTTCACTCCCGCATAGCGATGCGCTTGGCACCCAATTGACCTGCCGGAAGCGCATATGTTCTTGAGATAGCGAAAGGAACACTACATACCATGAATGATCCCCTCTCATCGTTGCACCGGTCGTCGCGTATTGGCCGCGAGTCCGTCACGACGGCGCTCGAGTTGCCCGGGTGCCGCATCGAGCGTTCTCTCGGCGTCGTGCGGGGTATCGTCGTGCGCTCGCGTTCGGTGATTGGAGCGGTCGGAGCGTCGTTGCAGACCTTGTTCGGGGGCAATATCACGCTCTATACGTCGCTATGCGAACGGGCGCGGGCGGATGCGTACGAGCGCATGGTCGAACATGCGGCGGATCTGGGCGCAAACGCGATCGTTGCGGTGCACTACGACGCCACGGAGATCGCCACGGGGGTGACGGAAGTGTTGTGCTACGGGACAGCCGTTCATGTGCGGCCGTCTGCGGCCTGACGCTAGCCGTTGAACGGGTTCAAGACGCGGGCGCCGGTGCCCGCGAAGTCGTCGACATTGCTATGACGCCGGAGCGGTGACTCCCTCGGAACCGCTGCGCCGTTGCCTAGCCACCGTAGTTACGCAGCCGCTCCAGATCGACGACGGTGACCCCGCCGTATTCGAGCCGAACGACTCCGTCTTGCTGCAGCGCCTTCAGCGATTGATTTGCGACTTGGCGCGTGATGCCGGACAGCAAGCCCAGTTCCTCTTGCGTGATTTCCAGGTAGTCGCCGCCGCCGGGGTAGAGGACAGGATTGAACAGCGACGCGATGCAGCGGGCCAGACGCGGCGTTGCATCCAGCATTCGGTCGTATTCGAGCAGCGCCATGAAATGGCCGAGCCGTTCGTTCAACTGCCGTACGAGGAATCGATTGAAGACGACACTGTGCTCGACGAGCCACATGAACGTCGAGCGATCCATGAATGCCATGCGCGTATTGCGCAGGGCAACGATGTCATAGCGGCGCGGCTCGTTCTTCAGCACCGTGCCTTCGCCGAACCAGCCGCCCGCGGGCACGCCCGTGAAGGTGACGCTGCGCCCTTCGCGCGAGACAGTACCGACTTTCACGAGCCCGGTGACGACCCCAGTCCAACTCTCCAGCACGGTGTTCTTCGGGCAAATGCACGCGCCGCGTGCGAACGTCTTTTCCACGATGCCCGCGCAGGCGCGTTCGGCTTCGTCCTCAGGCAGATCGAGCGACCACGCCGCAATATGCGCAAGCCGCGCACGGGCGATCCCGGGGCGGCCTTGGTCGGTATCGTGATCGGCGTTGAACGTCGTCATCGGTGGGTGGCGCCCGTCGCACCGGCCGGGGGCGTTGGCTCGGCCGGCTTCGATGGCTTTGTCGCCGCCGGCGCACCGCGCTGCACGCCCACCGCGAGCGTGCTCACCCGCCGGACTTCCGGCGAATCAAGCCACGCGGGGGAGCCGACGCACTCGATGAAGAGCGCCGTCGCATCTTCTCCCCAGAACAGCTCGCCGTCCAACGCGAACGTCGGCACGCCGAACACATCGAGCGCAATCGCGCGATCGGTATTGTGCCGCAGCCTGTCTTTGACGGCCGGCTCTTCCACCGCTGCGACGCCTTCCGGAAAACCCATCGCCTCGCACAGCGTGGCGAACCCTTCGGCTGAGCCTACGTCATGCCCGTCGCGCCAGATATGGCGGAAGATGCGGCGGATCACGTCGAGCGAACCGCCCATCGCGATTGCGAGCCGCAGCGCCTTGATTGGATTGAACGGGTGCGCGGGCGGCATCCGATAGTCGATGCCGAGCTTTTGCGCGCGATATAGCGCGTGCCGGTAGGTAAACACGCGCTTCGCCGCGATTTCGGCTGGGCCTCGCTGCCCCCAATGGGCGAGCACTGCACCGAGCACGATCGGCGTCGGCTCGACGGTGAGCGAGGCGGGCAGCTTTTCGAATTGCTCGAGCTGAAGATAGGCGAACGGCGAAACGAAATCGAAGAACCATTCGGCGGTGCGTTCGGTAGCGTCTGTGGACATCGTATGAATTTCCTCGAAAGCGGCAATCGACAGTCGCAACTCGGCAACTCGGCAAGCGGCAAGCGGCAAGCGGCAAGCGGCAAGCGGCAGCCGGCGATTCGATCGGCAGGCGTCAGCCCGCCAACGTGTGCAGTGCTGACGAAACCACGAACGGTGCGGCGGTCATGGCCCGCACGTCATCGAGTGTCGCATGCGAAATGATTTCGCGCAGGATCAAGCCATCATCGGTCACGTCGAATACAGCGTGTTCGGTGACGATCACCTTCACGCAGGCGCGCCCCGTCAAAGGAAGCGTGCAGCGCGGCAGGATTTTCGAGCGGCCGTGCTTGTCCGTATGCGCGAGCGCCGCGATGACTTTCGGCGTGCCGTAGCACAGGTCCATCGCGCCGCCGATGCCGGGCCACCACTTGCCGTCGCGCTCGCACGCCCAGTTCGCCAGATTGCCGAGCGCATCGACTTGCAGTGCGCCGAGGATCGTCACATCAAGATAGCCATTGCGCATCGCACCCAGCGACGTCGCCAGATCCATCAGCGCGGCGCCGGGCGGCAGCGTGATGGGCTCCGTGCCGGCATTCGTCAGGTCGCTGTCGAGCGCAGCGAGCGAGGGCGGGCCGCCGAAGCCGAACGCGCCGTTTTCCGTATGCAGAATGATGCCAGCCTCGGGGGAGAGGTAGTGGGCCGTCAGCGTCGGGATGCCGAGGCCGAGATTGACGACTTCGCCGGCGTGCAGCTCTTGGGCGCAGCGCGCGGCGATACGGTGCTTGGGGGCGGCAAGGTGGGCGGATGTGAGCATGAATGGTCTCCTCGATCGCTTTGCACGCGCGCGACAATGCGACGCTACGCGTGTTTCCAATATGAGCGGCAGATCTCGTTCAGGCAGCCGTGGCGGCCGCGGTGGCCGTGGCGGCGTCTTGCGGCAAGCGGCCCAGCTTGGCCCATTGCGCCTTGTACATCGCGTGCTGCGCCTCGAGCGAGAGGCCTTGCACGACGGCGTCGACGAAGACACCCGGGCAACCGACGCGTTCCGGCGCGAGGGTGCCGACTTCGACGATTTCGTTGACTTCGACGATCGTATAGCGGCCCGCCATCGCGATGTCGCGCTGGTTTTGCAGCGACGTGCCGCGAAACTCGACGTTGCCAAACGTGTCCGCCCGCCATCCCTTGATGATCGAGACGTCCGCCGTCAACGGCCGTTCGAGAAAGAACTCGCGACCGTCGAGTGTGACTTTATCTTTGGGCGTGCCCCGCGCCGGGAATACGCCGGGCTGATCGAGGATGCCGATGCCGACGGGCACGAGTACGCCGCCGAGTCCCATCGCGCCGGCGCGCACTTTCTCCGCCCATGTTCCCATCGGAAAGAACTCGGCCACGCGCACCGCCTCGTCCAGATAGGCCACGGTCGATTCTTCCGTCGTGCCCACGTGCGTGCCGATGAACTCGGCGAGTTGCCCGGAGGCGAACAGCCGTGCCTTCAAGAAGCCGCCGCGCAGCCCGGGCGTATTGGCGATCAGCGTCAACCCGCCGATGTCGCTCGCGAGCAGCGCCTCGATGCAGCAGGCGGCTTCCCCTGCGCCGACGAATTCGCCGAGCATCAGGCGCATCCCCGAGCGCAGCGGCGCCAGTGCTTCGTCGATGGATTTGACTTTGTTTGCGTATGGCATCGTCGTCTCCTTCCTCTGTCCGTGTGCGGCATGGGCGGCGCATGGAGCGCAATCGACGGTCCCGCCTGCACCCGTGTACCGCTGCGGCCCAGTGTAGGCGTGCCACCCCGCGCGGGTTGTCTTCTGGATGACAGTTGCCGCGGAGCACCGCGCGTCACCTCCGGCCGCAGGTGGGCACGGGGCATGCTCGCTCCGTCGTTTGTCCCTTTGTCCCTGTTTCCGGGAAGACCCCATGATCATTCGCCGTTCCGTTCGGTTCGCCGGATTGCCGGCCTTGGCTTGCCCCTCGATCGGCGAGGCGGCATGACGCTCGGCTGTCCCGAATGCGGTGCGCTGGAAGATACGTCCGCGTTGGCCGGCCGTACGCTCGCGCGTTGCCATACCTGCCACTATCCGCTCGAGCGCGCGAGCGGCCGCTCGGTC
>NZ_JBQCDN010000191.1:0-7466 GCF_051961175.1 Trinickia sp. | reverse complement strand
AAAAAACCGTCAATATGGCGGCCCCGGCCGAAGCATTCAAAAGATGCGCGAGGCTGAGACGTTTTGGTGATCCCAAACAGGGTTGAGGAGTCAATACAATGAATGCCCCGCTAGACGCAGGTCAGCGTGCCTCGCTGGAAGCTGCGCTATCGTCCGTCACGCTAGACGACAAATACACGCTCGAACGCGGCCGCGCTTATATGAGCGGCATTCAGGCGCTGGTACGCCTGCCGATGCTGCAGCACGCGCGCGATCAAGCAGCCGGCCTCAATACGGCCGGGTTCATCTCCGGTTATCGCGGCTCCCCGCTCGGCGGCCTCGATCTCGCCCTCTGGAAAGCCAAGAAGCACCTCGCCTCGAATCAAGTCGTGTTCCAGCCCGGGATCAATGAAGATCTCGCGGCGACGGCTGTCTGGGGCACGCAGCAAGTCAATCTCTACCCTGGCGCCAAGTACGACGGGGTGTTTTCGATGTGGTACGGCAAGGGCCCCGGCGTCGATCGCTCCGGCGACGTCCTCAAGCACGGCAATTCGGCCGGCTCGTCGCAGCATGGCGGCGTGCTCGTGCTGGCCGGCGACGACCACGCCTGCAAATCCTCGACGCTCGCGCATCAATCGGAACACATCTTCAAGGCGTGCGGCTTGCCCGTGCTGTTTCCGTCGAACGTCCAGGAATACCTCGACTTCGGCCTGCACGGTTGGGCAATGAGCCGCTACTCCGGCTTGTGGGTGGCGATGAAGTGCGTGACCGATGTGGTCGAATCGTCCGCGTCCGTGGATATCGATCCGCATCGCATGCAAATCGTTTTACCGTCGGATTTCACGATGCCCGACGGCGGCCTGAACATCCGCTGGCCCGATCCGCCGCTGGTTCAGGAAGCGCGTCTGCTCGACTACAAGTGGTATGCAGCGCTGGCCTATGTCCGCGCGAACAAGCTCGACCGGGTGGAGATCGATTCGCCGCATGCGCGCTTCGGCATCATCACGGGCGGCAAGGCTTACCTCGATGTGCGCCAGGCGCTCGTCGACTTGGGCCTCGACGACGAAACGTGTTCGCGCATCGGCATTCGTCTTTATAAGGTCGGCTGCGTCTGGCCGCTCGAAGCACAAGGCGCACAGGCGTTCGCGCGCGGGCTCGATGAGATTCTCGTCGTCGAGGAAAAGCGCCAGATTCTCGAATACGCGATCAAGGAAGAGTTGTACAACTGGCCCGACGGCCAGCGTCCGCGCGTGTTCGGCAAGTTCGACGAGAAGGACGGTGCGGGCGGCGAATGGTCGGTGCCGATGGGCAACTGGCTGCTGCCGGCGCATTACGAGCTCTCGCCGGCCCTGATCGCCAAGGCGATCGCCACCCGGCTCGAGAAATTCGAACTGCCGTCCGATGTGCGCGAACGCATCGCGGCGCGGATCGCCGTGATCGAAGCGAAGGAAAAGGCGCTGGCCAAACCGCGCGTCACGGCCGAGCGCAAGCCCTGGTTCTGCTCGGGCTGCCCGCACAATACCTCGACGAACGTGCCCGACGGCTCGCGTGCGATGGCCGGTATCGGCTGCCACTACATGACGGTCTGGATGGACCGCAACACGAGTACGTTCAGCCAGATGGGCGGCGAAGGCGTGGCATGGACCGGTCAGGCGCCGTTCACGAACGAAAAGCATGTGTTCGCGAATCTCGGCGACGGGACGTATTTCCATTCGGGCTTGCTCGCGATCCGCGCCGCGATTGCGGCGAAGGCGAACATCACCTACAAGATTCTGTACAACGATGCGGTGGCCATGACGGGTGGCCAGCCCGTCGACGGCGTGCTGACGGTGCCGCAGATCACGCATCAGCTCGCGGCCGAGGGCGCGAAGAAGATCGTCATCGTCACCGATGAACCGGAAAAGTACAGCGGCACGACGCTGCTCGCACCGGGCGTGACGATCCACCACCGCGATCAACTCGACGACGTGCAGCGCGAGCTGCGCGAGATCGAAGGCACGACGATCCTCATCTACGACCAGACCTGTGCGACCGAAAAACGCCGCCGGCGCAAGAAGGGGGAATTTCCCGATCCGGCACGGCGCGTCGTCATCAACGAGGCTGTCTGTGAAGGCTGCGGCGACTGCTCCGTGCAGTCGAACTGCCTGTCGGTCGAGCCGCTCGAAACCGAGTTCGGCACGAAGCGCCAGATCAACCAATCGAGCTGCAACAAAGACTTCTCGTGCTTGAAGGGCTTTTGCCCCAGCTTCGTGACGGTCGAAGGCGGTCAGTTGCGTAAGCCGAAGGTGGCAGGCGCGAAGACAAGCGATGCCTTGCCGGCGATTCCCGAGCCGACGTTGCCGGAGATTGGGCGTCCGTATGGCGTACTCGTCACGGGCGTGGGCGGCACGGGTGTGGTGACGATCGGCGCGCTGCTCGGCATGGCCGCGCACCTCGAACAGAAGGGCGTGACCGTGCTCGATGTCACGGGCCTGGCCCAGAAGGGCGGCGCCGTGATGAGCCATGTGCAGATCGCGAATGCCCCGGTCGATATTCACGCAACGCGCATCGCTATGGGCGAAGCGAACCTCGTGATCGGCTGCGATGCGATCGTCACGGCCGGCGACGAGTGCACGTCGCGGATGAAGTTCGACATGACGCGTGTCGTCGTCAACAGTTCGAAGACGCCGACGGCCGAGTTCATCAAGAATCCGAATTGGACGTTTCCGGGCACGAGCACCGAGCAAGACGTGCGCGCTGCGGCGGGCGAACATGTCGACGTGGTGGATGCGAACCGTTTTGCGGTCGCCCTGCTCGGCGATGCGATTTACACGAACCCATTCGTCCTCGGCTACGCGTGGCAACGCGGCTGGTTGCCGCTCGCGCATCGTTCGCTGGTGCGCGCGATCGAGCTGAACGGCGTGCAAGTCGAAAAGAACCTCGCCGCGTTCGAATGGGGCCGGCGTGCCGCTCACGATCCGGCTAGCGTCGAGCAAGCGGCCAAGCCGGCCGGGACCGCCCAAGACGCGGGCGCGACGGTCATCTCGCTACATACGAAGAAGTCGGTGGATGCGCTGATCGCCAAGCGTATCGCGCTGCTGACGGCCTATCAAAATGCGGCTTACGCGAAGCGCTATGAAACGATCGTTTCGCAAGTGCGTGAGGCGGAACGCGGGGTTGCGGAAGGCAGCGCCGTCAGCGAACCGCTCACGGAAGCCGTGGCGCGCAATCTGTACAAGCTGATGGCGTACAAGGACGAGTACGAAGTGGCTCGACTCCAGACGGATCCTGCGTTCCTCGCGAAGCTGAAAGAGCAATTCGAAGGCGATTGGAAGCTGAATTTCCATCTGGCGCCGCCGATGACGGCGAAGCAGGATGCCAAGGGCCATCTCGTGAAGAAGCAGTACGGCCCGTGGATGATGTCGGCGTTCAAGCTGATCGCGAAGCTGTCGTTCCTGCGCGGTTCAAGCTTCGACATCTTCGGCAAGACGGAGGAACGCCGGACGGAACGTGCGTTGATCGGCGAGTATGAAGCGCTCGTGCACGAAGTCGTGCTCGGCCTGCGGGCGGAAAACACGGCACTGGCCGTCGAGCTGGCGAATCTGCCGGACGGGATTCGCGGCTACGGCCATGTGAAGGAGAACAACCTGAAGGCCGTGCGCGTGAAGTGGAACGATCTGCTGGCGAAGTGGCGCACGCCGGGTGGGGTGACGCGGCACGCGGCTTAAGGCAATCGATCGCGGGCAAGCAACGACGCTCGCTGGACTCGCAATACGAACCCCGCATTTTTTATTCAGAATGCGGGGTTTTTTTCTGGACGTTGCATCACGTTCTATGGCTCATCCGCGCCGTCATCGGATACGCCGTAGCGGTCGACGGGGCGGGCGAGCACTCGCTGAGGAACGGCTAAACCGTGCAGTGGATCGTTTTCGCCGGGATCCGTGTTGTCGAAGCCGCTTCAGTCGGATCGAAAGCAGTCACCTGATCGGCACCGTCCGCAGCGCCGATCAGGTGTGACAGCCAACGTTCGGACCTACTCCGCCCGCACGTTCGCTGCGGCGACGGCCGTCATGTTGATGATCCGCCGCACCGTCGCGGCAGGGGTCAGGATATGCACCGGCTTGGCCGCGCCCAACAAGAACGGCCCCACCGTCACGCCTTCGCCGCCGACCATCTTCAGCAGGTTGTACGTGATGTTCGCGGCTTCGACGTTCGGCATCAACAGCAGGTTCGCTTCGCCCGTCAGCGTCGTACCCGGGAACGCTTGCTTGCGGATCGCCTCCGACAGCGCCGCATCACCATGCATTTCGCCATCCACTTCGAGTTGCGGCGCACGCTCGGCAATCAGCTTGCGTGCAGCCGCCATCCGTTGCGACGACGATGACGGCGCGCTACCGAAATTCGAGTTCGACAACAGCGCGATCTTCGGCACGATGCCGAAACGCTCGATCTCGCGCGAAGCCAGAATCGCCATGTCGGCCAATTGCTCGGCGCTCGGCACTTCGTTCACATACGTATCGCAGATGAACAGATTGCGGCCCGGCAGCATCAGCAAGTTCATCGCCGCGTAGTGCTCCGCTTGCGGCGCGCGGCCAAGCACTTGCTCGACGAATTTCAAATGGCTGTGGTACGTGTCGATCATCCCGCAGATCATGCCGTCGGCATGCCCCAGGCGAATCAGGATCGCGCCGATCAGCGTATTGAACTTGCGCATCGCAGCCTTCGCGATCTCGGGCGTCACGCCGTCGCGTGCCCCGATCTCTTGATACAGCTGCCAGCTTTGCGTGAAGCGCGGATCGTCCTCGGGATCGACGATGTCGAAATCGACGCCAACCTTCAGCTTCGAGCCCATCTTCTTCAAGCGCATGTCGACGACGGACGGACGCCCGACGATGATCGGCTTGGCGATCTTCTCCATCAGCACAAACTGCGCAGCGCGCAGCACGCGTTCGTCCTCGCCTTCGGCGAACACGATGCGCGCAGCTTTTTGCTTGGCCGCCGCGAACACGGGACGCATCACCATGCCCGTGCGGTAGACCGTCGCGCCCAGTTGCTCGCGATAGGCGTCCATGTCTTGAATCGGACGCGTCGCGACGCCCGAATCCATCGCTGCCTGCGCGACGGCCGGGGCGATCTTGATGATCAGGCGCGGATCGAACGGCTTCGGAATCAGGTACTCGGGACCGAATTCGAGCGAATGGCCTTCATACGCCTTCGCCACTTCGTCGCCCTGGTCGGTCTCTTCCGCCAGCTCGGCGATCGCGCGCACGCAGGCGAGCTTCATTTCTTCCGTGATCGTCGTCGCGCCGACATCGAGCGCGCCGCGGAAGATGAACGGGAAGCACAGGACGTTGTTGACCTGGTTCGGGTAGTCGGAACGGCCCGTGGCGATGATCGCGTCGGGGCGCGCGGCCTTCGCGTCTTCCGGGCGAATTTCGGGTTCCGGATTGGCGAGCGCGAGAATCAACGGCTTATCGCCCATATCCTTGACCATCTCGGGCTTGAGCACGCCGGCGCTCGAACAGCCCAGGAAGACGTCGGCCGACTTGATCGCATCGGCGAGCGTGCGCGCCTCCGTCACGGCTGCATAGCGGGCCTTCGACGGATCGAGGTTGCCGCGCCCTTCGTAGATCACACCCTTCGAATCGGCCACGAGCACGTTATGCTTGGACAGACCGAGCTTCACGAGCAAATCGAGGCAGGCGATGGCAGCCGCGCCGGCGCCCGAGCAGACGAGCTTGACCTTCGACAGCTCTTTGCCCACCACCTTCAAGCCATTCAGAATGGCCGCCGATGCGATGATTGCCGTGCCGTGCTGATCGTCGTGGAAGACGGGAATCTTCATGCGCTCGCGCAGCTTCTGCTCGATGTAGAAGCACTCGGGCGCCTTGATGTCTTCGAGGTTGATGCCGCCGAGCGTCGGCTCGAGCATGGCGATCGCCTCGACGAGCTTGTCGGGATCCGATTCGGACAGTTCGATGTCGAAGACGTCGATGCCCGCGAACTTCTTGAAGAGGCAGCCCTTGCCTTCCATGACGGGCTTGGCGGCGAGCGGTCCGATGTTGCCGAGGCCGAGCACCGCGGTGCCGTTCGTCACGACGCCGACGAGATTGCCGCGCGACGTGTACTTTTGCGCGTCGAGCGGATCGGCGTGGATGGCCTCGCACGCGGCGGCGACGCCCGGCGAGTAAGCGAGCGACAAGTCGAGCTGATTCGACAGCGGCTTGGTGGGCGTGACCGAAATCTTGCCCGGCTTGGGGTTCTGGTGGTATGCGAGGGCGCTTTGCTTCAGTTGTTCGTCCATGATTTGCCTGCGAGACGTAATGAATTTGGCCCGACACACTCGCGCTTGGCGCCGCGCGAGGCCAGCCGGTTGATGGCGGCTGCGGCGGCCGCAGCGGCCACGACCTGCGCCGGGGTGGGCGCGGCGCCGGGTGCTCCCGCGGGTAGCGGAGCGGGCGCGTGAGCGATTTGCGGGGCGCCTAGTGTACACCCCCTAATCTCCGTTGCCAGAGGCCGAGCCGCGGAACTCGGGTAAAATACCCGCCTACGCGCGCAGCAAACCAGCCTGCTGCCCGAGGGCCATCCGCCCGCCATATGCACCATACGGCACCACACGCCATCATTCCGAAGGATTTTGCCCATGACAGGCTTCGATCGCCAAACGATCTCCGACACGACCGCCAAGATTCTGCTCGAAGTACAAGCGGTGCACTTCAACGCCGAGAAGCCGTTCATTTTCACGTCCGGCTGGGCGAGCCCGGTCTATATCGACTGCCGCAAGCTGATTTCGTACCCGCGCGTGCGCCGCGGCCTCATGGAAATGGCCGAAGCCACCATCTTGCGCGATGTCGGCTACGAGCAGATCGACGCCGTGGCCGGCGGTGAAACGGCCGGCATTCCGTTCGCCGCCTGGATCGCCGACCGCATGATGCTGCCGATGCAATACGTGAGGAAGAAGCCGAAGGGTTTCGGCCGCAACGCGCAAATCGAAGGCAACCTCGAGGAAGGCTCGCGCGTGCTGCTCGTCGAAGATCTGACGACCGACAGCCGCAGCAAGATCAACTTCGTGAACGCGCTGCGCACCGCGGGCGCGCGCGTGAACCACTGCTTCGTGCTGTTCCACTACAACATCTTCAAGGAAAGCGTGTCGGTGCTGAAAGACATCGATGTCGATTTGCACGCGCTGGCAACCTGGTGGGATGTCCTGCGCGTGGCGAAGGCGTCGGGCTACTTCGATACCAAACCGCTCGACGAAGTCGAGAAGTTCCTGAATGCGCCGGCCGAGTGGTCGGCCGCGCACGGCGGCGCGACTGCCACGCCGCAGTAAGCGAGCACTTCAGTTCAGATGTGCGCGTGGGCGGTTCTTGCCCGCGCGCGCCTCACCGCTTCACGCCCGTTCATCCTTCATATCAAGCCGTATTCCGCCTCCCCCTCCGGTTGTCGCGGCGGCTCACTGCTCATCGCACGATGCGCGAGCCCGTTTGCCCGGGCATATTCGATCAACT
>NZ_JBQCDN010000190.1:0-24142 GCF_051961175.1 Trinickia sp. | reverse complement strand
AACCCGCTTTCGCGCGCACGGCGGATCTCGTCGGGCGGGGTGTTGTCGGTGAGATAAAGGGTCATCAACGGCTCGAACGCCGTGCCGACCGGCACCGCCGCCAGGATGCGCTCGCGATAGGCCCGTGCGGCATCGACGGTGGTGACGGGCGGCTTCAGGTTCGGCATGACGATCGCGCGGCCGAACTGGCGAACGGTATGCGGCAACACGGCGCCCAGCATTTCGCCGTCGCGCAAATGCAAATGCCAGTCGTCAGGACGGGCCAGGGTGAGCGAGGAAGGCGCGCCGCTCGATTGGGCGGCGTTCGGGAGCGATGCGGAAACGGTCATGGCGACAATCTGGCAAGAGGGCCGGCGCGAAACAGCCGCCCGGCGATGGGAAGTGGACACCGTTAGTCGAAGCCGGACGAGCAGCCATCGTGGAAAAACCGCAACGGACGCGCAGGGGCGCGCGCGGATTTCGCTTTTTTCAGCCGGCGGCTCGGTATATGCTTCGAAAAAACATATTGTAGCGGGTTCGCGAAACGGACCCGCCCGTTCACACGCTCCGCCAGCCGTAAAATGTGCCAACTCCTCGGAATGAACTGCGCCGCGCCGACGGACGTCACGTTCTCCTTCACCGGCTTTGCTGCGCGTGGCGGCATCACCGATCATCACGCCGACGGCTGGGGCATCGCCTTCTTCGAAGACAAAGCCTGCCGGCTGTTCATCGACCATCAATCGTCGGCCACCTCGCCGATCGCCGAGATGGTCAAGCGCTACCCGATCAAATCGAAGAACACGATCGCGCACATCCGCAAAGCAACACAGGGCCATATCCTCCTGGAAAACTGCCATCCGTTCATGCGCGAGCTGTGGGGCCGGCATTGGATCTTCGCGCATAACGGCGATTTGCAGGGCTATCGGCCCGAGCTGACTGGCGTCTATCAGCCCGTGGGCACGACCGATAGCGAACTCGCCTATTGCGCGCTGATGCAAGGTTTGCGCCGCGCTTTTCCGGGCGCGCAGCCCCCCTTGCAGGAACTGTTCGATGCGCTCGCCGCACTCACGCGCGACATCACGGACCACGGCGTCTTCAATTTCCTGATGTCGAACGGGCAAGCGCTTTTTGCTCACTGCTCCACGCATTTGCACTACATCGTGCGGCGCTGGCCGTTTTCGACGGCGCATTTGATCGACGCCGATATGTCGATCGACTTCGCGCAGTACACGACGCCGGAGGATCGCGTGGCCGTCATCGCCACGCAGCCGCTCACCGACGATGAGATCTGGACGGCGTTCGCGCCCGGCGATCTGTTGATGTTTCAGGATGGCGAGGTGGCGGCACGCGCGCACATTCCGGTGCCGCCGGCCGTGCTCGAGAAAGCGCGCAACCCGGCCTGCGATCCCAGTGCCTCGGCTTCGCTGCGCCCGGCCTCTGCAGCATCCCCGGCATTGCCAGCCGACGCTGACGATATCGCGGCGTTCGAGTCGTAGGCTGCCGATCCACGCATTCCCCGGCTGTCGCCGCCGGCCATATCTTGCGCGGTGCTTAGCTCATGCCTGCTCATGCTGAGTCCAGGGGGCCAAGTGCCAGGCCTACCCGCGCGCTCAGTGCAGGATCTTCGCCAGAAACTCTTTCGCGCGGTCCGACTTCGGATTCGCAAAGAAGGCGTCCTTGTGATCGTCCTCGACGATGAGCCCGCGGTCCATGAAGATGACGCGGTGCGCGACCTTCTTCGCAAACCCCATCTCGTGCGTCACGCACATCATCGTCATCCCTTCCTGCGCGAGTTCGACCATCACGTCGAGCACTTCGTTGATCATTTCGGGATCGAGCGCGGAAGTGGGTTCGTCGAACAGCATCGCGACCGGATCCATCGACAGCGCCCGCGCGATGGCCACGCGTTGCTGCTGACCACCCGATAGCTGCGCCGGGAATTTATCGGCTTGCCCTTTAAGGCCGACTCGATCGAGCAGCGCCAAGCCCTTATCCGCGGCTTCGTCCTTGGAACGGCCGAGCACTTTGATTTGCGCGAGCGTGAGGTTGTCCATGATCGACAGGTGCGGAAACAGCTCGAAATGCTGGAACACCATGCCCACTTTCGCGCGCAGCTTGGAAAGGTTCGTCTGCTTGTCGTGCAGCGGCTGGCCATCGACGATGATCTCGCCTTCCTGAAACGGCTCGAGACCGTTCACGGTCTTGATGAGCGTCGACTTGCCGGAGCCCGACGGCCCGCACACGACGACCACTTCGCCCTTCGCGACTTCCGTTGTGCAATCGGACAGCACTTGAAACGTGCCGTACCACTTCGAAACATGCTTGATCGAAATCATCCGGTGATCCCTTTGCCGAAACCAAAACGTACACCGGCGGTTCCCGTGCCGGCGAAGCCTTCGCATGATACGCGGATGGCAAATGGCGAGGCGAAATCGCAGGGCTGCATGGGACGGAATTAAAAAGCGGGCGACACCTTATTGGTGCCGCCCGCCCAGGGGAAGCCGGCCGCGCCGTGAAGGGCGCACCGGCAAGTCAAACCCGTTTCGCTTGTGGCGAATAGGGAATCAGGGATACAGGCCACGCATTTCGCGCGCCATCAAAATCCGCTTACATGCAACGATAAATGCCGCCGTCCGCATCGATACCTTGTTCTCGCTCGCGACTTGCCACACGGCGTTGAACGCTTCGCGCATGACGCGCTCGAGGCGCTGATTGATTTCGTCTTCGGTCCAGAAGAAGCTCGAGAAGTCCTGCACCCACTCGAAGTACGACACCGTCACGCCACCGGCGTTGGCCACGACGTCGGGGATGATCAACACGCCCTTGTCGTGCAGGATGTCGTCCGCAGCGGTCGTGGTCGGGCCGTTCGCGCCTTCGACAATGATCTTCGTCTTGATCTTGCTCGCGTTCTTTTCCGTGATCTGGTTTTCGAGCGCGGCGGGGATCAGGATGTCGGTTTCGATCGTCCAGAATTCGTCATTCGCCAGCGGGTCGGCATCCTTGAAGCCGCCCACGCCACCCGTGTTCGCCACGTGCTCGAGCAGGGCCGCCGCATCGATGCCGCTCGACTTGTAGAGCGAACCCGTGTGGTCTTGCACCGCGACCACCTTCGCGCCCGCTTCCTGGAACAGACGCGCAGCGATACCGCCCACGTTACCGAAACCTTGCACTGCAATGCGTGCGCCTTGAATATCGAGACCCACGCGGCGCGCCGCTTCCGTGCCGACGACGAACACGCCGCGGCCCGTCGCTTCGCGGCGGCCCAGCGAGCCGCCCAACGCAATCGGCTTGCCCGTCACGACGCCCGTGGCCGTTTGGCCCTGGTTCATCGAGTACGTGTCCATCATCCACGCCATGATCTGCTCGTTCGTGTTGACGTCAGGCGCGGGAATGTCCGTGTTCGGTCCGATGATGATGCCGATCTCGCTCGTGTAGCGCCGCGTGACGCGCTCGAGCTCGCCGCGCGAGAGCTTGCGCGGATCGACGCGGATACCGCCCTTCGCGCCGCCGTACGGTACGTTCACGGCCGCATTCTTCACCGACATCCAGGCCGACAGCGCCATCACTTCGGAGAGCGTGACATCCTGGTGGTAACGCACGCCGCCCTTGCCGGGACCGCGCGAGACGTTGTGCTGAACGCGATAGCCTTCGAAGTGCGCCACGGTGCCGTTATCGAGTTCGATGGGCACGTCGACGATCAAGATGCGCTTTGGACGCTTGAGTGTTTCGAGCCAACGCGACGCGGACCCGAGGTACGGCGCGACGCGATCGACTTGACGCAGATAGTTTCCCCACGGGCCGAGATCGTCGGCATGAAGGTACGAGGGGATCGATTGTGCAGACGTGGTGGACTGCAATTGCGAGGACATGGACACTCCAACGGTCACAGAATGTGCGCCATTGTGAAAAAAGCCCTTTCTGAAATCCAATGCCGTTTGATCATCCCATTATGCATTTCTTGCATAACGTCGGATACCGAACCATGAGTCTGCGGCGGCGCGGTCCCGCAACGACCCGGCCGGGTCGCCGGAGGAACGGAGAACGGCGGTCAAGCGCCCGTGTTCAATCCCGCTTGACGCCCAGCTCGTCGGCGACGACCTGCCATAAGCGGCGCACGAGTTCTTGGCGCGGATCATCGGCGTTGCTTGCGAGCTTGTCGCGGTACAAGCGGATTTCCATCGTCAACGTGAAGCGATCGGCGCTGTGCCCGCGCGAAGCCCCGCGGTCAAGACGGATCAGCGCGCCCTCGGCAACGGCATCTTCGACGGCGCTGTGCGGCAAGAAGGCGACGCCGTGTCCAGCCAGCGCCATCGCCTTGAGCGCCTCGGCCATGTCCGTTTCGTAGATCCGGTCCAGACACAACCGCTCGGGCGCGTTCGCCACGATCACCTCCGTCATGCGTCCGAGGTACGCGTTCGGCGTGTACGACAGATACGGAACGGGTGCATCGGGGGTGCCCGGCAACAAGTAGCGCGCGCGGCCGACGCGGCCCGGTGCCGAAAACGGACTGATCGGCTCGAAGCCGAGCGTCAGCATGTCGTAACGGCCGGGATCGAGCGCGACCGGATGGCTCGGGTGGTGGTAGCCCATCACGAGATCGCAGCCGCCTTCCACGAGCGAGAGCACCGCGTCGTGGACGTTCAGCGCGCGCAGCCGCGTATGGATCGGACCCATCTTTGCCTCGATCCGCTGCAGCCACTTCGGAAAATACGTGAGCGACAGCGTGTGCGGCACGGCGAACTCGATCGTGGCGGCCGGCGCGCCCGCTTGCCCGCGCAGCAATATCCGCGATTCGTGCATGTGCGAGAGCATCGCCAGCGCCTGCTCGCGAAACACTTCCCCCGCCTGCGTGAGCCGCGTCGGATAGACCGACCGGTCGATGAGCTCGGTGCCGAGCCACGCTTCAAGCGCTTGGATACGGCGTGAAAACGCGGGCTGCGTCACATGCCGGAGCTCAGCCGAACGGCTGAAGCTGCGCGTCTCAGCGAGCGAAACGAAATCTTCGAGCCATTTGAGTTCCATGCGGGGGCGGGCCGGACAAGCCGAGCGAAAAAGCGACGCTCGCATTGTACCGGGGTGCCTCGCGGCCTCTATGCGCCGCGGCGCCGCGACGCAGCCGCCCCCTCTCCCGGTTCCGTTCATGGCAACGTTGGTGCAACGCACCAATCACGCGCGCCCGGCACTTTGGGGGTGCCCGCTTGGCGCGATGCGAGTGCGTTGGCTCTGGCGGTGGCCGACATGCCGCTTTCGCCGCGCCCTCGAAATTCCCTCGACCGAGCACGCCACGTCACGCTGCGCCCGCCGCCCCGCGCGGCGATGACGGGCATGGCATAGCCCTTGCGTTATTCGGCCGTCGCGTGACGCCGGCAGGCGCCGTGGCGCTCATGGCACCTGACGATTCATCCGACGATACATCCGGCATTCAACGCGAGGACGATTATGAAGAACCTGCAACATGCACTAAGGAGCGGCAACTGGCGCTCGCTTCTCGCATGCTTTCTCTACTTCGACACCGGCTTTACGGTGTGGGTCCTGTACGGCCCGCTCGCGCCGTTCATCGGCAAGAGCATCCCGATGACAGCCGCGCAGCAGGGCTTCCTCGTGGCTGTGCCGGTGCTGTCGGCCGCGATTTTGCGCGTGGCGCTCGGCAACCTCTATCAGTCGGCGAACGGCCGGCGCGTCGCGCTCATGGGCGTCCTGCTCTCGGCCGTGCCCGCAATCGTGTTGCCGCTGCTGCCGGCCGCGCCCTCCTACACGCTCTTGCTCGTGCTCGGCGTATTCCTCGGTGTCGGCGGCGCGAGCTTCGCCGTTGCGCTGCCGATGGCCGGCAGCAGCTACCCGCCGAAGGTCCAGGGCCTGGTGCTGGGTCTGGCCGCCGCCGGCAATATCGGCGCCGTTCTGGACGGCTTCTTGTTCCCGCGGGTGGCCGATGTGCTCGGCTGGCAATACGCCACGGCCGCCGCGCTGCCGCTGCTCGCGATCGCAGGCCTGGCGTTGTTCGCGTGGGGCGACGATCGCGGCGAGAAGTCCGGCAGCGTCGGACGCGCGCTCGCGAGCTTCGTGACGATGCTCGTGGGGCTGATTGTTCTCGTGCTCGCCGTCCATGCGGGCGTCTTCGGGCCGGGCCGCACGGGCGTACTGCTGTTGCCGGTGCTCGGTGCCGCCGGCGCGATCGCCCTGTTGCCGGCGCGCTATCGTGCCGTGCTCGCCGAACGCGATACCTGGGTATTGATGCTCGTGTACAGCGTCACGTTCGGAGGCTTCGTCGGGATGTCGTCGTACGTCACGCTGCTGCTCACGACGCTCTATCAGATGCCCAAGCTCGAAGCGGGCCTGTTTATGTCGCTGCTGGCTTTCCTCGGCGCGATCGTGCGCCCGATGGGCGGTTACCTCGCCGATCGAATCACGGGCGTGCGTGCCCTCACGGGCCTGCTCGCGGCGATCTCGGTGGCCGATCTCGCATTCGCCGCCTGGATGCCGCCGCTCGGGGGCGGTATCGCGATACTCGTCTGCTTGTATCTCGCGTTCGGCCTCGGCAACGGTGCCACGTTCCAGCTCGTGCCGCATCGCTGGAAAGGCAAGACCGGGCTGCTTTCGGGTGTGATCGGCGCAGCCGGCGGTATCGGCGGATTCTATCTGCCCGTGGTTATGGGCATCGCCAAGGAAAGCACGGGCAGCTATCAGATGGGCTTCGCGACGTTTGGCGCGATTGCGGCTTGCGCATGCGTTGCGATCCTTGTGCTGCGCGCGCAATGGCTCGTCTGGGCGGCGCCGGCCGTTGCCGCCGTCGAGGCCGCGCAGGGCGGCGCGACGGCTTCGATCGCCCGTGCAGCCACGGCCAGCGATTGACGCCATCCGGGTGTGCGCCTTAGGGTGCCTCGTCCCCTAAGGCGCTATCGGGCGCGAAGGGGGCCCCGCCAAGCTCCGGCAAAGCGGGACCCCGCAGGTGGTAAAATCACCGGTTCTCCCCTTGCACCCGAATCCGCGCCTTCGAGCGCGACGCCCGATCATGTCCGATACCCGCGCCGAAACGCTGTTTGCCCTCACCGCCCTCTCGCCGCTCGACGGCCGCTATGCCGCCAAAACCGAAGCGCTGCGCGACTGGCTCTCCGAAGCCGCGTTCATGCGCCATCGCGTGACAGTGGAAGTCCATTGGCTCATCGCGCTCTCGCAAGCCGGCTTCGCCGAGATGCCGCGCTTCTCGGAAGCGGCCGAAACGTTCCTGCTCGATCTCGTGGCCCGCTTTTCCGCGCACGATGCCGCGCGCATCAAGGAAATCGAGCGCGTCACGAATCACGATGTCAAAGCCGTCGAATACTGGCTCAAGGAATCGGTCAAGGGACAGCCTGAACTCGAGCGCGCCAGCGAATTCATCCATTTCGCCTGCACGTCGGAGGACATCAACAACACGTCGCACGGCCTCATGTTGGCCGGTGCGCGCGAGCACGTGATCCTGCCGGCCCTGCGCTCGGTGCACGGCCGCCTCGTTGCGCTCGCGCATGCGCATGCGGAACAGCCGATGCTCTCCCGCACGCACGGGCAGCCGGCCAGCCCCACCACGCTCGGCAAGGAAATCGCGAACGTCGCCGCACGCCTCGCGCGCGCGATCGAGCGCATCGCGAAAGTGGAAATCCTCGGCAAGATGAACGGCGCGGTGGGCAACTTCAACGCGCATCTGTCGGCCTATCCGAGCTTCGATTGGGAGGCGTTCTCGCGCAACGTCATCGAACAGCGCCTGAAGCTCACGTTCAATCCGTACACGATTCAAATCGAACCGCACGACTACATGGCCGAGCTGTTCGATGCGTGCGCGCGCGCCAACACGATCCTGCTCGATCTCGACCGCGACGTCTGGGGCTACATCTCGCTCGGCTATTTCAAGCAAAAGACGAAAGCGGGGGAAATCGGTTCGTCGACGATGCCGCACAAGGTCAACCCCATCGACTTCGAAAACTCGGAAGGCAACCTCGGTCTCGCGAACGCCACGCTGCGCCATCTGGCCGACAAGCTGCCGGTTTCGCGCTGGCAGCGCGACCTGACCGATTCCACGGTCCTGCGCAACATGGGCGTCGCGCTGGGCTACTCGCTGCTCGCCTATGACGCGCTGATCCGCGGCCTGGACAAACTCGAAGTCAATCCGTCCCGCCTGAACGAAGATCTCGACGGCTGCTGGGAGGTGCTGGCCGAGCCCGTGCAAACGGTCATGCGCCGCTTCGGTATCGAAAACCCGTATGAACAGCTCAAAGAGCTGACGCGCGGCAAAGGCATCACGCGCGAGGCGCTGCAGCAGTTCATCGCCACGCTCGCGATTCCCGACGATGCGAAGGCGCTGCTGATGAACATGACGCCCGCCTCGTACACGGGCAAGGCCGTTGAATTGGCGAAGCGGATCGCTTAAGGCCGTTCAACAGAACGCAAAAACGCGCCGTCGATGGCGCGTTTTTTTTTGCCAGCGGTATTCAATTCAATCGCCCACCTGGTCCCGTCGACGGCAACGGGACATTCCCGCTCAGACTCTGCTTACGCCTACACGAGCAGCACCAGCGTTAATCGAGCTTGGCCACGACCTCATCGACGATCGCCTCGGGCGCGAGCTCGATGCCAACGGTAATCGCCTCGTCCTCGCCCGGCTCCTCGAGCGTGTCGAGCTGGCTCTGCAGCAACGCCGGGTTGAAGAAGTGCCGGCCGCGCGTGGCAAGGCGTTCGTGCAACAGCTCGAACGATCCCTTCAAGTACACGAAGCGCACGATGCCATCGCCCTGCGCGCCGCCGCGCAATACGTCGCGATACGCGCGCTTGAGCGACGAGCAGCCCACGATCAGTGACTGCCCCGCGCGCACTTTGGCCTCGATCGCCGCGCGAATGGCCGCCAGCCAGGGCCAGCGATCCTCGTCCGTCAGCGCGATGCCTTGCGCCATCTTTTCCTTGTTCGCGGCGCTGTGAAACTCGTCGCCGTCCACGAAGCTGCACCCCAGGCGCTCGGCGAGAAGTTCGCCGATACGTGTCTTGCCGGCGCCCGAGACGCCCATCACGATCAGAATCATTGCCGTTCCTAAAGGATCTGAAAGACCGATAAGACCTATAAGACCTAAAAGACCTAAAAGACCTAAAAGACCGCCGCGAGCGCGAAGGTCAGCCCGAGACCGAGCAGCGAAATGATCGTCTCGCAGAGCGACCACGTCTTGAAGGTCTGCCCGACCGTCATACCGAAATACTCTTTGATCAGCCAGAAACCGCCGTCGTTCACGTGCGAGAAAATCAACGAACCGGAGCCCGTGGCCAACACCAGCAATTCAGGCTGAACGTGAATCGCACCGGCCTTGGCGATCGGCGCGACGATCCCGCACGCCGTCGTCATGGCGACCGTGGCCGAGCCCGTGGCCAGACGAATCAGCGCAGCCACGAACCAGCCGAACAGCAGCGGAGAAAGGTGTGCCTGCGTGGCAACGGCGACAATCTGCTGAGAGACCCCGCTGTCCCGCAGCACGCCGCCGAACCCGCCGCCCGCGCCGACGATCAGCGTAATCCCGGCAATCGGCGCAAGGCATTCGCCACAGAATTTTTGGATCTGTTCACGCGTGAAGCCGCGCTGCGCACCGAACGTCCAGAAGCTCACGAGTACGGAAATCAGCAACGCGACATCCGCGTTACCGACAAAGCGCAACAAGTCATTCGGAACCGACTTCGGCGCGAACACCAGATCCGCCCAGCTGCCGATCAGCATCAGCAATACGGGCAGCAAAATCGTGAACAACGTGATGCCGAAACTGGGCAGCTCGCGCCGGCGCGAAACGGCGCGATCGCCCGATTCGACGAACTGCTCGGCGAGCGGATTGGTCTCCGGCAGCTTCACGTACCGATGGACGAGCAGCGCGAACAGCGGCCCCGCGACGATCGCCGTGGGGATGCCCACGATGAGGCCGTATGCGATCGTCTTACCGATATCCGCGCCATACGCCTGCACGGCCAACAGCGCGGCGGGATGCGGCGGGATCAAGCCGTGCACGACCGACAGGCCCGCGACCATCGGCAAGCCGATCAGCAGCAGCGATTTGCCCGTGCGCCTGGCGACGTTGAACGCAATCGGGATCAAGAGCACGAAGCCCACTTCAAAGAAAACGGGCAAGCCGACGATGATCGCCACGAACATCATCGCCCAATGAATGTACTTTTCTCCGAACCAGCGAATCAACGTCGTGGCGACCTGCTCCGCCCCGCCGGACTCGGCCATCATCTTGCCGAGCATCGTGCCGAGGCCGACCACGATCGCGATATGACCCAGCGTGCCGCCGTTGCCGGCTTCGAACGATTTGACGATGCTGCCCACGGGCATACCGGCCGCGAGCCCAAGCAGCAAGGAAACGACAATCAGGACCAGAAACGGGTAGACCTTGTACCGCGCGATCAGCAAGATGAGCGCCGCAATCGCGATCAATGCATAAAGCAGCAAGAGGCCACCGTGGACCGATCCCATGAAATGTCTCCTTTACTTGTTTTGAAACGGAGAGGGATACGTGCACGAACCGTGCAAGCCTTGCCGCGCGCACGCATTGTCGCAGCATTCTAACCGGCGTCGTGGTGGCTCGATAGAACCGGTTCCACCAACGGAAACCCGTATTCGGCGGGCCAGGGCCGATACGTGGCACGACGGCGCGACATGCGCCGCCGCGGCGCCGGCGAAGACCGGCGCCGCATTCTGATCCATCAGTGCTGATGAGCCGCCAGTTCCGATGCGGCCCGGGCGAGGCGCGTCACCTCATCCCAGTTCTGCGCCGCCAACGCGGCTTTCGGGGTCAACCAGGAACCACCGACGCACACGACGTTCGGCAATGCGAGGAAGCTCGGCGCCGTTTCAGTCGTGATCCCGCCTGTCGGGCAGAACTTGAGCGCCGGGAACGGCCCGTAGAGCGCTTGCAGCATCGGAATGCCACCCGCTTGCTGTGCCGGGAAGAACTTGACCGTTTCATAGCCGAGCTCGAGCGCAAGCAGGATGTCGCTCGGCGTGGCGACGCCGGGCAGCAGCGGCAGACCGGCATCCACCGCGGCCTGATGAATATCCTTGGTCAGGCCGGGCGACACGCCGAACTGCGCGCCCGCCTTCTTGGCCTGCGCACAGTGCTCCGGTTTCGTGATCGTGCCGACACCGACGACGATGTCGGGCGAAAGCTGCGCGGCCCGTTCGATTGCGCCGATACCGGCCGGTGTACGCAGCGTAATCTCGAGCACCTTGACGCCGCCCGCATGGAGCGCGCGCGAGACGTGTTCGCCCTGCTCGACCGTCTCGAAGGCCAGTACCGGAATGACGGGACCGAGGCGGACGATGTCTTCAACCTTTTTCATGCCGGACTCCTTATTGCTTGGTTGCATGGATCTGACGCTCGGCCGGCTCGCCTACGAGCGGCCCGAACACCGAGGCGCCCATTTCGGCCGGCGCGGCGGCCGCTCGAAAGACGCCGAACAATTCGCGGCCGAAGCCGACTTCGTTTTCCGCTTGATGCTTGGGTGCTTCCACCGCGCGAGTGTTCCATTCGCTTGCGTCGATTTCGACGTCGAGGATGCCGCGTTCGGCATCGATGACAATCGTATCGCCGTCGCGCACCTTGCCTAGCGGGCCGGCGAGCAGCGCTTCGGGCGAGACGTGGATGACGGCGGGCACCTTGCCCGACGCACCGGACATGCGTCCGTCCGTGACGAGCGCGACGTGAAAGCCCTGGTCTTGCAGGACGCCAAGCAGCGGCGTCAAACGATGCAGTTCGGGCATGCCGTTCGCGCGCGCACCCTGGAATCGCACCACCGCAACGAAGTCGCGCTTGAGTTCGCCCTTATCGAACGCGGCCTGCACGGCCTCCTGCGAATCGAAGACGAGCGCTTGCGCGCGCACCGTGCGATGTTCGGGCGCGACCGCCGAAATCTTGATGACGCCGCGGCCGAGCTTGCCTTGCATGAGGCGCAGGCCGCCATCGGGCTGGAAGGGATCGCCGATCGGGCGCAGCACCTTCGCATCGCCGCTTTGCTCGGGCCCGGGCACCCACGCGAGCTGGCCATCCACCAGGCGCGGCTCTTCCGTATAGCGCGCGAGCCCTTTGCCCATGACCGTCGTCACGTCCTCATGCAGCAGGCCGCCTTCGAGCAGGTTACGGATCAGGAATGCCATGCCGCCGGCCGCGTGGTAGTGGTTCACGTCGGCCTTGCCGTTCGGATAGATCTTCGCGAGCAGCGGCACCGCTTGCGAGAGCGCATCGAAATCGTCCCAGTCGATGATGATGCCGGCCGCCCGCGCGATCGCCACAAGATGCAGCGTGTGATTGGTCGAACCGCCCGTCGCCAGCAGCGCAACGATGCCGTTGACCACGGCTTTTTCGTCGACGACATGGCCGATCGGCGTGTATTGCCCGCGCTCGACCGTCAGATCGAGCACGCGGCGCGCGCTGGCGGCCGTCAGCGCGTCGCGCAGCGGCGTATGCGGGTGCACGAACGCCGAACCCGGCAAATGCAGCCCCATGACTTCCATGAGCATTTGATTGCTGTTCGCGGTGCCGTAGAACGTGCACGTGCCGTGCCCGTGGTAGGCGGCCGATTCCGCCTCGAGCAACGCGTCCCGCCCCACCTGGCCCGTGGCGAACTGCTGGCGGATCTTGGCTTTCTCGTCGTTCGACAGCCCGCTCGTCATCGGACCGGCCGGCACGAAGATCGTCGGCAGGTGCCCGAACTGGAGTGCGCCGATCAGCAAGCCCGGCACGATCTTGTCGCATACGCCGAGGCACAAGGCCGCATCGAACATGTTGTGAGTGAGCGCGACCGCCGTGCTCATCGCGATGACCTCGCGCGAAAACAACGACAGCTCCATACCGGCGTTGCCCTGCGTGACGCCATCGCACATCGCCGGCACGCCGCCCGCGAATTGCGCCACGCCGCCGCTTTCACGGGCGGCACGCTTGATGATGTCCGGGAAATCCCGGTACGGCGCATGCGCCGACAGCATCTCGTTGTAGGAGGACACGATGCCGATGTTCGGCTCGCGCATCGCCTTGATGGCAAGTTTGTCGTTGCCTTCGAGGCCGGCGAACCCGTGCGCGAGATTGGCGCACGATAGCGTGCCGCGCGCCGGAAACCGCCCTTGCGCGGCATCGATCCGCGCGAGATAGGCGGAGCGGGTGGGACGGCTGCGCTCGACGATACGGCGCGTGACTTCGGTCAGCGTGGGATGCGGCGAAACCATGGGGAGACGCTCCTTCCTGAAAGACGGCGAACAAACGCCGATCGGGTGGCACGTGGCAGCGCGAGGCCACTCAGCGCGAATTTGGGAGCCAAGTTTAGTAGAAAAACTACATGACAGCAATGCTAATCAGCCGCAATTGCCTTATCGACAACCCCAATATGCCCCACGAGTTACAGGCCTTGCGGCACGATCGGTAGCAAATACATGTAGATTTTCTACACGCCAACGCTCATACTACCGCCATCGATAGAACACGATACACCCGCTTGGCGGAGCTTTCCGAGATGCTTGCCCGAATCGAATCGATGCGCGCCCAGTTGCGCCCCTCCGAACGCAAATTGGCCGACTACGTGCTGGACGCGCCGCGCGAAGTGCTCGATCTGGCCATGACCGATCTCGCCCAGCGCGTCGGGGTGAGCCAGCCGACCATCGCACGGTTTTGTCAGGCCCTGGGCTGCGGCGGCTTCCGCGAATTCAAGATCCGGCTTGCGCAAAGCATCGCGCCGGGGCTGCCGTCGGTCTATCGCGACGTCCGGCCCGACGAACCGGCGCCGGGTGTCGTCGCCAAGGTGTTCGATCGCACGATCGGGGCATTGATCGAAGTGCGAAACAGCTTGTCGGCACGCAGCGTCGCCAAGGCGATCGACCTGCTCTCGCACGCATCGCGCATCGAGTTCTATGGAGCGGGGGGCTCAGGCATCGCGGCGCAAGATATCCAGCACAAATTCTTCCGGCTCGGCATCCCGAGCGTGGCCTATGCCGATCCGCACACCTATACGATGTCGGCGGCGCTGCTGGGCGAGGGAGATGTGGTCGTCGCGATTTCGAACACGGGGCGCACGCGCGATATCGTCGAAGCGGCGCGCTCGGCGCTGGCTTGCGGGGCGAAAGTCATCGCCATCACGCACAGCAGTTCGCCGCTGGCGCAGCTCGCGACGGTCAGCCTGTTTGCCAATGTGGCGGAAGAGACCGATATTTTTTCGCCTATGACATCGCGTGTCTCGCATCTGGCGATCGGCGACATTCTCGCCGTGGGCGTCGCGCTGGCACGCGGGCCCGAACTTGTCGACAAGCTCGGGCGGGCCAAGAAGGCGATCACGCAACGGCGAATCGCAGCGGCACCGCTGCCAGCGGAAGAAGACTAGGGCCTGTTCACGCTAATTCCAGGCTTGCGAACGTGCCGTTCCGGGCGCAGTGCGAGAAGGAGGCGCAATAGCCGTAGCTATTCTATTGCAACGGCGAACGACGCGGCAATGCGCCCGGAAAGGCACGTTCCCCTGAACAATCCTTTTTAGGGCTGGCTACCAGAAAGGCCGGGCGCGAGGCATGCGACGAAGGAAATACTCGATGCGTTCACACGGAGCATGGCGCGGGACAGGGCACTAGAACGGCTTGACGACGACGAGCGCCACGGCCGCGATCAGGCCGAGAACGGGTAGCTCGTTGAACAGGCGATACCACCGATCGGAGCGGCGGTTCTCGCCGCGCTCGAATGCCGCCAGCAGGCGGCCGCAATAAGCGTGATAGGCGATCAGCAACACCACGATGCCGAGTTTCGCGTGAAGCCACCCCTGCCCTTGCCCGATCCCGTAGCCGAGCCACAGCCCCAACCCGCAAGCGAGCGCCACGACGGCGATGACCGACATGAAGCGATACAGCTTGCGCGCCATCGTCAGCAGACGGACCACGACGGCCGGCTCGCGCTCCATGGCGAGGTTCACGAAAATGCGCGGGAGGTAGAAGAGCCCCGCAAACCAGGAGGCCACAAAAACGATGTGAAAAGTTTTGAGCCAGAGCATCGGTGGGTGTCGTCGCACGTTGTCGTGCGTTTTTCGAAGGGTTCGGAGGGATAAGAAGAACGGCACGGCGCCGAGACCGTATCGGCTCCGCGCCGCCCGCTGCGCCGGTTTACTGCCGCACTTCGCCGTGCCCGAGCACGACGTACTTGAGTGACGTCAGCCCCTCCAATCCTACGGGCCCGCGCGCGTGCAGCTTGTCGTTCGAGATGCCGATTTCTGCACCGAGCCCGTACTCGAAGCCGTCCGCGAAACGCGTGGATGCGTTCACCATGACACTCGCCGAATCGACTTCGCGCAAAAACCGCATCGCGCGATCGTGATCTTCGGTGATGATCGCGTCGGTATGCGCGGAGCCGTACGTGTTGATGTGCTCGATCGCCGCATCGATGCCGTCGACGACCTTGATCGCGAGCACCGGCGCCAGATACTCGGTGCGCCAGTCTTCCTCGGTAGCGTCGACAAGCGCGAGCGCGGGCGCGTCGCTGCTCCACGGCGTAGCCTCGAGCGCCTTGCGCGCTTGTGCATCCACACGCAGCTCGACGCCCTTGTCGCGATAGACGCGCGCAAGCGGCGGCAGCGCGGCGTGCGCAATACCGCGTGCGACGAGCAGCGTCTCCATCGTATTGCAGGTGCCGTAGCGATGCGTCTTCGCGTTATCGCAGACGGCCAGCGCTTTGCACAAATCGGCGCGGTCGTCGATATAGACGTGGCAAATGCCGTCGAGATGCTTGATCATCGGCACGCGCGCTTCCTGCATGAGCCGGGCAATCAGGCTTTTGCCACCGCGCGGCACGATCACGTCGACGTACTCGGTCATCGTCACGAGTTTGCCAACGGCAGCGCGATCGGCGGTTTCAACCACTTGCACGGCATCGCGCGGCAACCCCGCATGCGCCAGTCCCTCGCCGATCAGCGCGGCAAGCGCCGTGTTCGACTCCAACGCTTCGGAGCCGCCACGCAGGATCGCCGCATTGCCCGACTTCAAGCAGAGCGCCGCGGCATCGATCGTCACGTTCGGACGCGATTCGTAAATGATGCCGATCACGCCCAGCGGGACCCGCATCTGCCCCACCTGGATCCCGCTCGGCCGATATTTGAGGTTACCGATCTCGCCGATCGGATCGGACAATGCGGCCACTTGCCGCAGCCCTTCGATCATCGTCGCGAGCGCCTTATCGGACAGCGTCAAACGATCGACGAACGCCGCGTCCATCCCCTTCTCGCGCGCCCTGGCCACATCGCGCGCGTTCGCTTCCTTGAGCCGCGCCTGATCGCGTTCGATCGCGTGAGCAATCGCATTGAGGGCGTCGTTCTTGGTTGCCGTGGCGGCACGCGCCATCGCGCGCGAAGCGGCGCGCGCGCGGCGGCCGATAGCGGTCATGTACTCGTCGATTTCCATCATCCATCCCGTTCGTGGCGCTCGCGGCGCCAAGGTGCGGCGCTGTGGCGATGGCGCCACGGCCGACGTTTCGATTGTAAGCCGTCAGGCGCCACTTGCGCGTGCGGGCGCACGCTTACCCGGCGCCGCGACGAGCGCGGCAAGTTCGAACAAACCTTCCCACGGATCGGGCGGCAATGCCACGCGGCGGCGGCTACCGGGCGCAGTGCCCGTGAGGCCCTTCACCTGCCGGTCGAGCGCCGCGGCAAGCGCGAGCCCTTCCTCGAGCAGCGGCTCCGTGACGCGCGACAGCGCGGGCCCGACGAGCCGCTCGCGCGGCCCCCAGACGCGGTTTTCCCGCAGCAGCATGGCGAGCGGCTTGCCGGCTGCCGTCCCGCGCTTGATTTTCAGCAGCGTACGAAGCTCCTCGGTGAGCGCCCACAGCACCAGCACCGCAGCTTCGCCCTCTCCCTTCAAACCGTCGAGCATCCGCGAAAGCCGGCCGACATCGCCGGCCAGCATCGCCTCGTTCAGTTTGAAGACATCGTAGCGGGCGACGTTGAGCACGGCGTCATGCACTTGCTCGAATGTCAGGACGCCCTGCGGATACAGCAGGCCCAGCTTCTGAATCTCTTGATGAGCTGCGAGCAGATTGCCTTCGACACGCTCCGCGATGAACTGCAGTGCGCGCCGGCCATCTTCTCCCGGTGCGACGCGCTGGCCTTGCTGGGCGAGGCGCTGCGCGACCCAGTTCGGCAATTGCGCGCGCTCGACGGGATCGATCCGCAGCGCGACACCGCGCTCGGACAGCGCCGTGAACCACGCGGATTTTTGCGTCGCGGCGTCGAGCCGCGGCAGCGTGACAAGCGTCAACACATCAGGATTGTCGGCAGCAGCCAGCGCTTTGAGCGCGTCGGCGCCTTCCTTGCCCGGCTTACCCGAGGGGATCCGCAATTCGATCAGCTGGCGCTCGCCGAAGAGCGACATCGATTGCGTCGCGCCCAACAGCGAACTCCAATCGAAGCTGCGTTCGACCGTGAACACGTTGCGCTCGGTGAATCCCGCCGCGCGCGCGGCGGCACGAATCCGGTCGCACGCCTCCTGGGCAAGCAAATGCTCGTCCCCAAACACGACGTACAAGCCGGCGAGCGTTTTCGTGAGATGCGCGTCGAGCGCGTCGAGTCGCAATTGCATGGGCAGCGGATCCTGCTGGCGCAAAAAGCCGATCAGAGGGGCGGCGGAGGCAACGGCGCACGCGGCGCGACGCCGGGTGTCTGCTGCCCCGGCGCAGGATGCAGCGAATGAACCGTGGAAAGCCGGCGCGTCAGCTGATCGACTGCGTCGTTCTGCATATCCGCGTAGAGCAGCTCCGACTCCTGTCCTTTCGCCAGCGCATAGGTGACGCTATACGTCATAGCCCGATTCAGCACGATCGAGCTTGGCGCAATCAAGAGCGTGCCATCGACGCCGGCGAGCGAATAATTGAGCGAGTAGGTGAGCGCATATTCTTCGGCCGCGCCCGCGAGATTCAGCGTCAGCACCGACTGGCCGCGTCCTTCGCTGACCGTCAGAACGGCATCGGCATTCTCAGGCGACTTGACGACAACCGTATCGCTGCCGCCTTCAATCATCCGCGTCAAACGCGCAGCGACAGCCGGCGCCGCGCCTACGATTGCGAGCCGCTTGAAGGCGTAGTCTTGCTGGCCGCGCAGCTGAAACCCGCACGCTGCGAGCAGGGTCGTGCTGCACACCAGCGCTAAAAACGATCGGCGAATCACATTGGCTCCTTGATTGAATCGGCGCACGGCAACGATCGTGCCGCGCGCTGCGCCTTTAGACGACGACGTTCACGAGCCGGCCCGGCACGACGATGATCTTCTTCGGGGCCTTGCCTTCGCTGAACCGGGCAACCATCTCATGGGCGAGCGCCGCCGCCTCGATCACTTCCCGCGACGCCTCCTTGGCGACCGTCACCGCGCCCCGCACCTTGCCGTTCACCTGCAGCACGAGTTCGATCTCGGCTTGCTCGAGCGCTTGCTCGTCGACCTTCGGCCACGGTGCGTCGAGCAGCGTGCCGAATTCGTCGACGAACCCCAGCGTCTGCCACAGCGCGTGCGTCACATGCGGCACCACCGGGTACAGCACGCGCAGCAAGACGCCATAGCATTCGCGCAGCACGCTCGGGCGCGCGAGTTTGGCGTCTTCGAGCGCGTTGAGCATCTTCATCGTGGCGGAGACGACCGTGTTGTACTGCAGCCGCTGGTAGTCGAAATCGGCCTGCTTCAGCACACTGTAGATTTCGCGGCGCAAGGTCTTGTCGGCCTGCGCGAGCTGAGCCGGATCGAACGTTTCGCGTGCGACGAGCTCGGCTTGATTGGCATGCCCGAACGCCCACACGCGGCGCAAAAAGCGGCTCGCGCCTTCGACACCCGAACCCGACCATTCGAGCTGCTGCTCGGGCGGTGCCGCGAACATCGTGAACAGGCGCGCCGTATCGGCGCCGTATTGATCGATCAGCAGTTGCGGATCGACGCCGTTGTTCTTCGACTTCGACATCTTCTCGATGCCGCCCAGCACGACCGGCTGCCCATCGGCGTTGTGCGTCGCGCCCACGGGGCGTCCCTTGTCGTCATGCGCCACCGTGACGTCGGCCGGGTTGTACCACGTCTTCTTGCCCGAGGCGTCTTCGCGATAGAACGTTTCGTTGAGCACCATGCCTTGCGTGAGCAGGTTCTTCGCGGGCTCGCCGAACTTGATGAGCCCCATGTCGCGCATCACCTTCGTCCAGAAGCGCGAATAGAGCAAGTGCAAGATCGCATGTTCGATACCGCCGATGTATTGATCCATCGGCATCCAGTAATCGGTGCGCGCATCGACCATCGTCTCCGCGTCAGGGCACGTGTAGCGCGAGAAGTACCAGGACGAATCGACGAATGTATCCATCGTGTCCGTCTCGCGCTTGGCGGGCGCACCGCACGTCGGACACGCGCAGTTCACGAAGGCCGCCGACTTCGCGAGCGGATTGCCCGTGCCGTCCGGCACGAGATCTTCGGGCAGCACGACGGGCAAATCCTGCTCGGGCACCGGCACGTCGCCACAGGCCGCGCAGTGGATGATCGGGATCGGCGTGCCCCAATAGCGCTGGCGCGAAATGCCCCAGTCGCGCAGGCGCCAGGTGACTTGCTTGTCGCCGAGACCGAGCGCTTTCAGATCGGCCGCGATGGCATCGACGGCCTGCGCGTAGTTCAGACCATCGTACTTACCGGAATTAACGCAAACGCCGAACTCTTTGCTTCCGTACCAATCCTGCCACCTGTCCGTGGTGAATTCCCACTGATCAAGGCTCGTTTTAAGCAGCCCCCGATCGGCTCCTTCGACTGGATCTTTCGTGACGTCGTTGGCGCTTGCAACGCCCTTTGCGAGCGCATCTCGATGTGCGCGTACTTCTGCCCCCTCAATCACCTGCTTGATCGGCAAACCGTAATTCTTCGCGAACGCGAAGTCGCGCTCGTCGTGCGCAGGCACGCCCATGACCGCGCCTTCGCCGTAGCTCATCAGCACATAGTTGCCGATCCACACTTCGACTTGCGCTTGCGTGAGCGGGTGCGTGACGTAAAAGCCCGTCGCCATGCCCTTCTTTTCCATCGTGGCGATTTCTGCCTCGGCCACGCCGCCGTGCCGGCATTCGTCGATGAACGCCTGCAGTTCGGGCCTGCCTTGCGCCAGACGCGCGGCGAGCGGATGCTCGGCCGCGATCGCGCAGAACGTGACACCCATGATCGTATCGGCGCGCGTCGTAAACACGCGCAGCAGCTTGCGCTCGCCGTCGAGTTCGTACGGGAAGCCGAAATTCACGCCGAAGCTCTTGCCGATCCAGTTCTGCTGCATGACCTTGACGCGCTCGGGCCAGCCGAGACCGTCGAGATCGTTCAGCAGTTCATCGGCGTACTGCGTGATCCGCATGTAGTACATCGGGATCTCGCGCTTTTCGACGGGCGCGCCCGAACGCCAGCCGCGGCCGTCGATGACTTGCTCGTTCGCGAGCACCGTCTGATCGATGGGATCCCAATTCACCGTGCCCGTCTTCTTGTAGACGATGCCCTTTTCGAGCATCTTCAAGAACAGCCACTGATTCCACTTGTAGTACTTTGGATCGCAGGTGGCGACTTCGCGCGACCAGTCGATCGCGAGGCCGATCGACTGCATCTGCCCCTTCATGTAGGCGATGTTGTCGTAGGTCCATTTCGCCGGCGGCACGCCATTGGCCATCGCCGCGTTTTCGGCGGGCATGCCGAAGGCGTCCCAGCCCATCGGCATCAACACGTTATGGCCGTTCATCCGCAGATAGCGGTACATGACGTCGTTGATCGTGTAGTTGCGCACGTGCCCCATGTGCAGCTTGCCCGACGGATACGGCAGCATCGAGACGCAATAGAACTTCGGCTTGCCGGCGATTTCGGCCGTACGGTAGGCGTTGGACGCGCGCCATTCTGCCTGGGCGGCGGCTTCGATGTCGGCGGGTAAATATTTTTCTTGCATGGCGGTGGTTCGGGCTGGGCTGTCGTGGCGCCTTGCGACGCGGGCGCGGCGAAACGTCGAAACGCGTTTTACCCGCAAATGGGGAAAAGGTCGATTATACCGCCCGCGTGAGCGCAAGCCGCATGCGGCCGCGGTGTTAAGGCTGGGGTGACGGCTTGACGTCAGGCGCGGCGGGCGACAAGTCCGCGCCCGATGGCGAACCAGAGCGCGGCGGGTCGGTGACGAACCCGATTCGATCGAGCCCCGCCTGCTGCGCGGCGCTCATGACCTGCGCGATCACGTCGTAGCGTGTGGCGCGCGATGCGCGCAGATGAAGCTCGGGCGGCGGCACAGTCTTGCCCGCCTGGGCAAGGCGCGCACGCAACGCGTCGAGCGTGAGTGGCTGGGCGTCCCAATAAAGCCGGCCGGCGTCGTCGATCGACAACGTGATCGTCTTCGGCGTTTGCGGGGCCGGCGCAGAAGCCGCCTTTGGCAAATCGAGCCGAATCGCGTGCGTGAACAGCGGCGCCGTGATGATGAAGATGACGAGCAGAACGAGCATGACGTCGATGAGCGGCGTCATGTTGATATCGGCCATCGGCGCAGCCGAACGCGCTTTATCGAATCCGCCGAATGCCATGATCGTCTCCTCGCTCGAACGCTCGCGCTATCTATCGCGGATGCCTGGATCAGGCACCCGTCTGATGCGTGGGCTCACCGGTGTGCGTGCCTGCCTGCGCCTGCGCGGACGTCATGCCACGCGGGACCGACAGGGCTTGCGCCGATGAAGCCGCGATGCCCACGCCCCGTTCCTGCGTATCCGGCGCGCACACGTACGCATGCAGATCATGGGCGAAGCCGTCGAGCTCCTCGGAAAGCTGCCGCTGCATGCGGCCGAGCACGTTGTACGCCAACACGGCCGGAATGGCCACGACGAGGCCGAACGCCGTCATGATCAGCGCTTCGCCGACGGGCCCGGCGACATTCTCGATCATCGCCTGCCCGCTCGCGGCAATGCTGCCGAGCGCGTGATAGATGCCCCATACCGTCCCGAGCAAGCCGACGAACGGGGCGGTACTGCCGATCGAGGCGAGCAGCACCTGCCCGAATTCAATGCGCCGCTGCGAGGCGAGCAGCGCCTCGCGCAGCGCACGCAGCACACGTTCGCTGCGCTCGACGCGCGCGAGCATGGCGGACGGCGCGTGCACCTCGGAAGCCGCCAACGCCGCCAGCGCCAACGGGACAAAAACATGTTCGCGATCGGCGCCGCGAAGCGCGAGCACCCCCTCGGATAAGTTCGACGATTGCCAGAACAGCGCAACGGCGCGCGGCCCTTGCCGCTTCGCTCGCCCGAGCATCCAGCCTTTGACGATCAAAAAGCACCAGCTCGCGATCGACATGGCCAGCAGCACATAGGCAACGGCGTGCGTGAGCGCGTCGCCCGATTGCAGATAGTGAACGATGCCCGTGTTTTCCATGCGTATCCGAATCCGTAAGCGAGCGGGAAGCGCCGGCGCGTGCGGCAGGATCAGCGCAACCCGAGCACGTCCTGCATGTCGAACAGGCCGGCCCCGCGGGAGGCGAGGAAATGCGCGGCGCGCAACGCGCCCTGCGCGTAGGAGACGCGGCTCGAGGATTTATGGGTGATCTCGATCCGCTCGCCGGTGCCAGCGAACAGCACCGTGTGGTCGCCCACGATATCGCCGCCGCGAATCGCCGAGAAGCCGATTGTCGACGGATCGCGCTCGCCCGTGACGCCGTAACGCTCGTAGACCGCGCAGTCTTTCAGATCGCGGCCGAGCGCACCCGCCACCGCCTCGCCCATGGCGAGTGCCGTGCCCGATGGCGCATCGACTTTATGCCGATGATGCGCCTCGATGATTTCGATGTCGTAGCCGGTGGCGAAATGCCGGGCGGCGAATTCCAGCAGCTTCAGCGTGACGTTCACGCCCACGCTCATGTTCGCGGCGAAGACGATACCGATCCGCTGGGCCGCCGCATGCACCGCGTCGCGCTCCGCTTCGGTCATGCCCGTCGTGCCGATCACGAGTTTCGTGCCGTGCCGCAACGCCGCCTCGATATGCACCATCGTGCCCTCGGGGCGCGTGAAATCGATCAGGCAGTCGGCCTCGCTCAATACGCGGTCGATATCGTCGCTCAGGACGACACCGGTTCGCTGTCCGAGGAACGCGCCGGCATCTTCACCGAGCTGCGGTGCGCCCGGGCGATCGAGCGCGCCGGCGAGCGTCGCGTCGGGATCGTTCAGGACGGCTTCGATCAGCATCCGGCCCATTCGGCCCGACGCCCCTGCGATGGCGATCTTCATCGGCAACATGCCCCTTCTTTTCAGTGATGGGCCAACCGTTGCAAGGCCGGCCAGCGGCACTCGCAAGCACCGCGAAAAAACAAAGAGCGGGCGGCGCACCTCGCGCTCGGCCCGCCCGGGAGACCGTGCGTGCGGAACTCAAGCACGGACGGCCCATGAACCCTCGAACGATCAACCGCCCGCGTTCGATGCCGCCGGCTGCGAGGACGAGACCGACTGTCCGCTCGCCCCACCGTTGCGCGACTGCGTGCCTGCCGGGCCCACCGGATTGCTTTGATCGGGCGAGGACGGCTGCGGCTGGCGATGGAACTGGAACTGCGGCGTCGCGCTGGGCACCCCGTTCGTCGATGGTGCACCCGAGCGCACGGCCGGTCGCGCAGGCGTGGCGGGCACTTGATTCGTCGCACGATTCGCCGCTTGCGCCGCTTCGGCATTGGCCGCTTCAGCGCCCTGCCCGCTCGCGCCCGCTTGCGCCGCGCCGCTGGCCGGCTGCGCAGCGGCCGCCGACGACTCGGCCGACGCGCTCGCAGCTGACAAGGCCGCGGCTTTCGCCTTCTTCCCGTGGCGGTCGCCGTCGATATCGGCGAGCAGTTCGAGTTCGGAAGGAAGATCCTCTCCGCCCGACCAACTCACGACGTGATCGTCCTTGAAGTTGACGACGAAATTGCGCTGCTGCACCACCGCTGTGGAACCGCGCTTGAAGTAGAAGACGTAATCCCAGCGCTCGTCATGGAACATGTCCGTCAAGAGCGGCGTACCGAGCGCCGCCTTGACCTCGTCCCGACTCATGCCCACACGCATCTTCGAGGCGGCTTCCTTCGAGACGAAGTTGCCTTGCACGATGGTGATGCGATACGGCGTAATGCTCTGAGCGACGCGCTGCGTGAGGCTGTCGTAGGTCGAACATCCCGCAACGAGCGCAA
>NZ_JBQCDN010000189.1:0-16667 GCF_051961175.1 Trinickia sp. | reverse complement strand
GGCCGTCATCGCGGCAATCAAGGCGCTATGGGCCGCTTCGTCTTCGGGTCGAATGGGCCGAATGGTCAAGCGCTCGCCGTGCCAATCGATCGTCTCCTCCAACTGCCGGGGATACGGCACGATCGCCAACCGCCCACGCACAGGCCCAAGCGTGATGCGTGGATCGACCAGCTGTACCTGCGTGCGTGTCACCCGCAGCAAGGCCGTGAAACCGACGATCTGTTCGACGCAGCACACCGCCTCCGATAACGCCGTCAATGCATCGAGTACCAGCCCGATCGGGGCGAGCATGGCGTACGGCGAGCGCGAGACGATCTCGCGCGCGAGGACGGGATTGAGCGGCAGCAAACCATACGCCATGAACGGGGCCCACAACCCATCGATTGCCGGCGCGGCGAATTCGAAAACGGGGCCGAAATCGGCGTCGTCGCGCAACCGCACGGCGACATCGACAATGTGCCCAATGCCCTCGCCGTCTCCCTCGCCCGAAGCGAGCGTGGCCGTCGGCCGATCGTCGGCCACCTGCAAGCCAAATCCACGCAGCAACTGTGCGGCGTCCTCGCCTATCAGCGCCGTGCGTCCCGATTCAAGCGCTGTCTTAGCCTGCTCCTGCGCGGCCTTGATCGAAGCCGGAACCTGCGCGGGCAAGCCCTGTGGGGTCTCCATCAGCAGTTCGCGGCTAAGCCGGTAATCGACGAGACGCGCGAACGCGCGCGCGAGCCGATGCGGCGTCGAGTGCACGGCGATCCCATGTGCACGCAGGGCATCGCGCGTTTGCTCGTCCACTCCACCGAAGAAACAAGTCAGCAGCCCGCGATAGGCGAAGCGCTGCCGCTCGATCAACACGCGTGCCACGTCGGCGACGGGCGCGCTCAACGTCGACGCATGTACGACAAACGCGGTGCCCGTCTCGCGGTGCGGCGCGAGCGCTTCAAGCGCCGTGCCGAAATCCTCGGCCTTAGCGTCATTGCCGAGCACGAGTGGATTTCCGGGCTCAACCACGGCAGGCAATGCCGATACGATCGACGCCACCGCTGCGTCCGGCCAATCCGCGAGCGTGGTGTCCGCTTGCGCGAAGGCATCGCTTGCCAAGGCCGCAACGCCGCGGTCGCTCGTGATGAGCGTGGCCGTCGAACTCGCGGCCACCCGGCCGACACCAAGCGTTTCGATTTCATCGATCAAATCGTCGAGCGATTCGACCCGCACCATCCCGGCCCGCCTGAACGCCGCAGCGTAGAGCGGATCGGCCGGATCGCCACGGCCCGTGCGCAGCACGAGCACCGGCTTATTGCGCGCGGCCGCGCGGGCCGCCGACATGAATTTCCGCGCTGCCCGCACGACGGATAGTTCGAGCAAAATCGCACGCGTGCCTGGGTCGCTGGCCAGATAATCGAGCACGTCGCCCGCATCGACGTCGGCCTCTCCGCCCAACGCAATCGCGTGCGAAAACCCCAATCCGCGCGCCTGGGCCCAACCGAGCACCGCATTCGTCAACGCATTCGACTGCGAGACCCACGCCACACCACCTCTTTTGACCGTCGACGACGGCGCACCCAAATGTGCATTGAGCGCGGGCGTCACGACGCCGAGGCTGCCCGGTCCAACGATCCGCAACAAGTATGGCTTGGCCGCCTCCAACGCCCGTGCCAACGAAGCCGACTTCGCCCCACGCTTCGTATCGCTGACGATGATGGCCGCTCGTGTGCCGAGCCGCCCCAGCTTCCCGACGATGTCGGGCCAGGTATGGCTAGGCGTGCAGATCAGCGCAACGCAAGGCGCTTCGAGCAGATCGGCGACATCGGAGAACACGGTGCATCCATCGAGTTCGGCGTACTTCGGGTTGACGGGCCACACGGGCCCTTCGAAGCCACCGGCCCGCACGCGGCGCCATACCTTCGCGCCGACGCTTTCGGCCCGAACCGATGCACCGACGACAGCGATCGATGTCGGCCGGAACAGCCTATCGAGGTTGCGAACGGTCATAGCTGCGCACCCTTACGGAAGAACGTTGGGAAGAGGTCGATCAGAAGGATAGGCGATGCAACCAGGCCCTGCCTGCCCGCAATCATCAGTCGAGCGACTTCCGGAAACGAAGCACGCTCGCGGTGAGCATCGCAATAGCGAGAACCGCCATGGCAGCGAACTGCGGCCACAGCGCTTCGAACCCGACGCCCTTCAAAAACACCGCTCGCAATACGACAAGAAAATACCGCAGCGGATTGAGGTACGTCAGCCATTGCAGCACCGCCGGCATTGCGGGAATCGGAAACGCGAACCCCGACAAAATAAAAATCGGGTTGATGAGAAAGAAGTTGAGCGCGAAGGCTTGCTGCTGCGTGCGCGAAAACGTCGACAACAACAGTCCCAGGCCGATAACCGACAACAAGAACAACACGACGCCGATCATCATCACGAACGCGCTGCCGATGAACGGCACACCGAACCAGGCAACGCCCAGCGCCGTAACGAGCACGACGTCCCCCAAGCCGATCAAGAACGATGGCACCGTCTTGCCGAGAATGAATTCCACTGGCCGAATCGGGCTCACCATGATTTGCTCGAGCGTGCCGACTTCGCGTTCGCGCACGACCGCGAACGCCGTCAGGCTCACCACTTGGAGCAGCGTGAGCGTCCCTACCACGCCCGGAATGAAAAACCATCGATCGTCGAGCCCCTCGTTGAACCACGGCCGTTCCTGCAGCGAGACGGCGATCGTCGGCCGTGCCGCTCCCGCGTGCGTAGGCCAAGCCGCCGCGCGCCAGTCGCTTTGATACTGCGCCACGATGGTGCTGACGTAACCGAGCGCGATCAATGCGGTATTGGAATTCGTACCGTCGACGAGCACTTGCAACGGCGCGCCCGCGCCGTTGCCGAGCGCCTGTGCGAAGCCTGCATGCACGACGACGGCGACCACCGCGCGCCCCGCATCGAGTTCGTGCGCGATCTCGCGCTGCGAGCGCGCGACATCGACGATATCGAAGCGGCCGTTGGCCGTGAACCGAGCAATGAGGTCACGGCTCGCTTGGCTTCGATCCAAATCGAGCACGGCCGTCGAAACGTGGCTGACGGTGAACGTCGCGGCATAGCCGTAGATGAACACCTGCAAAACAAGGGGGATGACGATACGAAAGATCGCCCCCTTATCTCGCTTCAATTCGAGAAACTCTTTGACGAGCATCGCGTACACACGTTCGAACATCGTCGGCTCCGCTATCTCCACTATCAATCGAGATGCTTGCGAAACGCCCGCACGCTGAGCCAGCCGATGATCAGCGCATACATCGTCAGCGCAATGACGGGCGCCACAAGGTCGGCCAGCGTACTGCCCTTGAGGAACACCGAACGCAAGATCGTCACGTAATAGCGGGCGTAGACCAGCAGCGTGATGGCCCGGATCGGTGCCGGCATCTGTTCGATGGCAAAGGTGTAGCCCGAGAGCAGTGTTGTCGGCAACATCGTCAACAGCAACGCGACTTGGCTCGCGCCAAGCTGGCTCCGAATACGCACCGACATCAGATAACCGAGGCCGAGCACGACGAGCGTGAAAAGCCCCGTCGTCCCCGCCAGCGTAAGCAGGCTGCCGCGAAACGGCACATGGAACCAATAGACCGCACCCACGAGGCAGAACACCGCATCGGCAAACCCAATCGCGAAGTAAGGAACGAGCTTGCCGAGCATGAGCTCGAGCGCCGTGACCGGCGTCGAAATCAACTGTTCCATCGTGCCGCGCTCCCATTCGCGCGCCACCGTCAGTGATGTCAACTGCGCGCCGACGAGCGCGAGGATCACGGCCACGACACCCGGGATGATGAAGTTGCGGCTGTCGAGCCCCTCGTTGTACCAAACGCGCGGCTCCAGATCGACGGTCCCGACGGTGGGGGCGATCGTTCCATGATCGGCCACCCAGCGCGCTTCGAAATCGGCCGTCGTGCGGGCGATGACGCCTTTTGCGTAGCCGATGGCAATGTTCGTCGTATTCGTGTCGGTCGCATCGAATACGGTCTGCACCTGCGCCACGCCGGTCGTCGTCAGCACGCGCGTGAAATTGATCGGGATCGTCACGACGCCGGCGCAACGCCCGTGATCGATCGCCTCGCGCACGCCGAAGTCGCTGTTCAGCGCGCGCTGCGGCGCGAACCATCCCGATGCGACGAAACGGTCCACGAGTTCGCGGCTCGCCTGGCTATGTGCTTGGTCGAATACGCACAACGGCACCTTCCGTATATCGAGGCTCACGCCGTAGCCGAGCAGCAGCATCTGCATCAGCGGCATCAGCAGCGCAATCGCGAGGCTGCGCGGATCGCGCCAAATCTGCAGCGCTTCCTTGTACGCAATGGCGAGCAGACGGCGCGGCTTCATACGCCCTCCCGACGCATCGAGCCGTTCACGTTGCCCCCTTGGCCCGCGTGCGCGCGACGAGCTGCACGAAGACATCTTCGAGACCCGGGCGGATCGGCACGAAAGCGCCCGTCTCGATGCCTCTATTCGCAAGCCAAGCGGGCAAAGCCGCGACGGTCGAGGCGACCGGTATTTCGGCGGTGTCGGCCAACAGGACATGCAGCTTGTCGCCGAAGATCGCGGCATCGATGACGCCCGGCGCCTCGCGCAACGCGGCAACGGCTTCACCGAGCGTGGCGCATTCGCATTCGTACAGCACCCCGCCCAACTGCTCGCCGCGCAGCTCGTTCGGGCTGCCGACGATGATGAGCCGCCCCGCATTGATCAGCGCGATGCGGTTGCAATACTCGGCCTCGTCCATGTAGTGCGTGGAAACGAGCACCGTGACGCCGTCGCCAGCCAGCTCATGAATCAGATCCCAAAATCGGCGGCGCGCCTGCGGTTCGACGCCTGAAGTCGGTTCGTCGAGAAACAGCACGGGCGGCCGATGCAAGATCGCGCAGCCGAGTGCGAGCCGCTGGCGCCAGCCGCCAGCCAGCATTCTCACGAGCGTATCCTCGCGTCCTTCGATGCCGGCCATCTCGATGGCAAAGCGGATCCGATCGGCCAGGACGGCCTGCGGCACCCGGTACAGGCCCGCGAAAAAGCGCAGATTCTCGCGGCAAGTCAGATCGCCATACAGCGAGAATTTCTGCGACATGTAGCCGATGTGAGTACGCACTATCTCGGGTTCGCGCGCCACGTCGAAGCCGGCAACCGACGCACTGCCGGCACTCGGCGCCAGCAGCGCGCACAGCATGCGTATCGTCGTGGATTTGCCCGCGCCGTTCGGCCCGATGAATCCGACAACCTCGCCCTTGGCGATCGTCAGATCGAGGCCGTCGACGGCCGTGAATGTGCCGAAGCGCTTGGTGAGGCCTCGCGCCACTATGACGCTCTCCCGGCCCTGCGCTTCAGCCGAAGGTGGCAACGGTCCTGTCCCTGGAGGCGCGGGCGCGCTCATGCAGCGCCTCCGACAAGTGCGACGAATACATCCTCGATCCCGGGCTCAACCGTCTCGAAGGGAGCATGCGCGAGCGCGCGCTCGGCGAGCCTTGCCTCGAGTTCTGGCCCGCGCAAGCCGCCGTCGTCGACGCGCACATGCACGCGGTCGCCCATCAGCAGGGTGCCTTGCACGCCGGGCGCATCGGCCAAGGCGTCGCGAATAGCACGCGGATCGCTGCCGGCGATGGCGAGCAGTGCGCCCGGCAGGCGGCGTTTGAGCGCGGCCGGTGTCGCACATTCGCGCACCTCGCCGGCATGCAGCAACGCCAGCCTTGAACATCGCTGCGCTTCGTCCATGTAGGCCGTCGACATGACGATCGTCACGCCCTGCTCGCGCAGTTGGTAAAGAAGCGCCCAGAAATCGCGCCGTGAAACGGGATCGACGCCCGTCGTCGGCTCGTCGAGCAGCAGCACCTTCGGCGTGTGGATCAGCGCGCAGACCAACCCGAGCTTTTGTTTCATCCCACCCGATAGTTGGCCCGCCAGCCGGCGCCCGAACGCGGCCAATCCGGCGGCACCGAGCAGCCGCGTCACGCGCTCGCGATACTCGGCGCGCGGTACGTCGAACAGTTCGCCGTAAAAGAAGGCGTTTTCGTCGACCGTCAGATCCTCGTATAAACCGAAGCGCTGTGGCATGTAGCCGAGCGCCGTTTTCGCACGTTCGGGATCCGCCGCGACGTCGATCCCTTCGAGCGTGATGCGCCCGGAATCGGGACGCAGCACACCGGCGAGCATACGCATCAGCGTCGTTTTACCGGCACCGTCGGGACCCACCAGCCCGAAAATCTCCCCGCGTTCGACGGTGAGCGTCGCGCCGCGCACGGCCTCGAGCGCGCCGAAGCGCCGCGCGACGTGCTCGATGACGATCGCTGCCTCGCTCATTGCCCGCTCGCGCGCGCCGCAATCGACGCATCGGCCGGCATGCCCGGCAGCAGTTCATGAGTCGGATTGTCGATATCGATTCGAATGCGGTAGACGAGCGTCACGCGTTGCGCGTGCGTCTCAACCGTCTTCGGCGTGAACTCCGCTTGCGGTGAAATGAAGCTCACACGGCCCCGATAACGCCTGTGCGGATAAGCATCCGTGGCGACGTCCACCGCCTCGCCCAACCGAATCCGGCCGATATCGGGCTCGTTGACGTACGCGCGCAGCCACACATGATCGAGTTCGTCGATCGTAAAGATCGCGACGCCGGGCCCTGCCAGTTGGCCGAGTTCCCCCTCACGCACGGCGATTACGCCGTCGAACGGCGCGCGCAGCTCCGTGTATGACAGCATCGTCTCGTCGAGCGCCAGCTTAGCGCGCGCTGCATCGACGTTAGCCGTTGCCAGCGCGACGCCGTTGCGCGCTGCATCGACGAGCGCTTGGTCATGTGCCAGCTGCGCAGCCGATTGCTGGCGCGCGGTCAACGCAAGATCGCGCGCTTGCCGAGACACCGCATGCTGCGCGGAGAGCGTCTCGGCGCGAGCGTAGTCGAGCTGCTTTTCCGCCAGATCGAAGCGGTCGCTGGTGACACTGCTGGACGCCGCCGTCAGCGTGCTGCGGTTCGCTTCGACCTGCGCCGCCTGCACGTTGAGGTTCGCCCGATCGATCTCGACCTGACGCCGATAGATTCGATCATCGAGACGGGCCAAAACCGTGCCACGTGCGACGCGGGCCCCCTCGTCGAACGGCAGGAAGACAATCGGCGCTTGCACCTGAGTCACACTGAGGACGCTTTCGTGCGCCTCGATGTTTCCCGAAACGACGATGGGCGACGCTGTGCTACTCGCTCCGAAGATCGACGGCCAATGCCACGCCCCGTACGCGCCTGCGGCGAGCACGAGCGCGATCAGCACCATAAGCAGCGGCTTGGAATGCGCGGCGCAACGCGCGCGCCAGCGCGTGGACACATCGGAGGCCATCCAGGCACTGTACGTAGCCCAAGCGGCAATCCTTTGATGCCCATCAAACCCTCGGAGCATAAACGCGCCGATGATGCGCATCCTGGCCAACGCAACGAGCCACATTATGCGCATAAATGTTATATTGCGGCATAACATCTGACCAGAAAAGCGACGTGATGACCTTCACCGATCAGCTTGCCGCGCTGCGCGCGCACCGCCGCATGAGTCTAGCCGCGATCGGTGCGATCATCGGCATGGCCGTGCCGAATCTGTCGGCTGTCCTGCGCGGCCGCGGGGATACGAAGGCGTCGACATTGGCGTCCATTGCGTCCGCGCTCGATGCCGAATGGGTGCTCGTACCGAAAGTCAGCATCGGCGAAGTCCGGCGCGCGATCGAAGCGAACGGCTCGATGGCTGACATCGGCGCCGCATCCGATCACGTCGCCGCGCGAACGATCGAGATTTTCTCGAACAAGAAGTAATGCCTCATGCCGGGCGCGCGGCATGCGCCTGCCTTCACAGGCAGTCTGGGTCACGATCGCACTAACGCGCCCGCGCATCATCGCTGTTACACCGTCACGACGATCTTCCCGAACTGCTCGTTCGATTCCAAGAACCGATGCGCGGCGACGATATCGTCGAATCCGAACGTCTTCGCAATGACGGGCCGCAGCGCGCCCGATGCCAGTCCGTCGAGCACGAATGCCTTCGCCGCACTCAATTTCGCAGGATCACGAATGAGTTCGTGAACGAGGTAGCCGCGCAACGTCAGCATTTTGCTTAGGACTGCGAACAATGGAAACGGGGTGGGTTCTGCGCTGAGCCCACCGTATTCGATCAATATGCCGCCGCGGGCCATCGCGGCCGTAAGCGGCTCGAAGATGGGGCCGCCGATCGGATCGACGACGACCCGAACGCCCTGCGCTCCGGCAATCGCATCCAGGCGCGCGGCCAAATCTTCCTCGGCGGAAGCAATCACGTGGGCAGCGCCTTGTTCGAGCAGCGCCTGATACTTGGCCGATGTCCGCGTGACCGCAATCGGCACCGCACCGACCGCGTTGCCCGAAGCGCCGGAAACAACGGGTTGGCTTCCAGGCGTTTGGCCGTACGTTTTGGCAACGACCGGCATGGAAGTCGCACCAGCGATGGTCCTCGGATTTCCGGGAGAGCACTTTGACAGGCAAAACGGTGTGTTTTGGACAAACCATGCCCTTTCCACGCTGTTTTTGGACAAAACTCAGCAACGAGACAGTCCCGATGCGTACTTTTGGACAAGGACGGACAAAACCCCTGGTCAATGGAAAGAAAGGGCAAACCAAGCAGGAAATAGGCTGTTTGTACTCCCCGAACTAGTGCCGGGGACGCTGCTGGAGGGCTTCGAACGCGTTAGCGCGCTGCGTGATCCCGTTGCGCGCGCGCTGATGACCATGTTTGTCGTTACAGAGGTCCACCCATTTCGTGACGGCAACGGGCGAACCGCACGGCTCGCAATGAACTGCGTGCTCAGCGCGGAGAACAGTTCCCGTATCATCATTCCCACGATCTACCGCGAGGACTACTTGCTTCCGTTGAAGCGGTTGACCAATGACAGGGACGCAGATCCGTTCATCCGGTCGATGGTGCGCGCCCAGAAATGGACTTCGAGTTTCGAGTATGGCCAGTCGCGCGAGCTATTGAAAGATCAACTCAAGCGATGCAACGCATTCGAAGAGGACCTCAAACACTTCAAACTCATCTTCCCGGAAACAGCGAGCTGATCTCGAGAAAGCCTGAGGCGGCATCCGACCTGTGTCTTTTCCGCCTTGACAGTGTTCCGCTCGCACACGGAAGTCTTCAGCTCATTGAGCATGCGCCCCGACCGAAGACATCTTTGTCACGTCGAAGCCTCCTGCTGCATCGTCACATATTCTTCTTAAACGGCGCACCCGAATGTTCACGCAGCTCGTTAAAGACGATATTGGGCCACGCCTTTTGCGCCACCTCGATCTCCGAAATATGCGAAGCGAGGTACGTGGGTGCGTTGACCGCGTCGAGCGCCATCCGCGCCGCGTACGCATTGGTGAAGCGGCGCAGTTCGGCGGGATCATCGCACGTCACCCAGCGCGACATCCGATAGCGCGCCGGCATAATCCGCACGTCCACCTTGTACTCGGCGGACAACCGGTGCGACACCACCTCGAACTGCAGTTGCCCCACCGCGCCGAGGATGATCGAGCCGCCGTACTCGGGACGAAACACCTGGATGGCGCCTTCTTCGCCGAGTTGCTTCAACGCTTCCCCGAGCTGCTTCGCACGCATCGGATCCACGACTTCGACCGTCTGAAAGATTTCCGGAGCGAAGAACGGCAGGCCGACGAATTGAAGCATCTCGCCTTCGGTCAACGTATCGCCGAGGCTCAGCGTGCCATGGTTAGGAATCCCGATGATGTCGCCGGGATAGGCTTCGCTCACCGTCTCTCGACGCTGCGACAAGAACGTCACCACGTTGTTCGCACGGAAGGTCTTGCCCGAGCGCGTAACCTTGAGCGCCATCCCCCGCTCGAAGCGCCCCGAGCACACACGGATAAATGCCACCCGGTCACGGTGCGCCAAATCCATGTTGGCTTGCACCTTGAACACGACACCCGTGAATTTCGGTTCGTCGGGCTGCACGGGCCGCTGCACGGCCATACGGGCCGATGGCGGTGGCGCAAGCTCCACCAGCGAGTCGAGAATTTCCTTTACGCCGAAGTTATTGATCGCCGAGCCGAACAGTACGGGCGACTGCTGGCCCGCCAAGAACGCCTCGCGATCGAACGACGGCGTCGCGGCGCAGATCAGATCGATTTCTTCCTTCGCCTTCTTCCAAGCAAAACCGAAACGGCGTTCGCCCTCTTCGTCGTCCAGTGCCGAAACCGTCTCCACGGCACCGCCCGCCGTATCCTGGCCCGCACGGAAGACGCGCACCTGATCGCGGATGATGTCGTAGACACCCTGAAACTCTTTGCCCATCCCGATCGGCCACGTGAAGGGCACTGCCGAAACGCCGAGGTGCTGCTCGATTTCATCGAGCAGATCGAGCGGCGCCCGCACTTCACGGTCGAGCTTATTGATGAACGTGACGATGGGCGTGCGGCGGCTGCGGCACACTTCGAGCAGCTTCAGCGTCTGCGCTTCGACGCCGTTGGCGCCGTCGATCACCATGACCGCCGCGTCAACGGCAGTCAACACCCGATAGGTGTCTTCGGAGAAGTCTTCGTGCCCCGGAGTATCAAGCAGATTGATGACGGCGTCGCCGTATTCGAACTGCATGACCGAGCTCGCGACCGAAATGCCGCGCTGCTTCTCGATCTCCATCCAGTCGGATGTCGCGTAGCGATTACTCTTCCGACCCTTGACCGTACCCGCAATTTGGATCGCACCCGAAAAAAGCAGGAGCTTTTCGGTGAGGGTGGTTTTCCCCGCGTCGGGGTGGGAAATGACCGCAAACGTGCGGCGGCGCTTGAGTTCGGCAACTGACATCGTATGAATGGGGAATTTCGGTATTGAGCGGCGCGGGGGCGATGATACACGTGTCGCCCCGCGCGCGCCCGATGCGGAAATCCCGCCGGCGGTTTCCTGCCGATACGAAACCCGCCGGCGTTCAACGTCTCCCGAATCCGCTCACCGGTCAGAGCGAGACGGCGGCCGAGCGGCCGAGCGTCGCAAGTACATCGTCGGTCGACGCGCGGCCGTTGCCAGGACGCCCGATCGAGTGGTACTCGATACCGAGTTCGTCCATCGCGAGCGGGTCGTAGAGATTGCGTCCGTCGAAGACGATCGGTTGCTTCAAGCGCGCTTTGAGGCTATCGAAGTCCGGGCTCTTGAATGCCTTCCATTCCGTCATGATGACGAGCGCGTCGGCATTCGCCGCCACATCCATTTGATCTTCCACCAGCGTCAGGCGCCCCAGTGCCTCCGGTTCGCCTCGCAGATCGGCTGCAAACGCGCGCTTCGCCTCCTTCAGCGAGACCGGGTCGAATGCCACTACGCGCGCGCCACGTTCGAGCAATGCGGCGATCAACACGCGGCTGGGCGCTTCGCGCATGTCGTCGGTGCCCGGTTTGAACGCGAGCCCCCACACGCCGAACGAACGTTCGCTGAGGTCTTCGCCGAAACGCGCGACGATCTTGCTGACGAGCACTTGTTTCTGCGCGGCGTTGACCTCGGACACCGCATCGAGAATGCGCAGCGACTGCCCGTGCTCGTGCGCCGTCTGCATCAGCGCGCGCACGTCCTTCGGAAAACATGAACCGCCGTACCCGCAGCCGGCATAGAGAAAGTGATAGCCGATGCGCGGATCGGACCCGATACCGCGCCGCACCGCTTCGATGTCGGCCCCCACGCGCTCGGCCAGATTCGCGAGTTCGTTCATGAACGAAATACGCGTGGCGAGCATCGCGTTGGCCGCGTACTTCGTGAACTCCGCCGAGCGGACGTCCATGAACAGCATGCGATCGCGATTGCGGTTGTAGGGGGCGTACAGACGCTTCATCGTATCGCGCGCGCGTTCGCCGGGGACGTCGTCGTCGCAGCCCACGACGATCCGCTCGGGCCGCGTGAAGTCCTCGATGGCCGCGCCCTCTTTCAGGAATTCAGGATTCGACACGACCGAAAACATGGCGTCCACGCCGCGCTGCGCCAGCTGTTCCGCAATGGCTTCGCGCACGCGGCGCGCGGTTCCGACCGGCACCGTCGACTTGTCGACAACGACCGTGAAGCCGTCGATGTGGCGCCCGATTTCGGAAGCGGCGGCCAGCACGTATTGCAAATCTGCCGAGCCGTCTTCGCCGCTGGGGGTGCCCACGGCGATAAAGATCGTTTCGCGCTGAGTCATCGCGCGATGTGCATCGGTGGTGAACGACAACCTGCCTGCCGCCTTGTTGCGCGCGACGATTTCATGCAAGCCCGGTTCGTGAATCGGAATGCCGCCGGATTCGAGAATACCGATCTTGTCTTGATCGACGTCGTAGCAGCAGACGTCGTTGCCGACGTCCGCAAGGCACGCAGCCGTAACGAGGCCGACGTAGCCGCAGCCGATGATGGTCACATTCATGGTGGTGGCCCTTCAAAGAACAACGAGAAATGGAGCGGCGTGGGACAGGCGCACGTGAGGCGAGACACTTGTCCCCCCACAAAGCCGTCATCAGGCGATAACAAAAAGCGGAGGGCAAGCGCAGCAAAATCCGAAAAATTTCGGTCCTTGCATGGACTGGCAATCTTTTCGAATTTTTTTGTGGCAGGCGCAAGGATCAGTGCAGGCGCGCGGCGCGATGGCGTTACAGTTTTTTTGTCGATTTACTTCCTGTCACACTGGTCCCGTTGTTCGATGAAACCTCGATGACATGCACCGCTTTCTTCATTCCAATGCCCACGAACGACGCACGCAAAGCACCGTTCGCGCTCGCCGCCGGGAAGGCGATGCGAGCGCGCGGCGAGATGCTCTTGGAAGTTTTTACAACGCTACGCGTCAAGCGTGGAATAGCAGCTCGGGCGGCTTGCTATCGCCTCGGCCATCGGCATGCGAATGAAGCAGCCAATCTGCGGTGGTGCGGCTGCGGATCATGCTCGGATCGAGCATGCGTGCGGGCTGGGCAGCCGATGCCGCAGCCAGGGCAGCGGGCGCCAGCTCAGGCTGAGCCTCGGGCGCATTCTGCGTCTCTTGGGGCACGGCAAGCGGGATTGCCGTATCCGGGGCGGCGGCGGCCTCGGCGCGAGCCAGCGCGGCCGCCTCGTGCCGATCGATCCAATCGCGCGCCCACTCGAGCGCATAGCACTCGGCGGTTTCATGTTCGCCGAAGCGTGGACCGATGAGGCCAGAACGTTCGACGCGCCGGCCGTCCTTGACGATCTCCGCGGATGCGCGATAGCTGAGCTGGAGCTGCTTGGCAACCGGCTGAGCGGACGCGTGAATCACGTAGTCCCGGTAGTCTTCGGAACGCTTCGTCACCGTCATCGAATCGACGAGCGGAGCTTCGCCGGGCCGATCGCCGGCTGCACGCAGCGTGACACCGGGCGTCGGCGCGCGCCGCGACGACGCAACGACGGCCAGATCGCGGCGGACGGTATTCGCGCACGCACCGTTCAGGCCGTTCGTGCCGTTGGCATCGGCCGAGGTACCTGGATCGGCGGCGTCGCCGGCCACGTGCCACGACTCCGGGTTGGTCCAGAACACGCCGCGCAGGCGCGGCGATTCGGGCGCGGGCAACGGCGCCGCCTTCGGAGCGACCTGCGTCGCCGCGTCGGGCTGCGGCACGTAAGCGAACGTCCGGCCGAATTCGGATAGGATCGCCACGATCTGCGCCAGTGTGCCGTCCGCGAGCCAGTCGTCGAAACGGCGACGGCAGGTGGGCCCGGACGGGTAACGCGCCGGCAGCTTCGACCAGCGCTCGCCGGTCGTCAGGATCCACAGCACCGCGTTCGTCACGACGCGCGGTTCGGCGCGAGGCCGGCCACGGCGATGCGGGTGTATGGGCTCGTCGGCCGCCAGCGGCGCCAGGCGAGTCCACTCGTCGTCGGTCAATTCCTCAAAGAACATGTTTTTCTCCCCGCAGCCTGGCCGGGCTGCGACACTTGGCCGTCGAGACAATGGCCCATTCTCGGCGACCGCCAGGTTGCACAAATTGTTTTGTTCTCGTTACCGCCAATCAGAATCGCACGCGGGCCGTATGTTTTGCCCCTCGGTTGAAGCAGAAAATACAGCCCCGGACATGCATGGGAAAAGATTGCAGAAAGCATACCATCGCAAGGACTAAACAAAAATCATGCCACGCGTAAATGGCGTGCATATCGATCACCCGCGAGGGCACCGCATCCGTAACTAAATTCCAGAGAGGTGTCCATATTAGAATATTTTTTGCGGGCCGCAATCCTGGTAGATGTAACGAAGTGATTCCGAATCGATTTCACCGCTCGTAACGACGCGTCGAACTGTCATCTCGCGCAATAAACCAAATGCGCAATCGTTTGCGGGGAGCAAACGTACCCTAATTCATCGGAGGTCCGCCAGCAGGGCTTTTCGGACAACTTCATCGATGCTGGCCGGTTCGACCGGGTAGTTAGGATGATCGCAGCCCAACATCAACGGTGCACCAGATCGCAGCGCCGTCTTCATCGAATCGGTCAATTCGAAACATAAGAAATGGACAGCGGAAGTTTTTTCACTATTCTCGCGGTCCAGGTCCTCGTCCGCGACGGCGTAGACGGCTGGCTCGTCGCCGACACGGATAAACACGTGGTCCTCGACTCCAATTAGCCGGCCGAGTGCCGCGCGGCGCTCCGCCTCGTTTTCATACTCGATCTGCATCGTTGCCTTCAGATTGCTGCCGTCCGGCACGAGCGGTAAATACGCCTCTAATTCGGCAGCAATTCCTTGCTCGTCGAAAATTTTTTCTATATGCAACATCTCTTGTATCTGATACCGAATTGTTGTCTCATCTTCGAACAAAAAAGTCATATGATTGCCCAGTTGGACGCAACGCTTTTTCTTATGTCCGATAACATGGGCCCGGGTAGCGTCCCGGATCTTTGCATACGCCTCAAGTGTCAATAGGGAATTGCGTGAGATGGTCATTTACATTTCCTCGCAAGAATCGACATGATGGCGTGTTAGACACCGTAGGCCTTGCGCAGCAGCGACAGAGGATGAGAGAGCGTCGCGTTCGCGGCCCCGCTCTCGGCGATGCCTTGTTCGATGTGGTGCCCCGCGAGCTGGCAATCCGAAGCGATGTAGGCAGGCGCAGGCTCCGCCATCGCCTTGAACACGGGCTTGCCGATACGCATGGCGGTTGCATGAAACTCCTTTTTCACGCCAAAGGTGCCGGCATGCCCCGAACAGCGCTCCACCACTTTGAGCTCGGTGCCCGGTATGAGCGAGAGTGCGTCATATGTTTTACGGCCGAGATTCTGGACGCGGCCATGGCAAGGCACGTGATAGGACACCGTGCCGAGGGCGTGCTTGAAGTCGGTCTTCAAGAGCCCGTCGCGATGGCGCGAGACGAAATATTCGAAGGGATCCCAAAAGGCTTCCGCCACTGCCTTGACATCGGCATCCTCCGGAAACATCAGCGGCAGCTCTTGCTTGTACATCAATACGCAGCTCGGAATCGCCGCTATCAGGGCATAGCCATCGCGCGCGTAACGGGCGAGCACGGGGATGTTCTTTTCTTTTTTCGCGGCCACGCCGTCGAGGTTGCCTTGCTCGAGTAGCGGCATGCCGCAGCAAGCCTCTTTATCCACGAGGACGTACGGAATGTTGTTGTGTTCGAGCACGGCCAGCAGGTCATGGCCGATGCCGGGCTCATTGAAATTGACGTAACAGGTGGCGTAAATCGCGACTTTCCCCGGCGTGCGTTCCCCGTCTTGGACAGCGGCGGCCGGTGACGTCTTCGCATGCGAGCGGAATTTGCGCCGTGCGAACGATGGCAACCATGCGTGACGGTCCACGCCAAGCGTCGTCTCCAGCGCCGCGCGCGCGGGCTTCGTTTCGTTGACCGCATTGACCACCTGCGTCACGATTGGAATGCCGGCGAAGTGCCCTAACGCGTCGGTATTCGAAAGCACCTTGTCGCGCAGCGCCACGTCGCCCGTTTTATATCGAGCGGCCTTTGCACGCAGCATCAAGTGAGGGAAGTCGACGTTCCAAGGATGCGGCGGTACGTACGGACACTTCGTCATGTAGCACAGGTCGCACAGGTAGCACTGATCGACCACCTTGGAAAACGCGGCATGATCGACATCATGAGCTTCGCCGCTGGCGGTTTCGTCGACGAGATCGAACAGCGAGGGAAAGGCACCGCACAACGATACGCAGCGGCGGCATCCGGCACAGATGTCGAACACGCGGGCCAATTCCGCGTCGATGGACGCGGCATCGTAGAAGCCGGGAGAACGCCAGTCGAGCGGATGACGCGTGGGCGCCTCCAGACTGCCTTCTTTATGGGGCATAGCGTGTCGCTCCGTGACGCCGCGCGCGTCACTCGCGACGAACGCGCGCAGACATGAAAAATGCGCGGCGCAGCAGACGTGCGCCGTATGGGTAAGGTGAGCGCCGCCAGTCGACGCGACGGCGCATGAGCGGGCATCGGTTCGGCGTGGCAACGGCGGCGCTGGGGCGATCAGCCATCGAGAGACGGCCCGCCGCGCAAGGGCGCGGGGTCGCCCGCCCCGGGTCCGCTCGCCGCCTAATCCGACAATGCCTCGAGCGCTTTCGTGTAACGATTCGCGTGACTGCGTTCGGCTTTCGCCAGTGTCTCGAACCAATTGGCGATTTCGTCGAATCCTTCGTCGCGGGCCGTCTTCGCCATACCGGGGTACATGTCC
>NZ_JBQCDN010000188.1:0-14718 GCF_051961175.1 Trinickia sp. | reverse complement strand
TTCAAGGCGGGATCGGGCTCGCTCGCGCCGACGCCGGCGGGCATGAACCGATGGCGCAGCGCGAGCGCCGAGATCGCCGCCTCGAGCGCACCGGCCGCACCTAGCGTGTGGCCCGTCGCGCCTTTGGTCGAACTGCACGGCGTTCCATTGAACAGTGCGTTGACGGCCAGGCTTTCCGCCGCATCGTTGCTTGGCGTCGCGGTGCCGTGAAGGTTGATGTAGTCGATGTCGGCCGCAGCGAGGCCCGCTTCCGCCAGCGCCCCTTCGATCGCGAGCCGGGCGCCCAGCCCTTCAGGATGGGGACTCGACATGTGATGGGCGTCGCTCGACTCGCCGATGCCGAGCAGCAAAACGGCATCGTCGCGCGCGTTCCGAGGACGTTCGAGCAGCGCGAATGCCGCGGCTTCGCCGATCGAGATGCCGCGGCGGGCGACATCGAATGGCCGGCAAGGTTCGCGCGAGAGCAGTTCGAGCGAGTTGAAGCCGTAGAGCGTCGTCAAACAGAGCGAGTCCACCCCGCCGACGACGGCCGCGTCGATGAATCCCGCTTCCATCATGCGCCGCGCGGAGCCGAAGACTTTCGCACCGGACGAGCAGGCCGTCGAAATCGACACGGCGGGTCCCTTGATCGCGAAGTATGCGCGGACGAATGCCGCGAGCGAGTAGACGTTGTGCGTTTGCGCGTAGTGAAAGTCTGACGGCAACGCGCCGCTTTGCGAGTCGCGCCGCCGGTAGGCCTGCTCGGTTTCGAGGATGCCCGACGTGCTTGTTCCGAGGAAGACTCCGATGCGCGCGGCACCGTAACGTGCCACTGCGGCCGCGACCGCATCGGCGAAACCGTCTTGTTCGAGGCCGAGCTGCGCGAGCCGGTGATTGCGGCAATCGAAATCGCGCAGATCGTGGCGCACGGGCGCATCGTCGACTCCTTCGACTGCCCCGATCCACGTTCGAAGATCGGCACGGTCGAACCGGCACGGCGCAAGTCCGCTGCGTTGCTCGCGCAACGCCAGCAGTGTCGGGGCGAGCCCTCGACCGATACAGCTCGTCGCGGTGAAGTGGGTGAGTTCGAGTGGGTTCACGGCATTCGATTCCTGTGCCTGCGCCAGTGCCAATGGTCTCAACGCGTACCGGGAGCGGTCTTCGCGCCGGCCGCCTGCGCGGCCGAAGACGAATCTCGCGCGCTCATGAGCGCCGCGCGCAGCGTGATGCACGAAAGCCCGGCATCGCGCGCGCCGCGCAAGACGGTGTCGAGCGCATCGAGGATGACGGGACGCCCTTGCGCGTCGTGTGCCGCATTGCCGTCGTGCAGCAGCACGATGTCGCGCGCCGCGAGTCCACGCAGCAGTCGACCCGCGACGAGCGCCGCATCGCTCGCGCGCGTGTCGAATCCGCGCCGCGTCCAGCTCGCGAGCTGCAGACCGAGCCCGCACAGCGCGGGTTCGAGAAACGGATTGCGCAGCCCGGCCGGCGCGCGAAAGAAGAGCGGTGTCGTGCCGGTCAGTTCCGTCAGCGTCCGCTGGGCGGCTGCGATTTCGCGCCGCATCGCGAGCGGCCCCATCAGCGAAAAATAATGTCGATGATGCTGACTGTGGTTTTCCACGCTGTGGCCGCGTGCCACGATGGCTTCGATAAGGTGCGGATAGCGCAGCGCGCGTTCGCCGATGCAGAAAAACGTCGCACGGGCATCGTAACGATCGAGCAGATCGAGGACATGGGGTGTCACTTCGGGATCGGGGCCGTCGTCGATCGTGATCGCGATCTGCGCGCCGACCTGATCCGGCAGCCGGGTCCAATTGGGGCCGAGCAATGCGCTGCGCGGCCAGAGGCCGGCTGCCACCATGATCGCGTGCGAGCCCACGACCGTCCCTAGCGCGTAAGGCCATGAGGCGGGCTGCGCGGCTGCGAAGCCCGCAGCGCCTGCGTGGGCCGCGATGATGCCGGTGAGGGCGGGTGTCGGCCGCCAGCGGCGCGGAGCGCCGGCCGGGATGGCGGAGGAAGGCCGCGAGGCGAGCGGCGCGAGCGTGGGATTCATGTGGTGTGCCTTCTGCGTGGGACGTCTACCGTCTCTGTCGAACGGCTGGTGGGTGCTGCGGTGCTCGCTTGCGCCGCGCGCGGTGCGAGGATCGCGGAAAAGAGCAGGGTGAGCATGGCGCCGGGCCCGACCGTCAGCCCGAACGATTCGAGCATCGGAACGTGCGATAGCGCCAGCAATCCGAAGCCCGCGACGGTGGCGAGATTCGCGATCAGCAGGGAGACGAGCGTTTGCGGCGCGATCGCGTGCGGCGTGTCGGGCGAGGCTATGCCCGACGCGCTCGACGCGCTCGACACGGGTTGGCGCTGGTTGAAAAACAGTGCGTAGTTCGAGCCGATCGCGACAATGAGCAGCAGCCCGATCAAGTGCAGGATCGTGAGCGGGACGTGTGCGAGCGCGAAGCCTGCGGTCACGACCAGCACGGCTGCCAGCAGCGGTGCGAGCGTGGAGGCGACCCGCCCGGCATCGCGCAGCGCAGCGGCGAGCAGGGCGACGATCACGGCCAGCCCCGCGAGCGACATGCGGATGTCCTCGTGCACGTAATTGACATAGAGCGCGTCAGCCTCCCGCTTCAAATCGACGAAGAGCGCACCCGGTACGCCGGCTGCCGCGACGGCCGCTTGGATACGATGGGCGTCGAGACTGGTCTCGTTGGCGCCAGTGGCTTGCGGCGGCGCCGATGACGACTGCGCCGCGCTCGCCGCAGCCGGCGCGCGCAGCGAGAGCACCGCTTGCCAGCGGCCCGCGCGTTCGGTCAGCAGGGCGTCGACGGCGAGCCCCATCGACGTTCCGCGCAGATCGGCCCGGGTCAGCAGCGGTGCGCTGCGCGCGCGCGCAACGTCGGCGATGAACGGGGCAAATACGCTCGGTTTAACTTCGATCGGCTGCCCGGCGACAGCCGAGCGCATGCGCGCTTCGAGTTCGCCGGCCGGCGGCAGGCTGGCCAGCCGGGCCCGCTGCGTGACCTCGCTCGGCAGGTAGCGCGATGGGCTTTCGAAGCCTGCGAGTACACCGGAATCGACGAGCGGCTGCAACCGGGCGGCGATTTTCTCGGCGCCTTGGAGCACGGTCTGCTCATTGGCCCCGGACACGACGACGAGATAGCGCACGTCGGGCGCACCGACGTCGGCGCGCAGCGTCGCATCGAGTGCCTGAGCCGATTCAGGGACGGGACTCAGCGCGGACAACTCATGGCTCCAGAGCTGCCCGCGATGAAGCGCCAGCGCGGCCACGGCACCGACCATCAGCGCGGCGAACGGCCAGCGCAGGTGCGGCGCAACGCGAGCGGCGCGCGCAAGCAGGGCGCCGAGTGGCGCAAGGTCGCGCATGGCAACGGCGCGCCGGTGCAGATGGGGCAAGACATAACGGGTGACGGCCGCCGCCGTGACGAGCCCCGCGATCGAGTAGACGCCGAGTTGCACGAGCCCCGGAAATCCCGAGAACAGCATCGATGCGAAGCCGCAGACCGACGTGAGCATGCCAAGCCGGATCGTCGGCCAGTAGGCTGCGATCCACGCGCGAACCGGGTCGCTCGATGGCTCCGGCGCGCCGGGACGTGCCGATTGCACAAACAGGTAGATCGAATAGTCGACGGCCTCGCCGATCAGCGTGGTGCCGAACCCGAGCGTGAGGCCATGAATCGTGCCGAAGACGAGGCTCGTCGCAGCGAGGCCCGCGGCAATGCCGGACAGGACCGGAACGAGCCCGAGCGCGAGCGTGCGCGGCGAGCGATAGACGAGCAGGAGCAAGCCGACGATGAGTGCGAGACTGATCACGGACAATCTTTCGACATCGTGCTTGATGGTATCGCGCGTTTGAACCGAGAACACGCCGGGGCCGGTCAGCAGCAGCCGGTACGCCGCGGCGTGAGCACGGCTGCCCGAGGCAGCCTCGAACGCGGCACGGATGGCGGCAATCGCACTTTCCTGCGCGTCGGTATCGGAGCCCGAGCCGGCCGTTTGCGCGACGAGCACGGCACGCTCGCCGTTGCGCGACACCCAGACGCCATTCACCGACGCCGGCTGCGCTTCGCCGTCGAACTGGCCGACGATCGTCATCGTTTCACCGGTCGGATCGCGGGGCAGCAGATCCTTCGTCATGAGTCCCGCCGACGAACTCAGCAGATCGAGGCTATCGCCGAGCGCGCGATGAAGCCCTTGCGCCGAGAACCGCTGCGGCGCCACGGTAGGACTCAGCACGTACCGGTGTTCGAAGACGAATCGCTCGTCGCGCTCCTGGCCCGCGTTCTCGCCGTTGTTCACGGAGACGAAGCGAGGATCCCGGCGCAGCGTCGCGGCCATGCCTCGCGAGATGTCGGCACGCGTCGCGGCGTCGCCGCCTTCGATGGCCACGAGTATGAGTCGCGAGATCACGCCGTCGCGCAACTGATCGACGAGCACCCGCTGTTCGGCGCTCGGCGCCCGCGGCAGGAACGCCGACAGATCCGCCGTGAAGTGCGCGCGCTGAATGACGAGCGCGCAGCCGATCAGAAACAGCAGCCAGAGCTGCACCGCGCGCCGCGTCAGCAACGCACGAAGCGCCGAGGTGGGCCGGTTCGGTGTCGGCTCGCGCATCACTCGTTCGTCGCGTGGCTGAGCCGCATGACGGAGCGATCGCCGCCGGGCTGCTCGATGACGACGGTGCGCAACCGGTCGCGCGTGCCGTCGAGCGTAATGGTGCGCACGGCCTTGAGCATGCGCGAGTCGAGCGGCGTCAGCGTCAGGGTCCAGTCGTCGCCGCGACCGTCGATGGATACCTGGTAGATCTGCTCGAGCGCATAGCGATTCCCGGCGAGCGTCGCACGGATGCTTTCGATGAACGCTTCGAGCTCCGGGTAGTGCGTGAGCGAGACCGTGTACTGGTGCTGGTCGCGCACAACCGTCAGCTTGTCGCCATCGACGACGAGCCGTTCGGGCTTCGGGCTCACGGTCAGCTTCTCGAGATGATCGGGGGCGGCGAAGGCGAGCTGGCCCGACGATTCGATCGGTTTGGCCGCAATGGACAGGTATCGCGTTTCCACGAAGCTCGCATGCCCGGACTTGTGCTGCGCGAGCGTCGACATCAGCCGGTCGAGCGTCCAGCCTTGGATGCTGGCCGCGGTTGCCGGTGCAGAGGCGGCGGGCGCTGCCACCGGGGTTGCGCCGAAGGCGGAAAGCGGCATGGCCGGGCCGAGTCCTGCAAGCACGGCCGCGGCCAGCGCGATGCCCTGGCGGCGCAAACGGGCGGCTGACGATAACGATGGCAAGGAGGGCAACGATGGCGTCATGCGTCGAAGGTCCTCGCCGACTCGGTGTGCTCAGGGGGCGCGCACCGGGACGATGTCTCGTCCGACGTTTGCGTGCTCTCGCGCCAGAAGTCGAAGAAATTGAACCAGTTGTACGGCGCCTGACGGCAATGCTTTTCGAGCAGGCCGGCATAGCGCGTGACGGCCGCATCGACCTGTGCCGCGCGATCGCCGCGTGCCGTCTCCGAGAAATCGGCGAGGGCCTCGAAATGGACATCGTAGCGGTTGCCGCCGCGGTAGACGCCCGTGAGGAAGATAACGGGGCGTTTGAGCATGGCGGCCATCCGCATCGGTCCCAGCGGAAACCCGACACGCGCGCCGAGGAATTCGAGCGGCAGCAGCGTATCGCCGCCGTCCTGCCGCAGCGTGCGGTCGGCGAGCATTCCGATCATCGCGCCGGCATCGAGATACTCGCGAGCCTCCAGCATGGCCTCGGGGCGCCCGAGGCTGATGACGTCCTGCTTCACGGCGGGATTGACGATGGCCAGCGCTGCGTTGACGTTGCGCGCGTTTTCCTCGTACATCATGATCGCCACGCGCAGGTTTGGCCGCGTGCGGCCGATCGCGCGCAGCACTTCGAAGCTGCCGAAATGACCGCCGATGAGAAACGCGCCACGTCCGGCCGCCAGTGCCGCATCGACGAGCTCTCCGCCTTTCACGCGGATATCGAACATGTCGAAGCGTTCGCTCAGCAGATAGACGCGATCGTGGATCGTCGTCGCGAAGACGAACAGATGGCGGTAGATGTCGCGCCAGCGCGCGTGCCGCCCGAACACGCGCGTCAGATAGGCGCGCGAGGCGCGCCTTGCCGCCGGCGCGAGCAGCAGGTAATACAAGACGATGCCGCGCAGCAGGATGCGGCCGAAAGGCCGCCCGAGGCGCAGCGAGATCCATACCATGAGCCGTAGCGTGGCGAAGTTGCTGCGCTCTTCGCGCTGGGCCCAGATCGAACGATCGGGCTGCGAGTGCGAGCTCATGGCGAGTTCCTTTCCGTCAGCACGCCGGACGCCGTCGTGCGTTCGCCTGCGCGGATCGTGAACCGGATGGCGCCCCGCTCGTCGCGATGGAACGAGAGCGCGAGCGGTTCGCCCGGCGCGGCCGGCGACGTAAACTTCGCCGATCCGATGTGGCAGGCATCGAGCCGCCGCCCCAGGACTGCACCTATCCGCTCGATCGCATAGTCGAGCAAGACGACCCCGGGCACGATCGGCCGGCCGGGGAAATGACCCGGCAGCGCGGGGTGGTCCGCGCCGACTTCGAACGGGATCGGACCATACCGGCCATCGGGCGGAACAGGGTGCGCGGCATGGCTCGCGCGGTGATCGCTGCCTCCGGCGCCGGTGCCGTGCGTACGCTTGAGCAAGGTGGCCACGAGTGGAGCGAGGGCGTCGCGCGGCAGCTTGCCCGTGCCGTTGCGCGGCAAGCGATCGACGAATAAGAGCGGGCGTGGCATGAACGCCGCATCGATGCGCTCGCGCAGGTTCCGCATCACCTCGGCGGACGAGAGCGTGGGCGCCACCACAAGCGCGACCAGCCGCTTGACGGACAGCATGCCCTCGGCACCGGATGCGGATGATGCGGGCTCCGCGTCGTCGGGCATGAAGAACGTGCCGTCGTCGACGCCGGCAATGGCGGTCAACTGATGATTGAGGTAAGCGAGCGAGGTGCGTTTGCCGGCGATGTTGATCAGATCGGCCTTGCGACCGTGCAGCAGGACGTGGGTGTCGTCGATCAGTTCGAGTGCATCGCCCATTTGAACCGGCACTTCGACGTGGCCGCCAGCGGCCCATACCTGGACGGCGTCATCGTCGCCGTCCGCTGACGCCCGGGGCGTCAGCGTGACTTCGGGGAACAGCTCCCAGGCGGCGCCCCGAGCGGTTCGGCGCGTGGCGATCTGGCCCGTCTCGGTGCTCCCGTAGATCTCCATCAACGGAGCGGCGAGCCGCGCCTCGGCTTCCACTGCGAGCTTCTCGGAAAGCGGCGCGGTCGCCGACAGAATCAGCGATGCATGCGGCAACGCCGGCTCCGACGCGAGCAGCGCGCGCAGATGAACCGGCGAGGTGACGAGAATGCGCGGCGCCGGCACGGATTCGAGTTCGGCGCGGATGTCGCCCGGATAAAACGGCTGCCCGTTGCTGAAGGCCAACCCGCCGATCAACGCGAGCAAGACGGTCGATTCGAACCCGTACATATGCTGCGGCGGGACGGTTCCGACAAGCGTGCTGTCGGAAGCGCCGAGCAAGCCCAGCCGCGCTGCCGCTGCTCGGACATTCTTGACGAGAAAGCCCCAGGTCTTCCGATGCGGCACGGGCTCGCCCGTCGATCCCGACGTGAAGACGTAAGCCATCACGCGGCCGCCATCGATTTGCGGCGCCGGTGCGTCGCCCGATACGGCGCGATCCAACGCGCTCGGGTAGCGAAAGCGCGGCAGCTCGATCGTGCAGTCATCGGCGTCGTGCAGGCAGAACGCGTCGGGCGCGAACGCCTTCAATTGCCGCACCGTCTGCGGCGTGTGGCTCGACGGCAGCAGGCTGACCTTGCCCGCCAGCAGCGCGGCGCACAGCCCGACCGTGAAGCGGTAGCGATCCTTGCAGACGTTGAACACGTGGCCGCCGACCGGCAATCCTGCCGCCAGCGCGCTGACGTCCGCCAGAAATTCGCGCACTGCCACCGGCGAGCCGTCGCGCCAGGCGATCGCCCGATCGGGTGAAGCATGAGAAACGAGCGGAAAAAGCGGCATGGCGTCCAGAACAGGTGGCTAGCGCGATTAAGTTGACGGCGATTTTATCGGGCGGCTCCCGCGCTCACCGAAACGGCACGGGTCCCGCGCCCGTCGAGCGGCGGTAAGCGCGAAAGCTTTCCGCCATGCCCGAGCGACGGACATTGGGCAGCGCGAAGCGGCGGCAGGCGTGCTCGCCGATGAACATGAGCGCCGCGAGCGGCAGCGTCAGATAGTTGGCGAAAGTCGACCACGTTTCGATTGAAGCCGTGGCGAACAGCAGCGCCGAAACGGCCACGACGCCCGCGAAAAAAGATGTCCAGGCGGCCGTGATGCACCGTGTATAAGCGGCGATCTCCGGTGCGAGCGGCCTGCCGTGGACCATCGCGGCGAACCGGCTGCACAGCGGCTCCCGGCCGCGTACGAGCGTCCTGCCGAACAGATAGCCGAGCGCACCGTTGAACAGCACATGTTCGAGAAAGAGGCCCCATTCGTAATGGCGCACAAGGGCGCCCCGTGAAACCCATACCACCGCGGCAGCGGCGGCCACGAGCGGCAGCAGCATGAAACGGCGCGGCGAGCGCAGTACGGTGCCGAGCGCGAGTGCGGCCGCGGGCGCAAGGACGAGCGTCAGTCCCAGGCCTTCGAGCCCCGGTGTGCCGACCGCATGGTGTGCGCCTGCCTCATAGGCGATGACGAGCACTGCACTGGCCATGCCGCGCGCAATCGAGCCTGTTCGCTTCACTCGATGTCTCCCCGCTGCAAACGGCCTGCTGTGACACCCGAATGAAACCGTACGAAAGAAAGAAAAACCAATACCATTTCTGAAAACCGCTGCGCCGGCCACTACGATTGTTGCGTTCGATGGATCATACGGAGTTCGCGTCGCGCTGGTGATTCGTTTTGTAACCTTTTTGTACAGCGATCAGCGCACCCGGAGGACGGGCTCAGGACTGAACGGCCGGTGCGGCCATGTGCGGCGCGCCGGGCGTGATTCATCGGCGAAAACGAACGGTTGTTCGGCCGCTTCATTCAGTAACCTTTTCCGAGTATACGTCACGAAAGCCATGGACTAGAATCGCTCGGACCTGAATAGGCCCCCTTATTGCTTGGAAAGGCCTGCAAACGGTTTTGCGCAGGCCCGCCGGGCCGTTGGCCCGTTCGGCCGCACTTCCCCGCAGTCAGTCCGCTGTCAGTATGATGAATGAACTGGAAAGAGAACTCGCGGAGCTGATGATCCGCGAATTGAACCTCGAGGATGTTCGGATCACCGACGTATCGGGAGAGACGGTCCTTTATGGCGAAGGCTTTGGACTCGATTCCATCGATATCCTCGAAATCGCGCTGCTGATCTCGAAGAAGTACGGCTTCGAATTGCGCTCGGACAATCCCGACAACACGAAAATCTTCGCGACACTCGGTGCCTTGGCAAGTTACGTGGCCGAGCATCGCGTGCGCTGATTGCCAAGGCAAGAGTCCCGATGAAAGCATTGGTGACGGGCGGCAGCGGTGCTTTGGGGCAAGCGATCTGCGAAGCGCTTGCCCGTGCGGGTCATGAAGTTCACGTGCACGCGCACCGCAATCTGGAGGCCGCGCAGGCCATTGCCGCGCGCCTCATAGGCGCCGGCGGCGCGGCTCACGCGATCGCGTTCGACGTCACGGACGAAACGGCGTCGCGCGCCGCGCTCGAGCGCATGCTCGAAGATGGCCCCGTGCAAATTCTCGTCAACAATGCGGGCATCCACGACGATGCACCCATGGCCGGCATGTCGCAGCGGCAATGGCGCAGTGTCATCGATGTGACATTGAACGGCTTTTTCAACGTCACTCAGCCGCTGTTGCTGCCGATGATCCGCACCCGCAGCGGACGCATCGTCAATATCGCCTCGGTGTCGGCGTTAACCGGCAATCGCGGGCAAACGAATTACGCCGCCGCGAAGGCCGGGCTCATCGGCGCGACGAAGTCGCTCGCGCTCGAACTTGCCTCGCGCGGCATTACCGTCAATGCGGTGGCGCCCGGCATCATCGATTCGCCAATGACCGAGGCTGTGTTCCCGCCCGAACGCGTCAAGCGGTTGGTACCGGTCGGCCGGAGCGGCAGGGCCGAAGAGGTGGCCGCGATGGTGGCGTATCTCGTCTCGGACGCGGCCGGGTTCGTGACCGGGCAGGTCATGTCGATCAACGGCGGACAGGTGTAGCGGCGTCTGCGGCGCGCACAAGCGGCCGCGGGTAAACGAAACGGACCCGAGCGGACCGGGCACGCCGCCCAGCGGCGAGGAGCAGATCTATGACGAGTCAATCGAGCGAGGCTGTTGCTGATATGCCGAGCTGGGCTGTCGCCGTGATCGGCGGCGGACCGGCCGGTTCCACCGCGGCGACGTTGCTGGCCGATGCGGGCTACCGCGTGCAATTGCTCGAAAAGGCGCGGCACCCGCGCTTCCATATCGGCGAGTCGCTGTTACCGGCCAATTTGCGGCTGTTCGAGCGGCTCGGCGTGGGCGACGCCGTCCGCGGAATCGGCATCATGAAGCCGGCAGCGGAATTCGTCTCACCGCAGCATGGCGATCGGCTCGAACGCTTCGCTTTCGCCGAAGCCTGGGACAAATCGATGCCTTATGCGTATCAGGTGCGCCGCTCGCAGCTCGACGAGATCCTGCTGCGTAATGCGGCCGCTCATGGCGCCGATGTCGTCGAAGGGTGTCAAGTCCGCGACGTCGAATTTCTCGACGACAGCAGCGGCGCGATCGTGAGCGCGACCCACGACGATGGACGGCCGTATCGATGCCGCGCGCGCTTCGTGGTGGACGCGTCCGGCCGCGATACGTTGCTGGCCAATCGGATGCGTACGAAACAGCGCAACAGGAAGCACAACAGCAGCGCGCTCTATGGCCACTTTCGCGGCGCGCGCCGCCATTCGGGCGCGGACGAAGGAAACATCACGATCTACTGGTTCGAGCACGGCTGGTTTTGGTTCATCCCGCTCGCCGACGGCGCGACGAGCATCGGTGCTGTCGTGTGGCCGCATTACCTGAAGCAGCGCCCGCGCGGCACGTCGATCGAGGCATTCTTCCTCGAGACGATCGCCCTGTGCCCGCCGCTCGCGGAGCGGCTTGCCGATGCGCAGCTCGTATCGGAAGTCGAGGCGACCGGCAATTTCTCGTATTCGGGCGACGTGACGCACGGGCGCAACTTCGTGCTGCTCGGCGACGCATTCGCTTTCATCGATCCCGTGTTCTCGACGGGCGTGATGCTCGCGATGCAAAGCGCATTCCTCGGTGCCGAAGCGATCGATGCCTGTCTGCGCGACCCGGCTCGCGCGGACGCGGCGCTCGCCAAGTTCGATCGAGGCATACGCCGCGGGCCGCAGGTGTTTTCCTGGTTCATCTACCGCATGACGACGCCGGCCATGCGGGATCTGTTCATGCATCCGCGCAACGTGTTTCGCGTGAAGGAAGCGTTGATGTCGGTGCTCGCCGGAGATATCTTCGGCGACACGCCGATCTGGCCGTCGCTGCGCACGTTCAAGGCGATCTACTATCTGTCGGTCGTGCTCGCCGCGCGCCGTTCGCTGCGTGCGTGGCGGGCGCGCCGCCGTATGCTGCGGCAAGCCGACGAAACACGGATGGCGGCAGGGTGAGGCGCTGGATGTCCGTTGCACCGCTTAAACTGATTCGAGTCGAACACGCACGCTTGGCCGCCATGCTGCGGGAGCGATCCGGGCATGCTCGAGGGCAGGCGTTCGATGCGCTGTTTCCGGGCGCGCTCGGTGCCGCGTGCTTCGGCGACGCCGCATATTGGCCGCTGCTCGCCGATGCCGCCCCGGATTTACCACTCGCACCGGGATCCATGGCGAGGCTCGTGCCACCGTCCGCACGCGCGGCCGGCCGGGACAACGCCTGCTTCGAGATCTGGCAGTGCGATGCTGCGGATCTCATCCGTGGCGGCCACGGTCCGCTTCGCTATCGATTCAGCGAGGCGGCCGGTATCGCATTCGGCAGCGTCTCGGTGCTCGAAGCGCAGGACGATAGCCGGCAGGCCGTCGGCGCGACGCCGCTCGAGCGCGCCACCTATGCGGCCTATGAAGCGATTTTCCGCGTCCTCGACACGCTCGGCATGCGGCATCCTCTGCGGATCTGGAACATCGTGCCCGCTATCAACGCCGTGCAGTTCGGCAGCGAGCGCTATCTTCAATTCAATACCGGACGCCAGCGGGCTTTCCAAGCGTTCGGCCGGCCCGTTGTCGACAGCGTGCCGGCCGCGAGCGCTCTAGGCGCGGCGGTGCCGATTGCGGGCGACGCGCTTCCGGCGATCCCGCTCGTCGTCTCGTTCCTCGCCACGCGATCGGCATCAAGCGCGCTCGACAATCCGCGGCAAGTCAGCGCCTACCGCTACCCGGCGCAATACGGTCCGAGCGCACCGACGTTCGCGCGCGCCGCCGCGTGGCGCGGCTCGCGTCAGCCCGACATGGAGGCAGAGGCGGCCCTTTTCATTTCGGGCACCGCAAGTATTGTTGGGCACGAGACGGTTCATCGCGGCGACGCGATGGCGCAATTGCGCGAGACGCTCGTCAATATCGATGCCGTGCTTAGCGAGGCGGCGCGAAAGGGATACGGCCATCCCGCGCTGTCGGATTTGATCTACAAGGTATACATGCGTGATCGGCACGACATCGGTACGCTGGCGCGCATCGACGAAATGCTGCGATCGAAGTGCGGTTCGCCGTTGCGAGTACTGTATCTGCACGCCGAGATCTGCCGAGCCGATCTGTTGCTCGAAATCGAAGCGAGTGCGGGACATGGCGTGGAGTGCCTCGCATGAACGACGCGTGCATCATCGAACGAAGACCCGGACCGGAGCCGCACTACCGTACCGCTATGCCGACGCCCGTAGCCTCGAGTACCCACCTCGTCCTGATCCCGAGCTACAACCCGGGAGCGAAGGGCGACGACACCGTGCGCCAGGCGCGTGCGCAGTGGACGCCCGTGTGGGTGGTCGTCGACGGCAGCACGGATGGGAGCGCCGAGCGCCTTCAAGCCATGGCGCAGGACGATCCGGGCCTGCGCGTGATCGTGCTGCCGCAAAACCGCGGCAAGGGCGCGGCGGTGCTGGCGGGTCTCGACGAAGCGGCTGCGCAGGGGTTCACGCACGCCCTGACAATGGATTCCGACGGACAGCATCCTGCCGAGCTGATCGGCGCGTTCATGGCGGCTTCCCGGTTGCGGCCCGATTGCATGGTGCTCGGCCGCCCGCGATTCGACCAGAGTGCGCCGCGCGTGCGCGTGCTCGGGCGGAAACTATCGAACCTGTGCGCGAACATCGAAACGCTGTGGGCCGGTATCGGCGATTCGCTGTTCGGGTTCCGCGTCTATCCGATCGCGCCGCTGCGCTCGCTCATGTCCGGCCGGCGTGGGATGCGGGGCTTCGACTTCGATCCCGAGGCGGCCGTGCGTTTATGCTGGCGCGGCGTCAGGCCGATCAACGTCGAAGCGCCGGTGCGCTACTTCAAGCGCGAGGAGGGCGGCGTTTCGCATTTCCGCTACGGCCGCACCAACGTGTTGCTGGTCTGGATGTATCTGAGGCTGTTGTTCGAGTTTGTGCTGCGTTTGCCGCTGCTCGTCGTGCGCCGCTTTTCGTAGCCCGCCGCTTCCCCGCGGGGCGCCGTTCGAAGCAAGGCGGCCGTGCACGGCGGCGCGAGCGCGAAGGCCGCCCGACGATGCTATCCTCTCGTCCGATTCAACCGAGCGCCGATACGCGCAACATTTCCCCATGACTGACCTCATCAAGCGCGCTTCAGCGGAAGCGCGCGCCTTCGCGCACGGCGAGCGCACCGCGCGTACGCGCCGTGCGCAAGCCGCTTCTTCCAAACGCTCACGCGCTGTCCGAGCCGACGCAATCGACGATGCCGATGGCCGCGATGCACCGCGCATCGAAATGCCGCGCAAGCCGCGCTTCGCGCCCGTGACATTCTCGGAGGAGCGCGGCGTGCGCTTTCTGCATTTCGGTACCGAATGGGTTCAGGGCGCGATGCGCATCAACAAGCCCGACCGGATCGAACTCGAATACGCCCAGCAAATGATGGCGTGGCTGCTGTTCCTCGAAACGCCGAAGCGGGTCGTGCAGCTCGGCCTCGGCGCCGCCGCCCTCACGAAGTTCGCTTATCGGTTCTTGCCGCGTGCGCAGGTCGAGGCCGTCGAACTCAATCCGGCTGTCGTCGTGGCGGCGCGCACGATGTTCGCGCTGCCGCACGACGACGCGCGTCTGACGGTGCATGAAACCGATGCATGGGATTTCGTGAACGACCGCGCGAACCATGGCACGATCGGCGCGATGCAGATCGATCTTTACGATGCGACGGCGCGCGGCCCCGTGCACGACACCGTCGCGTTCTATCGCGCCGTGCGGGCGTGTCTGACCGGCGCCGGTATCGCGACGATCAACCTGTTCGGCGATCATCCGAGCTTCGTGCGCAACATGAAGCACTTGAACGCCGCGTTCGACGGCCGCGTGATCGCCTTGCCCGAAGTGCACGAGGGCAATCGCATTGCACTCGCGTTCTCGGGCCCGGCGCTCGAGATTCCGTACGCGGCGCTCGTGAGTCGCGGCGCGCTGATCGATGATCAACTACGCTTTCCGGCGCCGCGCTGGGTGAAGGCGTTTGGGGAAGTCCAACCGGCGAGCGCGGCC
>NZ_JBQCDN010000187.1:0-10899 GCF_051961175.1 Trinickia sp. | reverse complement strand
CGAATCGAGTGCGGCGGCCGCCTCGCTATCGACCGTGTTGTAGGTGACGCTGTTCGCTTCGAAGATATAGTGCGTCGTATATTTGCCGAGCCGGGCGAGGATTTCCTCCTGGATTTCCTCCGGTTCGGTGTCGAGCTTCAAATACCACGAGGTGGACGATAGCCTGGTCTGGAACGCGCCGTATTCGGCCATGAGGTCGTCGAAGGCGTTCGCATCCTGGTCGCGACAGACGATGACCAGATTTCCTTTCATGCGCATCTCCCGGTAGGTCGGTAGGTTCACTCGCCACGAGAAACCGATCATACGCGCTCTCGCCGAAGTACCGTTGCTCGCCGATTTTCCGTCGAGCGGCCCTCGGTCGACCGCCCGTGGGTTCCCCGCAGCCCCGCTTCACGGCATAATTTCGCGTTCGCTCGTCGTGCCTCGCATTTTTTGCGCCCGAGGGCGCGGTATCGCGGGGCTTTGCCGCGGCAAAGGGCGGCGATAGGCAATTTTCGACGATGTTCGCGCGCCGCGCCGAAGTTCGAGCCGCGGTGCCCGCGCGCGCGTGCCGCTGACGGCTCGCGCGGGGGCGAAGCGGCGAAATGCCGGGCTGGCGCGAATTTTGTGACCGGCGCGGTTGTGCCTGAAACACAGGTTGTAGTAGTGTCGTGCCGTCGAAAAGGCGGCAAGGGCCGGCAAGCCAAAACGCACGGTCCAGCAGTCAACGATTCGCACTCAAAACGCATCACCGCAACCATACGCTCGTCATGCTTGTATTCCGTGTCTCGGATCGTCCCGCCGTCCCGTGCGTACTGCGCCGCGCCAGCTCGCCGGCGCCCGCCGGCTGCGCCCCCGGCCTGCCCGCGTCCGCTTATCGTTCGCCGCGCGGCGCGAGGGGGGCGTGATGGATTTCGGCTTTAACCTGAACCGCACGGCCAATGCTTCGGCGTGGCGACTTGCGCCCAACCGATGGGATTTCGTCGCCTTCCCGCTCATCATCTGCGTGATCGCCATGGCCGCGATCGGCTTTCACCAGACGATGGCGCCGATCTCGACCCTGAAGACGCAGGTCATTTCGCTCAATCCGGCGATGCTGCCCGAGTACGCGCTACGCACGACGCTGCGCATGCTGGCCGCGATGGTGGCCTCGCTCGTGTTCACGCTCGTCTACGGGACCTTGGCCGCCAAGAGCCGCCGCGCGGGCATGGTGTTGGTGCCGATTCTGGACATTCTGCAGTCGGTGCCGGTGCTCGGCTACATTTCCTTCACGGTCACGTTCTTCCTGGCGCTGTTCCCGGCGCGCGTGCTCGGCGCCGAACTGGCGGCGATCTTCGCGATCTTTACTTCGCAAGCCTGGAACATGACGTTCAGCTTCTACCAGTCGCTGCGCACGGTGCCGCGCGACCTCGACGAAGTGTCGCGCGGCTTTCACCTCACGGCCTGGCAACGCTTTTGGAAGCTCGAAGTGCCGTTCTCGATGCCGGGGCTGATCTGGAACATGATGATGTCGATGTCGGGCGGCTGGTTCTTCGTCGTGGCTTCCGAAGCGATCACCGTCGGCAACAACACGATCACGCTGCCGGGAATCGGCGCCTATCTCGCGCAAGCGATCGCGAACAAGAATCTCCCCGCCATCGGCTGGGTGATCTTGGCGATGACGGTCGTGATTCTGGCTTACGACCAATTGATGTTCCGCCCGCTCGTCGCCTGGGCCGACAAGTTCCGCATGGAAACGACGAGTTCCGGCGATGCCCCCGAATCTTGGCTGCTCGACCTCGTGCGCCGCACGCGTCTCATCCATTTGCTGCTCGTGCCCGCCGGCTGGGTGTTCGCTAAACTCGCGCGCCTGCCGTTGCGTTTGCCGCGCATCGATACCGTCTCGTTCGCGCGCTTGGCCAAGAGCGAGAAGCGTTCGCTGGCCGCCGATATCGTCTGGGCGCTGCTCTTGCTGGTCGCCACCGTCTACGTCGTTTGGCGCGTCGTGTCCTACGTGCGTACGGGCGTGACGGGGGCCGATGTAGGCCATGTGTTCCTGCTCGGCTTTATTACGCTTGCACGCGTCGTCGTGCTGATCGCGATTTCGTCGCTGATCTGGGTGCCGCTCGGCGTCAAAATCGGGTTGAAGCCCGCACTTGCCGAGAAGGTGCAGCCGATCGCGCAGTTTCTCGCCGCGTTCCCGGCGAACTTGCTGTTCCCGGTCTTCGTCATCGTGATCGTTCGGTTCCATCTGAACCCCGATATCTGGCTGTCGCCGCTCATCGTGCTCGGGACGCAGTGGTATATCCTGTTCAACGTCATCGCGGGCACGACGGCCTATCCGAACGATTATCGCGAGGCGGCGACGAACTTCCGCATTCGCGGCTGGCAGTGGTGGCGCCAGGCCATGCTACCGGGCATTTTCCCGTATTACGTGACGGGGGCGATCACGGCATCGGGCGGTGCGTGGAACGCGAGCATCGTGTCGGAACTCGTGCAATGGGGCGACACGAAGGTCGCGGCGCACGGGCTCGGCGCTTATATCGCGCAATACACGGCAGCCGGCGATTTCCCGAAGATCATTCTCGGCATCGCCGTGATGTCGCTGTTCGTGACGTTGTTCAACCGTCTGCTGTGGCGTCCGCTGTACGCCTATGCGGAGGCGAAGCTGCGGCTCGACTGACCCATGCCGTCCAGGCGCGCCTTTGTGGCTCGCGCGCCGACCGAGTGCTCAAATCAAGAGTGAAGCGCAATGCAAAATCCCAAAGCTGACCTAAGCGCCGCGCCGTTCGCCGGCGCGGCCACGACCGCGCCGCGTCTGGGCGAGGAAGTTCTCAACGTCAAGGGCGTGCGCCGCGGTTTCGCCAAAGCGCAGGGCGAGCTGCTCGTGCTCGACGACGTCAATCTTTCGCTGCGCGAAGGCGAGATCGTGGGGCTGCTCGGGCGGTCGGGATCGGGCAAATCCACGCTCTTGCGCATCATCGCGGGCCTAATCGAACCGACGGCCGGCGAGGTGAGCTACCTCGGCGAGCCGCTGTCGGGCCCCGCCGAAGGCGTGGCGATGGTGTTTCAGACGTTCGCGCTGTTTCCTTGGCTGACCGTGCTGCAGAACGTGGAAGCCGGGCTCGAGGCGCTGGGCGTCGGGGCGCGCGAACGGCGCGAGCGCGCGCTGGCCGCGATCGACCTCATCGGTCTGGACGGGTTCGAAAACGCCTATCCGCGCGAGCTGTCGGGCGGGATGCGTCAGCGCGTGGGCTTCGCGCGCGCACTGGTGGTAGACCCGACGCTGCTGCTGATGGACGAGCCGTTCTCGGCGCTCGACGTGCTGACCGCCGAGACGTTGCGTACCGATTTGCTCGACCTCTGGACGCAGCGGCGCATGCCGATCAAATCGGTGCTGATCGTCACGCACAACATCGAAGAAGCGGTGTTCATGTGCGATCGGATTTTGGTGCTCGCGTCGAATCCGGGGCGCGTGTTGGCGGAAATCAAAGTGCCGTTTGCCCACCCGCGCAACCGGCTCGATCCGGCGTTCCGGCGGCTCGTGGACGAGATCTACGCGAAGATGACGGCCCGCCGCACCGACGAAGCCACGAAGCAGGGGCTCGAGCTCGGCAGCTGGCTGCCCAGCGTGTCGACGAACTTGATGGCCGGTCTGATCGAAACGTTGGCGGCGCCGCCTTATCACGGCCGCGCGGACATGCCTGAAATCGCGCGTTCGCTGCATCTCGAAGTCGACGATCTCTTTCCGATCGCGGAAGTGCTGCAGCACCTCGGCTTTGCCGACGTGCGCGAAGGCGACATCTTCCTCACGCCGCCGGCCCGGGTATTCGCCGAATTCGGGACGCAGGAGCGCAAGATGATGTTCGCCGAGCATCTGCTGCGGCACGTCCCGCTTGCGGCGCGGATCAAGAAGGTGCTCAACGAGCGGCCGGGCCATCGTGCACCGCGCGTGCGTTTCGAGCAGGAACTCGAGGATTTTCTATCGGACAGCGCGGCGGAAGAAACGCTCGATGCAGTCATCAACTGGGGCCGTTACGGCGAGATTTTCTCGTACAACGACCAGACGGAAATCTTCAGTCTGGAAGACGTCGAGTCCTGAGCGAGAGACGAAGCCTACCGGCTGCGGTCATGTGAGGCTGCCGAACGCGCCGCATCCGTTCCCTTGCCCGGGGCGCGTGCGGCGCGTTTGCTTTCATGCGTCCGACGCCGGCGTGTCGTCTTCGTCCTCGTACGCACCGAGACGGTTGTAGAGCGTTTTGAGGCTGACACCCAACGCTTTCGCGGCCCTTCGTTTATCGCCGCCGCAGTGCTTGAGCGTACCGAGAATGATCTGCCGCTGCGCCTCGGCGAGCGGCGTGCCGACCCAAATGCTCATCACATCGCCTTGGGTCACGGCCTTTTTCGAGCGCGCGGCGAGCCGAGGATGCTCGATCTCGATCGTTTTCTCCGCGAGGATGAACGCGCGGTAGACGCTGTTCTTCAGCTCGCGCACGTTGCCGGGCCACGAGTAGGTGCGCAGTGTTTCCCTCGCGCGCTTGCTGAATGCCTTGCTTGTGCCTTCTTGTGCGTTCAGCTCGGCGAGGAAATGCTGCGCGAGCAATTCGCGGTCGCCTTCGCGTTCGCGCAGCGGCGGCGCACGCAACGGAAACACGGCGAGCCGGTACATTAAATCTTCGCGCAATCCGTTTTCCTTCACGGCAACGAGCGGATCGCGATTCGTGGCGGCAATGACGCGCACATCGCTGTGGAGCAGTTCGTTACCACCGACGCGATAGAACGTACCCGTCTCGAGCGCACGCAGCAGTTTGACCTGGCGCACGGGCATCATCTCGGTGATCTCGTCGAGGAACAGGGTGCCGCCGTTCGCGTGCTCGAAGTAGCCGGCGCGGCCTTGCACGGCGCCGGTAAAGCTGCCGCGTTCATGCCCGAACAGCTCTGCTTCAATCAGGCTGTCCGGAATGGCGCCGCAGTTGACGGCGACGAATGGGCCGCTCTTGCGCGAACTGCGGTCGTGAATCGTGCGTGCGATGAGTTCCTTGCCGGTGCCGGATTCGCCGACCACGAGCACGGTGGCATCGGTGGATGCGACGCGCTCTATCTGCTCGTACAGATCCAGCATCGAGGGCGAGGAACCATAGAGCATCCCATACGATTCGAGCCCCGCCGCATCGCGGGCGAGGCTGGTGGCGAATCGTGCCGCTGCGGCTTGATCCGGCGCCGCGGCTGGCGTTTCTACATCGGTAGACTCGGGCATGTGATTGCAGTCCATGGAGCATCGACGGTTGGAAGAATGACGCGACCTTCCTTCGGCGCCGATGCGCGCGGCTAGTTCCAAAAGAGTATTTAACCACGCAACGGCAGCAGTACGCACCCCGCGTCTTGCGTTGTCCCAGGCATGAAAACTGCGGCTGGCCGAATTCGACAGCGAGGGAACTTGACGGGTCCGGATCGATCCCAAGAAGGTCCGGGCTGCACGCGAGTGCCGCTTAACCTCGCATTCGTCGCATTCGTTCAATGAACCGGGCAATGCCAGGGGGATCGTATGGCTCGTCCTAAAATCGGTATTTTTGGCGCGCTCGTCGCCGTGGGCGGCGTGATCGCATGGCGCTGGGCCCAAAAGCATCGCGCTTCGCAGGCACGGCTTGCGAGCGAGTTGAACCGGTGGGAGGGCGAAGGCGGCGCAGTCGCGGCTGGGATGGCTGCGGCGCCGTCGATGTCCGATACCGCCCCGGCGCGCGACGTCATGCCCAATGGCGCCGGCCACGGCGCCTTCGGGCGCATCGGCGGCACGCGCGACGCATGGATCTTCCCGCACGGGCATAGCTGACGCCGCTTCCCGCGAGCGATCGTATCCACGGCGCCGCCGGTTCGGCGGCGCTCGTTCGTACCGGTGCACCGAAGTGCTCGCCTGACTCGGCTCGTCTAGGCACAATATCGTCGAGTCGAGCGGGGTGGCCCGCGTTCGTTCCGAACGCCCGGGTATGCCCCTTTTTTCAACCACGATTCATCACCGACAGCGAACACCGATGCCACATGTGCTGATAGTCGACGACGATCCCGAGACCCGCGAAGCCCTCGTATCGATCATTGCCGCCGACGGCTTGACGACCGCGACGGCCGGCGATTTGCGCGAGGCTCGGATCCAGCTCGTGCGCCAAACGCCGGATGTCGTGTTCACGGATCTGCAACTGCCCGACGGCAGCGGCGTCGACTTGTTCGAGGATCTCGATCCGCGCTCGGGCGTCGAAATTATCGTCATCACCGGCCACGCGACGGTGGAATCGGCCGTGACCGCGTTGAAGATGGGCGCGACGGACTACCTCGTCAAACCGATCAACATGCAGCGGGTGAAGGCCGTGCTCGATCGGTTGCCGCGCGCGGGCGATCTGAAGGCGCAAATCGGGACGCTGCGCGGCGAGTTGCGCCGCATGGGCCGTTTTGGTTTCATGCTCGGCAATTCGCCCGCGATGCAATCGGTCTACGACCAGATCGGGCGCGTGGCGCCGACAGCAGCCTCCGTGCTGCTCGTCGGCGAATCGGGCACGGGCAAGGAAGTGGCGGCCCAGACCATCCACGAATTGAGCTTGCGCCGCAAGCATGCGTTTTTGGCCGTCAATTGCGGCGCGATTTCGCCGAACCTCATTGAATCGGAGATGTTCGGGCACGAGCGCGGCTCGTTCACGGGGGCCGATCGGCAGCACAAGGGATACTTCGAGCGCGCGAGCGGCGGCACGATCTTTCTCGACGAAATCACGGAGATGCCTGCTGAATTGCAGGTCAAATTCCTGCGCGTGCTCGAGACAGGCATGTTCATGCGGGTCGGCACGACCAAGGAGATCGAAACGGACGTGCGCGTGATTGCCGCGACGAATCGCGATCCCGAGGAAGCGGTGCTCGAAGGCAAGCTGCGGCTCGATCTGTATCACCGGCTCAACGTCTTCCCGATCAGCTTGCCGCCGCTGCGCGAACGCGGCAATGACGTATGGCTGCTCGCGCAAGCGTTCCTCGACGAACTCAACGACCGTCACGGTTCACGCAAACAGTTCCCGCCCGCGGTGAAGGACATGATGCTGTCGTACCCCTGGCCCGGCAACGTGCGGGAATTGAAGAACTACGTGCAGCGCGCTTTTATCATGGCTGCTCCGGAGGCCGACTGCACGGCCGCGGTGCCCTTGCAGATCTCATTGTCCAAGCCGTCGACAGGCACCGCCGTGACGATCCCGTTCGGGACCTCGCTCGCGATGGCCGATCGCCAGCTCATTCTTGCGACGCTCGAGCAGTGTGGGGGCGTGAAGACCCGTGCAGCCGAGATTCTCGGGATCAGTCTGAAGACGCTCTACAACCGCCTTGTCGAATACGGTGAAGACGCCAAATCGGCGGCGGGCGAGGACGATGCGGCCGGCGAGACGGGAGAGGCCACAGCCGGCAACTGATTGCATGATGGCGTTCCGCCCGCAGCGGTGCGCTCTCGCGCTGCGGCGGGTGGAGCGGCGATTTTGTTCCTGGCCGGTTGCGCCATGGCAAACGATTTGCTCGTCAGGGCTCGTCATTCCTGGTTGCCGACGAGGTCCCTTTCGATGCCCGTTTCGATATCTGCCGCGCTGGGCGCAGCGCGCGGCACGCCTATACGCTTCCATCTTCATACCCCGGAACCGGATCCGCCCGTGCCGCCTCCGAAGGATCCGCCGGTCCCGGGGCGTGTCCCCGAGCGTGAACCGCCCGAACCACGCCAGCCGCCGATTGGCGATCCGCCTCCCGTGCCGATCGATATTCCACCGATGCACTGACGTGCGGCTGTACCGGTTACAAATCTGACGCAATTGTTACCGCGCGCTTATCCGTTTGGCATCCTAAACTTGAGACGATAGTGCTTTGCCTGCCCGGGCATCCGCTCGGCTCTTGGAGATCGTTCCATGAGACACCCCGCGTTGCGGCGCTCAGCGCGCCATTCGCTCAAGCGCGAAGCGAAGAATGGGAGCGGCTTTCCCACTCGATCGATCACTGAATCCGATCCATCGAAGCAAAACCGTCCGGCACCCGATGCAGCGGCCGACGGCGAGCACAACCAAGGGGGCGCGCGAGCCGAAGGGCTCGATTATCAGCGCGAACTGGGCTCCGAACAGGACGCTTAGCAGCGCAGTTTCGACCACGTAGGTTCCGGCGCGCGGCTTGGCGTGCGTGCCGGCGCGCGCTTGCGCGTTCGCTATGTCAGACGATTGGGAGGCACGGCCCTTGCGTGCAGCATATCGAGCGGCGGCGAGAGGGTTCGCCGCGCGAGAAATGCCAACCGAAGAGGTGGAGCCGCAATGAGTAGACTAATCGTGGTGTCAAACCGCGTCGCGCCGACGCAGGAGGGCCGCCCCGCGGCGGGGGGGCTCGCGATCGGCGTGCTGGACGCCCTGAAAGAAACGGGGGGCGTCTGGTTCGGGTGGAGCGGAGAGATCGTCGGCGAATCGCAGGTGCCGTCGATCGAGAAGCAAGGCAACGTCACGTATGCGACCGTTGGCCTCACACGACGCGATTATGATCAGTACTACAGGGGGTTTTCGAACGCGACCTTATGGCCGACGTTTCACTACCGCACCGACTTATCCCGCTACGATCGGCAAGAGTACGCCGGCTACCTGCGCGTCAACGCAACGCTGGCCAGACAATTGAAGGCCATGCTCAAGCCCGATGACATCATCTGGGTTCACGACTATCACCTGCTGCCGTTCGCGCGCGCGTTGCGCGATCTTGGCGTCGCCAATCCGATCGGCTTTTTCCTGCATATCCCGTTTCCGGTGCCGGAGATGCTGCGCACCGTGCCGCCGCATGAAGAGCTCGTCAAGGCGATGTGCAGCTTCGATGTGCTGGGGTTCCAGACACAGGCCGATCGACAATCGTTCATCGACTACATCGAGCGTGGCGGTTTCGGCACCGCGAGCGACGATGGAATGATCCACGCGTTCGGACGCGTGCTGAAGGTGGGAGCCTATCCCATCGGCATCTATCCCGACGCCATTGCCAAAGCGGCGCAGCAATTCTCCGATCGCAAGCAAGTGGGCACGCTGCGCGACGCGATGCTCGGACGCAAGCTCATTATGAGCGTCGATCGTCTCGACTACTCGAAAGGGCTCGTGGAGCGCTTTCAGGCTTTCGAGCGTCTGCTGCTGGGCACACCGCATTGGCACGGCAAAGTCTCGCTCGTGCAGATCGCACCGCCGACGCGTTCGGACGTGCAGACGTACCAACGCATCCGGCAGACGCTGGAGGGCGAGGCCGGGCGAATCAACGGCCGTTTCGCGCAGCTCGACTGGACGCCGATTCAGTATCTGAACCGCAAATATGAGCGCAATCTGCTGATGGCGCTGTTCCGCCTGTCGCAAGTGGGCTACGTCACCCCTTTGCGCGACGCCATGAATCTCGTGGCGAAGGAATATGTCGCATCGCAGGATCCCGAGGATCCGGGCGTGCTCGTCCTATCGCAGTTCGCGGGCGCGGCCGAACAGTTGCCCGGTGCGCTGCTGGTCAATCCGTTCGATTTGACGCAGATGGCCGAAGCGCTCGAGCGTGCGCTGTCGATGCCGTTGGAAGATCGCAAGGCAAGGCATGCCGATATGATGGCGCAACTGCGCTCGGGCGATCTATCGACGTGGCGCGATGCATTCCTGGCCGACTTGCGCCATGTGACGACGGCGGCTTCGTTCACGCGCAAGGCCGTCAAATTGGCCGACATCGCCGCTTGAACTCGATAAGGCATCGGATGCGATAAGGCATCGGATGCCGCATCGGCAACCATGAAACAAGGCCGGCGCTTGGGAAGCGCCGGCCTTGTTTTTTGCTCGCGCCGCGCGGCGGGCTGCAGGCGAGGGGCGGTTACGCTTGGCGGCGCAATTGCGCCGGCGGCACCTTCAGCAGATTGCGATATTTGGCAACGGTCCGACGTGCGACGATCATGCCTTCCTGCGACAGCATCTTTGCGAGTGCGACGTCAGACAGCGGGTTGCGCACATCTTCCTGATCGATCATTTCCTTGATCAACGCGCGCACGGCGGCGGCGGAACAGCGGCCGCCCGTCTCCGTCGCGAGTTCGCGCGGGAAGAAGTGGCGGAACTCGAAGATGCCGCGCGGCGTGGCCATGTACTTGTTGCTCGACGCCCGCGACACCGTCGATTCATGCAGACCGAGCTCTTCCGCAAGCTTGCTCAGCACGAGCGGTTTCAATGCGATTTCACCGTAGTCGAAGAACGCCTTTTGATAGGAGACGATGCACTGCGCGACGCGTTGGATCGTCGTGAAGCGCTGCTCCGCGTTACGCAGCAGCCAGCGCGCTTCCTGCAGTTGCTGCGCGAGCGGTGAGCCGGCGCCGCCGGATTGGGCGAACAGTTCCGCATAGACACGGTGAATGCGCGCGCGCGGTAGCACCGCCGGGTTGATCGATGCCACCCATCGCCCTTTCACGCGGCGCACGATCACGTCGGGAATGACGTAGTTGTCGTCGGAGGGCGCATAGAATTGACCGGGCTTCGGATCGAGCCGCCGCACCAGTGTGCAGGCTTGGCGCAACTCTTCTGCCGAGCAACCCAGTTGCTTTTGCAGCTCCGCGTGCTCGCGTCGCGCGAGCCGCTCCAGATGATGTTCGACGAGTTCGCGCGCCACCGCGCGTCCCGGCGTGTCGGGCGGCATCACATCCAGCTGCAGGCCCAAGCATTCCGACAGCGAGCGCGCGCCGACTCCAGGACGATCGAGCGTTTGCACCAGCCGCAGCGCCACACGCAATTCCTCCTCGCCAAGCGGCGGATCGGCCTCGAATGCACTCGCGAGTTCATCGAGCGATTCGCGCAAGTAACCGTCATCGTCCAGCGCTTCAATGACGATCTGCGCGGCCGCGCGGTCCCGTTCGTTCAGTGGGTACAGGTGCAGCAGACCGTGCAGATGCTCGTGCATCGTCGGCTG
>NZ_JBQCDN010000186.1:0-66544 GCF_051961175.1 Trinickia sp. | reverse complement strand
TCGAACAGGGTACTGCCGATCTGATGCGCGAAGCCGGGGTGGGCGCGCGCATGGATGCGGAAGGACTCGTGCATGAAGGTGTCGAACTCGCGTTTCACGGCCGGCGCGACCGTATCGATCTCAAGGCGCTGACGGGCGGTTCTACTGTGATCGTCTACGGCCAAACCGATGTCACGCGCGACCTGATGGCGGCGCGCGAAGCGAGCGGCGGCACGACGATCTACGAAGCGAGCAATGTGCAATTGCATGGTGTCGAGGGGAACGCGCCCTACGTCACGTTCGAGAAAAGCGGCGAGTCGGTGACGCTCGAATGCGACTTTATCGCAGGCTGTGACGGGTTTCATGGCGTGTCGCGCAAGACGATCCCCGCCGATCGCCTCACGCAATACGAACGCATTTTTCCGTTCGGCTGGCTCGGGCTGCTCTCCGATACACCGCCCGTCAGCCATGAATTGATCTACGCCAATCACCCGCGCGGCTTTGCATTGTGCAGCCAGCGTTCGGCCACGCGCAGCCGCTACTACCTGCAAGTGCCGTTGACCGAGAAGGCCGAGGATTGGTCGGACGAACGCTTTTGGAATGAGTTGAAAATGCGTTTACCGAAGGAGGTCGCCGACACACTGGTGACAGGCGATGCGCTCGAAAAGAGCGTGGCGCCGCTACGCAGCTATGTGGTCGAACCGATGCAATACGGCCGGCTCTTTCTGGTCGGGGACGCCGCGCATATCGTTCCGCCGACGGGCGCGAAAGGCCTCAATCTTGCCGCGAGCGATGTCGGCACGCTGTATCGGATTCTTCGCGGCGTCTACGAGCACGGCCGCACCGATTGGCTCGGGAAGTATTCGTCGATCGCTTTGCGCCGTGTTTGGAAAGCCGTCCGCTTCTCGTGGTTCATGACAAACCTGCTGCACGAGTTTCCGGAACGCGACGGCTTCGACAAGCAAATGCAGCGCGTCGACTACGAGTACTACACGAGTTCGATCGCGGGGTTGAAGACGATCGCCGAGAATTATGTGGGGCTGCCTCATGAGGCGGTCGAGTAGACCGAGCGCTGTCTCATCGGCCGGCCAGGACAACAACCGAACGCCAGCGGAGGCTTTCTTTCGATAACCGCGCTAAGCGTCCGTCTCCGCGCCGCTGTCGCTGAGCGAATCGATCCCGGCTTCCGGCCGCCCGTCATGCGACAAAACGGCGGCAAACCACCGGCTGCTCTCGAATTGCGCGGTGGTGATCATGCTCAGCATGGTGAGCGGAGTCGCGAGCAGCGCACCCCAGACACCCCAGAGCAGCGTCCAGATACCCAGTGCAAGCAGGCCGGCAATCGGATCGATGTTCTGACCTTTGGCCTGCAGCCTCGGCAGGATGAAGTTGTGAGCCACGATAAAAATCGCTTCGATGGCCGCGAATACGGCGATAGCGTGCCATGCCGTCTGAAATTGAGCGAATGCCGAAAATGCGGGCAACGCGCTGGCAATCAGCGGGCCAACGACAGGAATGAACGCGAGGATGAAAGCCGTCGCGCCCCAGAACGCCGTTCCCTTCACGCCGAATGAGTAGCATGCGCCGGTGACGGCGAGCGCGATGGTGCCGTTGATCGCCAACTGCACGTTCATGTAGCTCTGGATGCTGCTCGTGATGTGAATGATGATCGCGCGTTGCCTCGCGGCGCGCGCGGCATGACGGGCGAGAATCTCGAGCTTCGGATTGTCTTCCGCGTTGGGCACGGCCAGCATGAACGTCGCGATGAGCAGCGTCAGCAAGATGATCTCGACCGGCTCGTGGATGCCCGAAGCCAACCACTGCACGAGCGCGGGTGCGTCGATGTGGTTGATCGCCGTACTGAAGAATCGCGCCCCGCGCATGCCGGTCGCATGCGCGAATCGCTGAGACAGCGCATCGAGCCGCGACACAATGGCGGGTACTTGATGGATCACCGAGCCGACCCCTTCCCCGAGGACATAGCAGATGGCCACGATGGCCAGCACCATCAGCGTGCCTGTGCCCACCCTCACCGCCCATCGCGGCGCTTTCGGCAGTATTCGCGAGATGGACTGAACGAGGGCGTCGCCCCATATCCGCAGCAGGGCCGCAAGGAAGAACGGCACCAGCACGGGTTGGAGGTAGTGCACGAGGGCCATGCCGGCCGCAATGCCCGTCATGGTTGCCGCCACTGAGGACGGCGAAGTCGAATTGGCCATTGCCATTGTCCGGAACGCTTTTTGGATCGCCGCGATCATACCGCGAGTTGCGTGGGCCGCCGGTCCAGCCCATCGCGGGCCAAGCTTGCGACGTACCGCGAAGCTGGGCGTCCCGCTGATCTTTCCCTTGGGCGAGCGAACGTTTGGCAGCCCCCGCCATTCCGATAGCCGCGTAGCGCAATGTTCAAGTTAATAGGCTTTAGTTCGGCATCCCAAGATCTGGTCCCGCATCAAAAAATACGCGATTCAGGTGAGCTAGAGTATATCGACAGCGGGAAATCAGATGGCGCAGTCCACACCAATTCAAACATTTCGGCATCGTCGCGGAGAAACGATCGGCAGTCGCATGTCCCGTGTCTGTACGGCGGTACGACGCTTGGCGTTCAGCATGGCCAAAGTGATCAATACCGCTTCGAGCAGGCTTTGCTCGAAGCGTGACAGCGTGCGCCCGCAACAAGAGGAAAGTCTTTAAAGGCCCAAGCCTCGAATCAGCGAAGGCTGCCGTCCATGCCCGGCAGCCTGAATAAAAAATGCACTAATGGAAGTGATGTCCAGCTTGACCCGCTTGTGAATTTTTAGTTTGGCCAATCTTATTCATGAAGAGGCAACTATGGCTTACGGAATCACGATTACCACGAAGGCAACGATTGCGGGTGTCTCGTACAAGTTTCCGCTGTGCGCGGAGATAACAGACCTTCAGGCCGGAGACGATCTTCTCACTGTTGAGTGGACGGCCGACAATCCCGCTGCAGTATTCCTTCACAACAATCAACCGGTGGTGCCCGACGCATTCTCCACGGACGGCACCAACTCCGGCACACAGATGGCCGCCGCCATCACCGGCACAGCGGTAAGCTTTACGGCCAAGCTCATGCGTGACGGCGTGGCGATAGCCACCAGCGCGCCCCATTCCGTCACCTTCAAACCACTCAGCGCCAGTTTTCAATTCACCACCGACAAGCTGTTCGCGCCAACAGTCGCAGGTGGAGCTGTTGGGCCGGCCAACCTGATCACGGCCATCCTGACCGTAACCGATGCCACTGGAAATCCGGTGGAAGGCGCGGAAGTTCAATGGCGGACCCTGCCCAAGACCGATAGCTTTTCGGTCTATCAGGACTCAGCCGGAACCACGCGCGCGCTGACGGATGGCGAAGAACAGTACACCCTTTCAGCCGCGACCACCGGCGAGGCGACGGCTTATCTGGCAGACCCCAGGACGCATCAGTACTCGCTTCTTCCCACCGTCCTCGGCTGCGACGTTTCAAGGCAAACGACCATTATCTTCGCCGGCACGGGAAGCGAACCGTCGATCTATCCACCGTTCGTCATTCCAGGACTGGAGTCGGATAGTTATTCGCAACAATACCTCAATATCATCGACGATCAGACAACTTTTACTGCAGTGGTGCCTGGCGATGCGATAACGACCGCAAGAAAGCACGATTTGTTTTACGTCTTACTGAACGAAAGCATTGTTATAGACGGCACCATCGATCATGTTGCCGGAGGCGTCGACATAACCTACGCCGTCTTAAGATCTCCCGTGAAGCATGCCGGCAATAACATCCCCTCCGCGCAAATAAACAGCCTGACGTTTTTTATCCAGGATTCGATATACGGCAACGTGGGCATGAGCAAGCCAGTTCTGTTTTATGGCTTGGGCGATTGGTCGGGCAACAAGCCGGAAGACTCCCCGATCATCGATCGCATCCTACCGCTCGCACAGATCGTACCTAAACCTCGTAGCGGCATCATTACGACGGATACGATCGATGCGGACGACGGACTCACAATATATATTCCCGCGCTTAACGCAGCATATACCAACAAGCCAATTTCTGTCCTTTTCTATTTAAATGGATACTCCCAGGATGTTCCAGATGAAGAGAAGCACGGCAATCCAGAAATGCCCGGCCTGACGATAAAGGGCAGAACGGCAGCAAATGGGACGATAATAAAATTGCCCTACAACATGATTTTCGGCTACGGCAGCAACTTGAAGGGCAACATATTGAGTTCCTACGTCGACTATTACGTTGAGCTGGATCAAGGCCCCGGCTCCCGCCGCTACTACAGCCGGTATCCCACCGCATATGGAACGAATACCGTCTATCCGTGATGGCGCGCTTTCCCGAACACGGCCGATCCCAATGGCTTTGACAAAAATCTCTATTGCCGCGCACCTCAGGTGCGCGTCGAGGAACGCCCCCAATCATGAAAATCACTTTACTGCTCGATCCGGCCAGTGACGAAGACCACGTGCTGATAGCCGGCACGGTCTTCGATCTTGCCGTTAAAGTCACTCACGATGACGAGCGCCCGGCGTCGAACATCTCACTGCAATGGGCTACGTTTGCGCCGGAACCCGCGCTCGAGAGCCGCTCGTCGCAGACCGATAACGATGGCGTCGCCCGCAACAAAGTCACAGCGTCCTCACAGTCGCACGGCAAACCCGAGCCCATTTTCGTTCAGACGCCTGACGGCAGAATCCATTTGGCAGGCACAGTCCGTTGCCTTTCCGACAAGACCGTCATGCTCTGCGCCGCCGCGCCAGACGAAGCCGCACCGCCGCTTGCGCTCGGCGACAGCGCGCCGGCCGGCACGGCAATATCCGGCAGCGCGCCCTATACCTTGACGATCGAGTATCCGGGTCCCAATAGCATTCTCCCGGCGGATGACGAGCAAATCGTCTATGCGCGACTGCTCGACAGCAGCGGTGCAGGGGTGCGCGGCGCGTCCATCGAGGTCAGTACGTCCGCACGCAGGATCCAATATTTGGAATTGCCCGTGGGGACCGATGCGCAGGGTTGGGCGACGTTTTGGGTGCGCGGCGTTGGCCTTGCCGAAAAGGCGGTGGACGAGTTGAGGGGGACCGTCACGGTCAAGTGTTCGCTACAGCAGTATCAATCTCAAGATACGAAGCCGTTGACCTTCGATACGCGCGCGGGCGGTCCGGGATATTTCTCGCTTTCGCTCCCTGCTCTGCCGGGCGAACGAACCCTACCCACGCCAGCGCTTGTGCGCGCGACCTATCAGCATCGGGACGGTACGCCCGGAAAATTTTTATACCTGGGGATCAGTGTCAAATCCCCGGAGCATGGATACACGAGTGCGGTGGCGGCCAGCCCTGGCGGGGCGTATGCGGACGATTCCGGCACGGCGCTCGCATATATCGTGACAAAGACGCAGATCAACGCGCGAGCCATCATAGGCATCGACGCTGGAGGGGGCCGCCTCTGGTATTCCGAGCCCTATGACATATTGGCCGGACAGTACCCGGTGCCGCCCATTCATTGGATCGCCCCCTCCATGACGGGACCGATCCCGACCGGCAGTTCGCGGCAGCTCAGCATTGACGTCCACGAGAACGTCTCCAGCAGCGTCAACTGGACGGTAGAACCCCGCAATGCGCCGGTGAGGCTGCTGCCTTTGGGCTCGATGACCGCCGGAACCGCGCTGGCCGATATCACGGGCACCAGCACTTCGACTGCGTACAAGGCATACGCAGCGGGAGTTACCGGAACTTACTACCAGGATGGCTCGTGGCAACTCCGCGTGAACGCCTACTCTTTCTACAACGGCGACGCGCCTCCGGCCAGGGCATTGTGCGGCACGATCACGATGTCGTTCCCGAACGACATCTCGCTTTTCTCCATGAAAGATTGGCATACGGTCCATGTGCTCATTACCAAGCGTGAGCCTGACGGATCGCTATCGCCATGGCCACATCGGGTCGTCAACTGGACGTCCAGCGTCTTTCCGCGAACCTATAAGGACGCCATCTTCGAAGTGCCTTATCCGAGCACAACGGACAAAGACGGCAAATGCAGCATCCGTGTCAGGGCTGATAACCCCAGCACCTTGATGGTCGACATTACGGCGTCGTCTCCCAATCCTTTCGGGATGCCCGACGATACGATCCAGCGCACGGTCGTTTTCGACAGCAGCATTCAGCCCGTCGGCAACCAAGGGGTCATCACGATTGACGACGAGCCACCGATGACGCCCTATGTTCCGCATACGCTCACAGCCAGGTATACGGATGTCACGCTCACCCATCCCTTCAAGCACAAACAAATCATCTGGTCTGCCTTTCCGTCTGGCCAGTTCGAGTTCGGCCCTAACCCGTCCGTCACCGATGTCAACGGCGAGACCAAGGTCACCATTACTGCCGTCGGCCATGATTACTTAGGCCCCGTCTATGTTTATGCGAGGGCCTACAACGAGAGCACGGAACTTCTGGACATCGGCAGCCTGTCGTCGCTCCGTTTTCTGCAAGGGACGCCCTCAGGGAACAGCGCACACATCGCGTTGCGCCCGCAGGATGGCGATCTGATTTCCGATCCGCTCGTTCATCTCGTCGAGGCAACGTATCGTTCGGGTGAAGGCGATCCCCTCGCCGGCCAACCGATCCACTGGACTGTCGATCGTCCGGATCGCATCGCTTTCTCGACCGGCCCGATGTCGGCCACCATGACCGATAGCAATGGCGTGGCAGTCGCCGCGTTCGTTTGCAGACCAGGCCCATTCGTGATTGCTACCGTGACAGCGAAGGCCACCAATCCGAAGACGCAGGCCGTCGATAGCAGCACAATGGTGGTGGCCATTAAAAGCGGAAGCTTGGTGCCCTTGGAAATGCTGGGGCACATCGCGTTGTCGCCAACGATTCGCCCGCCTTATCAGAAAGACGCCTCCATCCCACTGGAGGCGACTTATACGAACCCCGACGGATCGCCTTCCCCGGATCAGGAAATTTACTGGGCGGCCGAGCCGGGAGGGCACGTCGACTTCGGCTGGCCCAGCCCAACGGAGACTACCGCCAACGGCGACTCACACAACACCATCGTCTGCTCGACCGACAGCCACGTCGGCAGTTTCATTGTGTCCGCGAGTTCGCCGAATTATTTCACCGGAAGTTATGACTTCGGGCAAACGGATATGTCATTCGTCGATCCGCAGGGCCAGCCAAGCTTGCTGGGCATCATGATCGACAAGCCGTACGCACGCAATCCTCCGATCGGGACGTCCATCGTCGATCCCAACAAGCCCGATCAAGTCATTACCGGGCAAATCGTCTTGACCGGGCCCGGTCACGGCCAACAAGACATCGCGATAACAACCGATCCTGACGATGCCGGTGTCGTGATGTTCGGCGGCGATCATTCGCCGCTCCATAAGCAAGGCACGCAATTCGTCGTAACGACGAATGCGGAAGGTGTCGCCGTATTTAAGGCCGGCGCATTGAATCTCGAACTCATTTCGCTGCAGGCCGCGACCACCGTCGAACAACTTTCGACCGAGCAGGCGCGATTGAGCATTGCCCTCGTGGATGACAGCTTGTCTACGAACTATTTGCCGGACATCCAGCGCGAGGGGAAGTTTGATCCCATGCCGGGCAACGTCCCCACCTTCCAGGCACGCCTCGAGCCAGGGTTGGTACTCGGCACCGATCTGGTTTCCGTGATTCTGAATGACGTTGTTGTCTATTACGGCCCTGCGAGCCATTTTCTCTCTGGCATCGACATCGCCTACGCCCTGTTGAATACCACCAAAGCCGGGAACACGATGTCGTATTTGACGCTGAGCGGGACGTCCGCCCTGGAGCGGAAAACACGGCCGTTCAATGCGCGCGGTGTCGCCCAAACCGGCCCATTGCCGGATCAGGGCACGGCGATACGGACGCTTCGCAAACCGGGCATCCTCGCACCGGTGCCGATCGGGCCTAAAGATATCGTGGCCGGACTCAGTGTCATGATTCCGGCTTACAAGGATGTCGCCGTTGGCGACGTGATCACGCTGTTCTTCTACCTAGCCGGAAAGTATTCGCTGACGGCGGCTCACATCAATAACGTTGCCACGCTTTCCCATACGGTCACCCCCGGGGACAGGCTCAGGCAGGGCAAACCCCTGACGCTCGTTTTGCCGCAAGTCTATGCCACCGGTTATGGCGCCGGCACATTGCAGGTTGATTACAGGGTCGACAGCGGTTCAGGCCCGAGGCCCATGCAATGGTCGCAGGTAACGGGGCCGATCTCGATCAACACCACGTTTGGATAAAGGGGAAGAGAATGACAAAGATCATCGAAAACCTGACCTACGATGACGTTTTCGTCGACAACATCCTTCTTCCCAATCCCCATGAGATAGATATCAACACCGATCCCTGCATCAAGTTTACGGCCCTGGTAATCGATGAAACAACCAAAGCCCCGCAGAGTAACGTGACCATTCAATGGAGCGCCTCACGGGACGCTGTTCAATTCTTCAATACGAACGGCATCTATCTCGACACCGCCGACCATAACAACCAGACGACAACAAATGCAGATGGCATCGCGCAAGTGTATGTGGCCTGCTGGAAGCCGGCGCTCACTCAAATCTTTGCCGAGATCGATCCTGACGACGGAGGCGGCCCTGCAACCAAGACCGTTGTTTTCTGCACGATCAAGCCTTATCCCACGACAAGCACGGATCCGTCCCCGCCCACTATGGAAGCAGGAACCGCCATCGCGATACCGAGCGGGCCCGATGCCGACTACAGTTCGCCAGCCCTCGTGCGCTCGGTGGGGACGATCAACGCAAAAGATTGGGCCGTCGCCTGGATCGCCACTTTCGACGACAAAAACAATCTGATGGACAGACATATCCTGACGCCAATCGGGCTGACATATGGGACGTTGTACAAAAATGGCTTCACCGTGCCATACGACTACATGGTGACGCAAAATAAGTACACCAATTTCATCCAGTACTTGGTCAGCCACCGCACCGGAGGCAGTGCGGCCGCATCGAATTGGTCGAGGTTTACCGCTACTGGCGTTGCGTACGCCAAACCCGACCCCAGCCGACAAATTAATTCACATTACCCACCTCCCTTCTATGTCGACTGGAACGGCATTCCGCAACCTTCGAAATCGGTTATCAAGGAGGACGACTTCGTCAAAAACATTCAAAACAGCTACGTACTGAATTTTCAAATAAAATCTGCGAACGAGATCGAAGCCGATGATTTCATCGATATCTACCTGTACATTAACGGCTATGAATACAAGAGCGATGCGCGCAATTCAGGCGTCGTGTTCCTGGGAAGCCACCGGTACGGTGATTTGGAAAACGGTATCTTTTCAATTCGCAAGAGCCTGGTGAGCCAATATTGCCAGAGCCTTTGGGACGATCCCGGTTCGCTGCTGCTGACCTATCAAGTGAACAACGCAGCATGGTCTTCAAGCAAATTCTGGCGGACCGAGTTCACCGGGGACTGGAGCAGGAAGGCGAATAGGATGAGCGCATAGCGCGCAGCAAAGACCGCCGGGCTACCCGCGCAAACGCGCAGGCCCGGCGGTGCGAAACGTTGGAATCAACGATGTTCTGCTTCGAGAGTGCGGACGCCGTCGCGTCCTCATGCGTTACCAGACAACCCGCACGCCTCCCGTACCACGCCAACTCTGACGGTAAGGCCCGGCGATACTGGTGAGATAAGAAACGTTGGCCCACAGGCCGACACGCTGCGTCAAAGGCGTCACGAGGCCAGCCGTGAATTCGGCCGTCGTCAAATTCGTTCCGCCGGACGCCAGCGCCTTGTCGGCAAAAAACGTCTTGTCCGTCCCAACGAATTCCTGCCAGATATTAGTGGTCAGATAGGGCTTGAAAACATAGCGCCCGAGCGGAAAGGAGCCGGCAAGCCGCACCCCGATGCGCGCCGAGACGGCATCCGGCGTGCCGTAGGAAATGCCCGAAAAGCGATCGTGCGTGGTATCGAAGCTCAGATGCTGCCAGATGAGTTGCGCCTGCGGTTCAAGCGTCAGCGACCGGCCCAGCACGATTGGATAGCCCGCTTCCAGCGAGGATGTCACCGCATAGCCGCTGATCTTCGCACTGACCCCTCGGTTGGAGGACGGCGTGCCGTCGTATTGCGTGCCCATCAGCACCGCATCGGCGTACCAGCCCGAGCGATGCAAATGGGTCCAATTGACACCGACCGAATAGGCATCGAAGTTCAACTTGCCCGCATCATAGCCTTGCTGGCCAAGCGCAAAACCGCTGACCTCGCCTTGGCTGTGTCCATAGGCGAAAAAGGCGCCGATGCGATCCTGGCTGCCGTTCGCGCGTTCGCGCCGATAAAAGTCCGCACCGGTCTGCAAACCCGTGGTGGAGCCATCGTAGTTCGGCGATAACGGGCCGCCGATCGAGATCTTCGTGCTCTGCCCGATCAGGCGCCCCCATGCACTGGGCAGTTCACTCAGTTCACTCAGGTCACTCAGCTCACTATTGCCGAACAGCAACGCCTGATTGCCGACTCGCTCGTCGAACGTGCCCAGCATCGCCATGTTGAGCCGGCGCGCCACGCCCGGCAGGGCCGTAAAGATCGGTACCTCCGGACGGTACATCGGCGTGGGCGGTGTCGGCGAGTTCCCTTGGGGGGACACAGACGAGAGGAACCAATTATTGGCTTGAATCGGATCGGACACGCCCCATTCCGATCCGCGGTAAAGCCGATATTCGTAAGGGCCGGCAGCCGCCGGAGCGCCGAGCGCGAAAGCGTGCGTGCCGGTCGTGCCGCCGTGCGTGACCACGACAACGGGGATGCTGTCTTGCAGGCTGGGAGTCAGTGCTCCGTTTCCTCCTACCGTGGTGACGAATACTTTGGTTTTCCCGCTGGCCGTCGCGCCGTCGATGACAAGCCGATCGACGACGGAAGTCCTGCTGTCGTTCAGGCTGCCCTTGAGCGCTAACGCACTGCCGCTCTCGCCGACATAGCCGCCTGCGATCGTCAACGTGTTGCCCGGTGTGGCGGAATGGCCCGGCGCTACGGTACCGAAATTGTCGACCGCTCCATAAACGGTGCCGCTTCCGCCGAGGGTACCCGCCGCAGCCACCGTGGTAGCCGAGTCGATGGTCCCATCCACCGCCAGTGTGCCGGCGGAAATCGTGGTGGGGCCCGCATAAGTATTCACACCCGTCAGGTCGAGCGTGCCCGTACCTGTCTTCGTCAAGCCGCCCGCGCCGGCAATCACGCTCGAGACTTGCGCGTCGAAGCCATTCGTATCGAACGTTCCACCGCCTCCGGCGATCGTAACAGGCGTCGACAAAACAAGATGATCGGCCCCGGCCTGGACCGTACCGCTGTCTAAAGTGAGCGCATCGAGGCCGGTGGGGTTGGCGGTCACGGTCCAGATTCCGGCATCTTGCAACGCCACGTCGATGCCCGAGTCGCCAATGGTCGTGCCGGTCCAATGCGCCACGCCAGCCAAGCCGACCTGTGCCGAAGATCCTCCTTGCACAGTCAGATCGCCCTTCCATGTCGTGCTGCCATCGAGGTTCATCGTCAACGCCTGGGCGCCATAGGCAGTAGGCGCTTCAACCAGGGCCTGGCCCGACAGGGTGGAATCCGTGGCGTTGAAGTGCAGGCTTCCCTCGCGAGGGCTGGCAGACAACGGGTTGGACCTCGCGACCGAGAGCAGCGAGCCAGGGGCGGCGCTGTCGAAGGGAGTCAGAACGGAGCGGTTCAAGGTGACGAAGGCGTCGGCACCCTCAACGCCGATGACGGAGCCTGGCGAGCCCATCGTGATGGAACTGTTGATCATTGACACATTCGCCACCAATGTGGCTACGTTGTCCGCCTGCAGAAGGAAGCCGTTGCCCGTACCGACGCCCGTATTGCGATAGTCGACCGTCGTATCCTTGAGAGCGAACCTGCCAGCGTCATTCACCCAAAAGGCCGCCATCGATGCGATGGCGTTATCGCCGTTGGTCGCAACATCGATAGTCATACCGTTCAGTAGGGCTGCCGCCCCGAGCGATGTTTTGAAAACCGCTGATGTGCCGGCCGGCGTCGTACCTGCGATCGTTCCGCCGCCGTTGAAGGCGACTTGGGTTGCATCCGTGCCGGTGTACACCCCACCCACGACCCCCGAGAGATCGGCAATGGTGACGCGACCATTGAATGTGACCGAACTGCCGGCAATGGCGGTGTTGATGAACCCGCTGACCGTGCCTCCCCCCGTGCCCATAAATTGCAGCGTCGTCGGATTATTGATCGTAATCGTGCCGCCGTTGGCGTTGACGGCATAGCCCCCCCAATTGACCAGATCGAGCGTCAGAGGCGGCTCGGTAGGCGTGCCTACTCCGGCTGTGATGATCCCGCCGATGCCCACGGCAAGATCGGATTGCCCGGTGATGACTCCGCCCGCCGCCAGGGAGATGACGCCTTGATTCCGCGCGAGAAATGCCGTTCGGTTGCCGGCGTTTAGATTGACCGACTCACCCACGTTGCTGTACCAGCCGTCTCCTGGCTGAATGGCCTCATAACAAGGCACCGTGACGGTGGTGCAAGCGGGAGTGGGGAAAGGAATGTGCTGATTGGCGGCAAGCGCCGATTCCGGCCTGCCAACGATAAGGAACCAAGCTGCAACGGGGGCAAAACGCCGGAGTGGCGTGCAGCCCCCGTGTCGTCGCACAGAAATCTCGACATCTACTCGGGCGAAGTAAAGAGGTTGCAATGCGACAAACAGGCTTTTTAACCTACGTTTCATTTTTTCGGCCTCTCCCACTTGAATTCTGAGTTTTTGATTTCCATGGCGATTCATGAGACACCAACAAGATCAATTGGCGCATGGGTGCGTAAATGCCGTAGAAAAACTCAGCACCAAGTGAAAGATTTTTCATCGCGACTCGCAGGCAACATCGCGCCATCCACGATGATTGTGGATAGGATTTCGCCACGCTTCTGCCCGAATTTTCCCAAAATTCAGCGCGTTCTCACGCGAACCGACGACAACCCATTTCAAGGCAGAAGATCGCATCATCGGCTGGCGATTAGCCGATATTTGCCTTCACGGTATATATTTTTAGATTCAAGATAAATATGTATGGATCGTATAATCCACCGGCCTTTTTTACTTTGCAAGCACTTGCCAGCAATGGACTGTACACGTGGCAACCTGACGCTTCCGGTTTCCCAATTGTTTGGAATTCAGCGCCGACAGCGTCGGAATTGCCTCATTTCACTTCGCGGTCGGCCAGGGCAAGCCGTGAAGCAATTCCTGTCACGCATTTCAGGAGATCCTTACGCGTTCGGTGCTGAAAAGAACGGCCCGTGCATCCGTTAACGATGGAGGATGCGCTGGTGCAATGCGGACGCTTGCATGTTCGAGCAAACGTTTGCGGCCCTGCCTCCGGCGCCCTCTCCGGGCGTACCGGCTGCGTCCCACAGAACGGCGCATGGCACATTCATTCGCCGATTCAACATTCGAGTCACGCCCCAGCAACCCAAAAAACGGCATATGGACAACGACAAAACCACACTCAACGAGCGCAGCGTCGTCGCAGCAGGCATGTCGCGGCGTACCTTCTTACATGGCCTCGGGGCGCTCACGCTGAGCGCTTGCGGCGCGGGCGGCGGCGGGGGCGGCACGACCGCCGCGAGTCGGTCGATCTCGACATCGATCAATGCGGCAACGGTCGTGCTGCCCAGCGCGGGGACCGGCGCAGCGAGCGTATCCACGAGCGGTGCGTTCGTGCATCCGGGCCTGCTGCACACGCAAGCCGACTTCCAGCGCATCGCGCAAAAAGTCGCCGCCCAAGCACAGCCCTGGTATGCCGGCTGGCAAAAACTGACGAGCAATGGCCATACGAGCCTGAGCTGGTCGCCTCGCCCCGCCACCACGGTCTATCGCGGGGGCACGGGACCGCAGAACTATCCGCAGCTCTACGGCGACATCGCGGCCGCCTACGCGTGCGCGCTCAACTGGATAGCGACGGGCAACACGGCGTATGCCGACAAAGCGGTGCAAATCATGAACGCGTGGTCGTCGACGCTGCAGGGTCTGGCCGGCGACAGCAACGTCGATCTCGCGGCGGGCATCTACGGTTACGAGTTCGCCATCGTCGGCGAGATCATGCGCGGCTATTCGGGGCTGAGCGCGGCCAACCTCTCGGCGTTCCAGTCGATGATGGTCAACTGCTTCTATCCGATCAACATCGATTTTCTGAATCGCCACAACAATACGGATATCACGCACTATTGGGCCAACTGGGATCTGTGCAACATGGCGTCGATCATGGCGATCGGCGTGCTGACCGACGACCATGCGATGTTCGACGAGGCAGTCAACTACTACCTGAATGGTCTCGGCAACGGCGCGATCGCCCAGGCCGTCTACTACCTGCACCCGGGTTATCTGGGTCAGTGGCAGGAGAGCGGCCGCGACCAAGGGCATAACAATCTCGGCATCGCGCTGTGCGGGGCGATCTGCGAGATGGCCTGGAACCAGAACATCGACCTCTACGGCTACGACAACAACCGCTTCCTCGCGGGTGCGGAGTATGTGGCGAAGGCGAACCTCATACAGCCCGACGGGACGTACCTCGCAGTGCCGTATGAAAGCTACGCGAACGTCGATGTGACGCAATCGGTGTTCTCGACCGCCTCGCAAGGCGATATCCGCCCGATCTGGGCGCTCGTCTATAACCACTACGTCAATCGCAAGGGGCTGGCCGCGCCATGGTCCGAGAAGTTCGCGCTCTCGATTCAGCCCGAAGGTGGCGGCGGCAACTACGGCACGACGAGCGGCGGCTACGACCAGCTCGGCTACGGCACGCTCGTCTTCACGCGCGACCCGGTCACGGCCGCTGCCGCGCCGAGCGGCGTCACCGCCTGGCCCGCGGCCGGCCAAGTCGTGCTGTCGTGGTGGGGCGTGGCGAACGGCACAAGCTATAACGTCAAACGCTCGGCAACCTCTGGCGGCCCATACACGACCGTTGCGAGCGGCATCGCCGATCCGCTGACCTACACCGATAGCCCCGGCTCAGGCACGTGGTACTACGTTGTCAGTGCCGCGACGGCATCGGGCGAAAGCCAGAACTCGAACGAAGTGCTGGCCGTTACATCGGTTCAACTGCATACGCAATTGACGTTCGACGAATCGAGCGGCACCACCGCAGCTGATGCAACCGGCAACGGGCATACAGGCACGCTCACAGGAGGCGCATCACGCACGGCAGGCAAGTCCGGCAATGCCGTGTTGCTCGACGGCTCGACCGGCTATGTGAGCTTGCCGAACGACATTGTCGCGGACGTCTCCGACTTCACGATCGCCGCGTGGGTGTTCCGCAATTCCGCCGCCACGAAGCAATGGGAGCGCATCTGCGATTTCGGCACGGGCACCGGCCGATATCTGCTGCTCACCCCCTGCGGGACCAACGGCAATGTGCACTTCGCGATCACGCTGAACGGTTATCACAACGAGCGGCAAGTCACCGGAACTGCACCGCTGCCGAGCGGTCAGTGGACCCACGTCGCCGTGACGCTCTCGTGCACGACGCTCACGCTCTACGTCAACGGGGGGCAGGTCGGTCAAACCACCGGCGTGGCATTCGCACCGTGGCGCCTCGGCCCGACGGCGCAGAACTGGATCGGCCGGTCGCAGTTCCCGGCAGACCCGCATTTCAATGGGGCGATCGACGACTTCCGGATCTACCGCGGCGCGTTGCCGGCCGATCAGATCGCGACACTGGCGCAGAGCTGATCGTCGGTACCTGCGGCGAGCGCGCGCTCGATCAGTTGCCCCACCGTACCGTCATGCCGGAACCCCAATGCCGCCGCACGGCTGTCCGCCAGCGGCGGCTGGCACCCGAACAGCCGTTCGATGGCCTCCACCGGCGCGTAGTCGATCTGTGCCTCGCCGAAACGCCGCGCCAATGCATCCACTACGGCAGTCACCGTCAGATGCAACACGGGCGGCGTCCAGACCCGCGCACCACCCAGGCCCTCGATGGGCAGCCGAGCCGCATGCAGCAGGTTATCGATGCAACATGCTTGCGACATCCACCATGCTGTGGCCGAAGGAGAAACCGGACAGGTATAAGGCTGGCCTTGTTGTGCGGCGCGAAAAATCGCGCTCATGAACGCCGAACCGTGACCCGCGGAGAGCCCGGGCCGCGCCACGATCCCCGGCAGGCGCAACGAGCGCCCATCGAGCAGACCGCGCCGCGATGCATCCCCGAGGAGCTGTTCGCCGATCAGCTTGTGTACACCGTAGCTGATCGTCGGATGCGCCGCTGTGTGCTCGTCCACCCGCTCCGGCAGCCGCCCGCCGTACACGGCGACACTGCTGGCGAATACGACGCGTGGCGCTCGAGATCGGCGTTTCGTCTGCTGCGCGAGCCTATCGAACAACGCGAGCATGCCGTACAAATTAACTTGATCGCCCAGATCCGGATCGGCTTCCGCCTGTGCGCCCGGCACACTGGCCAAGTGGAAGACGAGATCGACAGGCTCGGCGAGCGCTTCGTCCAGTGTTTGCGGCGCGCCAAAATCGCCACAGATGGCCTGCACCCGATCGTCCTCGGGCATCGCGTCGATGCGCCGATCGAGCAGCAGGAGCGTCTTCACGTCACCAGCGGCCAGCACCCCCTCGCTCAACAAGCGCCGAACCAACGCCGCACCCACGAAACCATTGGCACCCGTCACCAGTACTCTCATCGCGGCGTCTCGTCCACGTGGCTGACGCCGGCGCACACGACTTGCTGATCGATGACACCGAACGGCTGCGTACCGTCCGCGTCCCGCGCCGCCATCCTGACCCGATCGCCGAAGCGCATGAACGCCGTCTTGGCCCGTCCCTCGTCGACGATCTCGATGACGCGCCGCTCGGCGATGCAAGCCGAGCCAGCGCTGCGGCTCGCATTCGACACCGTACCCGAGCCGACGACGGTACCTGCCGACAAGCGGCGCGTGCGCGCAGCGTGCGCAATGAGGTCAGCAAAGCTGAAGTTCATTTCGCTGCCGCTAGGATGACCGAACCATCGGTTATTCCATTCGACATGCAACCGCAGTTGCACACGGCCGTCACGCCAATTCGAGCCCAGCTCATCGGGCGTGACAGCGACAGGAGCAAAGCTCGTGGACGGCTTGGCCTGCAGGAAGCCGAAGCCGGTCTTCATTTCACGCGGGCCGAAACCGCGCAGGCTCCAGTCGTTGATCTGCACGATCAGGCGCACATAGTCCAATGCCCGTTCAGCCGGCACGCCCATCGGCACGCCACCGACTACCACACCGAACTCGCCCTCGAAGTCGATACCCTCTGCCTCGTCGGGCAGCGGCACATCTTGCGAGGGCCCGAGAAAATCGTCGCTCGCCCCTTGGTACATCACGGGAATCGTGTCGAAATCGGGAATCGGCGGCGTATTGAAAGCGCGCTCCATCAGCCGGCCATGGTTCAGGAACGCAGAACCGTCGCACCATTGCGGGCTGCGGGGCAAAGGCGCCCGGCAAACTGCGGGATCGAACGCAAAAGCATCCGCGGCCCGCCCCGCATTGAGATCGTCGTAGCGCGCCTGCAACTGAGGCGCAACATCATCCCAGCGCTCAAGCGCATCGATCAACGTGGCAGCGATCGGCGCCGCGTCCAACGCGAACCGAAGATCGCGCGATACCAGCACGAGACGGCCATCGGCTGTCGTGCCGGGCAAAGTGGCGAACTTCATGATGCCTCCATGCGAGTGCGGATTTGCAATGCCTCGGCAATGCGGGGATCGTAGACGCCGTCGATCAGCACGAACAGCATCCGGCAAGGCCGCCCCGATCGGTTCGCCCAAGCATGATTGGTGCCGCGTTGAATGACGACGCTGCCGGGTTTCAGGGGCACCTCCGAATCGTCGAGCACCAGCGTCATCTCACCGTCGATCACCACGCCATAGTCGATCGATTCCGTACGATGCATGAGCGGGTGCGGCGAATCGGCACGAACGGTCGAAGCCTGTGCATCGCCTGCCTGGATAAACGCTTCTTGCATCTTGGCCGCACCGTGCGCAAGGAACTCCGATGTATCCGGCGGGATATCGACAAAACGAAAACGCGTGCCTTGCTCGGGCGGCGGCAACGTCAGCGCGCCCAGGGTCGGGTCCGGGCCGTTATCGATGGCGGGCCGATTGCCCGACGTACTCCACACCTCATGGAAAACCGTGCCCGGAATGGCGGCAAGCTCCACCACGTTCGGCAGCGGCCCTTGCGAGACGATCACCGCACGCCCCTGTTCGTCATGACCGGTCACGATCCGTTCAATGGCGGGAAAGCTCATACGCGGTCCTCGGCGGCGTCAAAGATGGCCACCGCGCGCGTCCAGCCGGCGGACGCGCCGCGAATCTTATGGGGAAAACAGCTGATGAAGAAACCGTTCGGCGGCAGAGCTTCGAGATTGTGCAGCTTCTCCAGATGGCAATAGCCGATATCGCGCCCGGCCTTGTGCCCTTCCCAGATCAACGACGTGTCGCCGGTCTCGGCTATTTTCTTAGCGGTATACGAAAACGGTGCATCCCAGCTCCACGCGTCGGTGCCGGTCAGGCGCACGCCCCGCTCGAGCAGATACATCGTGGCCTCGTATCCGATGCCGCAGCCAGCGTTGACGTAATCGTTGTGCCCATAACGCGAACCCGCCCGCGTGTTCACCACGACGATGTCGAGCGGCTGCAGCGCATGACCGATGCGCGCCAATTCCGCTTCCACATCGGCGGCTGTGACGACGTAGCCATCGGGCAGATGCCGAAAATCCAGCTTCACGCCCGGCTGGAAACACCACTCCAGCGGCACCTGATCGATCGTGATCGAAGGCTTCGCCTCGCCCAGGGTGGCATCCATTGTCGAATGGAAATGCCAGGGCGCATCGAGGTGCGTTCCGCTATGCGTCGTCAGCGTGACCCATTCGGCTGCTGCCGCTTCGCCATCGGGGTAGTCCTCGGGCTTCGTGCCGGGCAGCATGGCCATGAACTCGGGCAGCGTATCGGCGTGCTTCTGATAGGTGATCTTCGGCGCGAGCGGCGGCGGATCGGAGAGTACGTCATTCTCGAGATAGATCGAAAGATCGACGAATCGGCGAATGGGCTTCATGGTTGAACTCCGGACAAAGACGGGCGGCGCGCGAGGCGCGAGAAGCACAGTACCGCCGCGAGCGCGATCAGTACCGCGGCGATGCCGAGGCTGCCGTAGCCGGCCTGCTTGACGAGCGTGCCACCGAGTACCGGACCGATCGCCGCCCCTGTCATCAGCATCGCAGGCGTGGCGGCGACAGCACGGCCCGTTTGGTCGATACGGGCCAGCACGCCGAACGCGAATGTATGGGCAAAAATCATGATCGCGGCGAAGACAGCGGTAGCCGCCGCATACGGCACGAACGTGCTGCTTTCCGTGATGATCAGGGCGATCGCGGCCTGTACGACGGGCGCCGTTTGCAGCACGGTGCAGGCCGGCAGCCGCGTTTCGAGCAGCCCCGCAATGGGCGCTGGAAACAGATTGACGAGGCCGCAGGCGACAAGCGTTGCAGTCACGGCATTGAAGGCGAAGCCACGGTCCAGGCCAATACGCTGGACGAAGCTGAACAGCATGGCCTGCGTCAGCGCCATACAGGCGACCCCCAGCATCCCGAACCATACGGCGCGCTGGAAACGGGGCTCGTCGGCCTTCGCCGTACTGTGCTGACGGCCGGGCGCCGGAAACGCGAATGCGCAGGTCATCGTCGCGGCGCCCATGACGCCCGCAAAAACGCGGAACAGCGTCGGGCCGCCATGCGCCGCGATAAGCCCAGGCGCCGCGCCCATAAAGGCGATGGCGAAAGTACCCAACGCGAGCCCGGCGATCGCGAACAGGCCATGGGGATTGCGGCTGCGCCCGATCGTGCCGTGCGTGAAGCTCAGGCCGCATCCCACGGCGAGCCCCGCGACGCCGTGCAGCACCGCCATCGCCGGATAGCCGCCGATCGACACGACGCCGAGAAACGCGAGCGCCGCGATGCCAAAGCCGGCCGTGGCCATCGCGCGAGCCGGCAAGCGATTCAGACGCGGCGAGAAGAACAAGCTGCTCAGGACGGCGCCGGCCAGAAACAGCGTGGCCAGCAAGCCCGCTTGCTGGGGGTCGAGCCGATACGAGCCGATCAGCGTGCCGACCCAAACCGGCAAGGCAACCAGATCGACCATGCCCGCGCAATGCGCGACCATCAACGCACCGGTGCCGAGCACGCCAAGCGGTGCAGCGATAGAGGATTCGGCAGCCGAATCGGCATACGCCGGGCTCGGGCGGGAAAGATTCGTTTCCATCGTGCCTCCGCTCAGGTCAGATCGGCTGCGCGAGTCGCGTATGCGTCTCGTGCATGATCCGCGTGTGTTCCGCTTTGTCGCCGCCGGCAATCTCGATCTCGCCGAGACGCCCGGAATTTTCCACGACTATGCGGCAGCGTTCCCAGCGACGCGCCTGGAACGCTTCCAATGCGCCTTCCATCGTCGCGCTCCGCCCCAGTTCCTCGGCAAGCACGATCCCATCCTCGATACCGATGCCCGCGCCCGCCGCCATATGCGGCGTCGTCGCGTGCACCGCATCGCCGACGAGCACCACGCGCGAGTTGAACCAGGGCTGAGGCAGCAGCAGGCTTTCCAGCGGGCGATAGTTGCAACGCGATTGCGGCCCGAGTTGCTCGCGGATCGATTGGAGCAACGGCACGCCGAACGGCGCCAGCAGATCCGACAACATGCGCGGCCACGCGGCGGGATCGATGTGTTCGTTGGTCGGCCGGTCCTCGGTGACGAAGAGATACATCTCATCTTGAGAAACCGGATTGACGCCGGCCTTGACCTTCTGCCCGAGCCACATCGTCGCGCAGACGATGTCCGCAGGCCGCGGCACCACGGCGCGCCACACGCCTTGGCCGGTGTAGCGCGGCTTGGGCGAATCCGGGAACGCCGTTTCCCGTACTTTCGAATAAAGACCGTCGGCGCCGACCACGAGGTCATAGTTGCCTTGCGTGCCGTCCGTGAATGCGACGTGAACATGGGCGTCGCGCTGTTCGATCTGCGAGAACGTGCAGCCGAGCCGCACGTTCACTCCGGCCGCCCGCGTGGCCTTGGCAAGCATGTCGGCCAACACCGGGCGCATGATCGCGCCGCCTCCCGGCACCTCTTCCCCAGCTATGCGCGGCGTCGGCAAGGTGCCGATCGGATGGCCGCCCGCGGTGAACAGGTTCACGCCGTCGCCGCCGTAGCCGCGCTCCAAGAAGGCGTCGAGTACACCGATCGTACGCAACGCGCGCAGCGTCGGGCCGCCGATGCTGATGCCGGCGCCATACGAGCGCCAGCCCGGGTCAATCTCGACGAGCTCGACAGCCAGGCCGAGCTTCGCGCACTGGATCGCCGTCGCCATACCGGAGAAACCTCCGCCGATGACGAGGACGCTTTGAAGAGGGGCGATCATTTTGGTGTCTCCTTCCTACATCCGGTTCTGATTCTGGTGTGGGGTTGTCACGTTGCGATCAGCATGATGTCGCCGTCGCTCGTCACCTCGATTGCGACCGGCGTGAGCCGCTGGCCGAGGCAAGGCCCGAGTAGACATTCCCCGCTCGCGATGTCGAACTGCGCACCGTGTGCGTGACAGACGATGCGGGTGCCATCGCCGTTCAGATAGGCGTCCTTGCGCCAGGCCATCGGCGTATCGCCGAAGTGAGGACAAGCGTTGCGATACGCGCGAAGCTCGGTGCCGCGGCGCACGACGAACAGCGTGTCGCGCCCCGTTCCTTCGGGACCGAAGCCTCGCGCGCCGGGATCGCATAGATCGTCGACATGAGCAAGGCGAATCGCGGAGAGTCGCTCCGACATGGCTGCAGGGCGCGCGATCAATCAGCCTTGGCGCCCGCCGGCGGCGGACCGCCCGGCGCCCATTTCTCGCGGTGCTGGAACAGGAACAACTGGGACGCATCGGCGCCCATCGGCACCTCGCGCGCGGTCCACGCCTCGTCGTGCAGGTCCATATCGGCGTCGTACTCGACATGGCAACCGAGCGGGCTGTTGAAGTACCAGAACCAGTTCGAGCCGAAGCGATGGCGCCCCGGTCCCCAGAACGACTGGTAGCCCTTCTCGGCGAAGCGCGTACCGGCTTGCAGGACTTCGGTCGGCCCACCCATATGGAACGTGAAGTGTTCGCAGCCCTTCATGAACGGCGGCGTCTGGATCATAAAGAGCGTGTGATGATCGAGTGTGCCGGCCGGCTGCAGGAACGGGCCGACACCCGTAAAGCGATCTGTGCAGCGAAAGCCGAGACGGTTCACATAGAACGCCTCAGCCTTGGCGGCGTCGGGCACGAAGTAAACGACGTGCGAAAGCGTGCGTGGCGTGAGCACTGCATCGTCTCGCACGGCCACGATGTTCGGCTCACGTTGCGCCGGCGCACCCGGTGCGTTCACCGGCTCGGCCGGCAGGGATAGCGACCGGCGTACGGTGACTTGGAAGCCAATCGCGAAGCCCGCGTCGTCGACCGATTCGATCGAACCGTCGGCGAGTTTGCGCACTTCGCGGTCGCGCAGCAGTTCATCGGCGATCGCATCGAGCGTTGCGGTGTCGGCGACACCGTAGATCGTCTTACGCAACATGCTCGCCGTGCCGAGCGGGGGCGGCAGGCTCGCGTCGTCGCGGTGGGCAATGTCGATACCGGTGCCGTCGAGCGCCTCGAAGCGGCCGCCCGTATCGTCGCAACCAACCGGCAGCAGTCCATAGTCGATCAGATACTGGTAGCAGGCGGCGACATTGTCCACGCCGAAGACGAGCGTATCGGGTCCGATGATATTCATTAGATATGCGTGCTTGAAAAAAGTAGAGGGATCAAAGCGTGGTCCGGCCGCCTAGCGTTTCGGCGATCCAGTCGGCGATGAAGTGTCCCGCGTTGATCGAGTTGTCGAAACTCGAATGCTGCACGCCACCTTCGCGCTCGGTAAAAATCTTGAGCGCTCGCTTCGGGCTGTTCACGAGCTGCTCGTAAGTGCGATGTGCCCAGGCAACGGGGATCTGCGAATCCTTCGATCCATGCGTGACGAGGAATGGCACCTTGATGCGATCGAGGACGCCGTCGAGATGCACGTCTTCGGCGATACGCATGAAGTCGTCGATATCCTCGGCGCCCCACACCCAGCAGACGTGCTTCCAGTAGTGAGGCACGGGGAAGTTGCCTTCGCGTTGCAGGCGCTTTTTCTGAACATCGCGCCAATCGTGATTGGCGCCCCACACCACGCCGCAGGCGAAGCGAGGTTCGAAGGCGACCGCTCGCGGGCAGTAGTAGCCGCCCAGCGAGACGCCCTCCATGCCGATTCGCTTCGGATCGACATCGTCGCGGCCTTCCAGCCAGTCGACGATCCGGCTTGCCCAGACTTCCGAGTTGTAGACGGCGTGCATGCCATGCAGCCGCAGCGCCTCGCCGGTGCCCGGCTGATCGACGATCAGCGAGGACACGCCACGCTCCGCCAGCCACGCCGGCAGGCCCACGAGGTACTTCATTTCCTTGGTCGAATCGAGGCCATTCACCTGCACGAGCAGCGGGCTGCGTGCACCGGCATGCTTCGCTTTGACGAGCAGGCCGGACAGATGCTTGTCGCCGCACGGGATGCGGACACGTTCGCAGTTGTCGCCGCGCAAAGCGACGCTTTTGTCGAACGCATCGAGCGAGCGCCGGTATAAATCGATGCGGCCCGGCTCATCGTGGGCCAACATGCGCTCGGCAGTGATCAGATAGATCGCGGCCCGCTTGTACTTCTCGCCCGCCGATAGCAGCCGCCCTTGCGATTCGTCCTCCACCGCTAAATCGCAAAGCCGATCGGCCGTCTTGACCCACGCCTCGCGAAACGCACGCGTGCCGTCCGCATCAGGTTGATTCGCCGCCTCCTGCAGAGGCGCGCACATGTCCGCTATCTCGCCGATACGTGCGCCCATTTCGATGGCGAGATTGACGGACAGATCCCAGACATAGTTGGTAGGAAAATAGCGAAACATGACTGATTGCCTTCGTTGAAATTGCGGATGGGCCGATGACGGCGCTCATGACGGCGCATTCACTTGCGCGGGCCCGCCACGGATTGACGATGCTCAGCCTTTGCGCCCGAAGCCCGGCCAGAGCGGGATGGCGATGTTCAGCCACACGCTGTTGCTCCTGGCCGTGTTCGCGGCATAGACGCCTTGCTGGTAATTGAGGTTGACGTTCCAGCTTCTGGCGTCGTAGACCACCGACGGACCGATGCCGAAGGTCCTCATGCGGTTGCCGACGGTCACGCCATTCGCTTTGTCGTCGCTGAACTGGTTCAGATACGCGCCGACCACGCCGAGCTTCCACGGGCCGAAGTTCCAGCCGGCGTTGAACTCGCCGACGTAGCCGTCTCCCGAGCTGTCGTTCGTCGTGCCGTTCTTCGAGTTGAGCAGCAGACGGTTGGAAAGGCCGACGTCGATGCCGTTGGGAACGTTGTAGCGCACCGAGAACACCGGTTGCACCGAGGTATAGCCCACCGCCACGCTCGCCTTGACGGGACTGTAGGAGCCCGTTTCGAACGCGAAATCGATGCCCGACGCGATCGCCAGGTTCTGCGAGAGATGCCATTGCAGCAGCACCGGCGTCAGCGTGATGTTCGAGAGACCGTTCTGCGTGCTCGACTGTCCGAATACGCTCGTATGCAAAGAGACGACAGGCACAACCAGTTGCGTATAGACGTTTGCGCCGAGCAGATGAAACGGATACGACACCAGCAGACGCGTCGTTTCCGAATACACCGAAGTGCTGAACGGAATCGGCAGCTTCTTGCCGTCGTTGCCGTACAGGCCGTTCGAGAAGGTGTAGTTGAACTGCTCCAGCGCGAACAACCCGGGGATCGGCGGCAGGTTGGCGATGTTCGTGCCGACCGCCCCCGCCGGATACGGGGAAACCCCGCCTTCGAAGGCTCGGGCTTCGTTCATCGAACCGGCGGCCAACACCGTGCAGCCGACGACGGCCGCGATCAGTTTCCTGGACATGCTGTCTCCTCAACCTAGGGGCGCGGGCGCCTCCTGGCGTCTCTCTAATAGTGAAAGCGCGGTGCGAACGGACGGCGCACCAAGGTACGTTCCGATCCGAAAGTGCCCTGACGCTGGCCTCCCGATGCGATGTCTTTGCCGAGATCGCTTCGAGATGTGGCCTAGGTTAAGATAGGCCGAGGTATCCTAAAAATGGATTCGATCCATTGCCGATATCGATAGCGTGAATACTTTCAGGCTAAACCCTGATACGCGTGACCGGAGACAGCACGCATGCGGTTCAACAAGCTCGACCTCAACTTGCTCGTGGCGCTCGACGCGCTTCTGACCGAACAGAACATCAGCCGGGCTGCAGAAAAGATTCACTTGAGTCAATCGGCGATGAGCAATGCGCTGGCGCGGCTGCGTGAATACTTCGACGACGAGCTGCTCGTGCAAGTCGGCCGCAAAATGGAGCCGACACCACGCGCCGAGGCGCTCAGAGACAATGTGCGCGACATCCTCGTTCGCGTCGATGCGACGGTGGCTGCCCAGCCCGAGTTCGTGCCGGCGCAGGCCAATCGCCTGTTCCGCATGTTCGTCTCGGACTACACGATGACAACGCTGATGCCGCACCTGTTCAAGCTCGCCTACGAGCAAGCGCCCGGCATCCGCTTCGATCTGCGTCCGCAGATCGCCTATCCTCACCGCGTACTGGAGCGTGGCGAAGCGGATCTCCTGATCATTCCCAAGGAGTATTGCTCGACCGAGCATCCGGCCGAGCTGCTGCTCGAAGAGACGTTCTGCTGCGTCGTGTGGGATCGCAGCCCACTCGCGAAGGGTGTCATGACGAGCGAGCGCTACATGGCAGCGGGTCATGTCGTCGTGCAGGTCGGCGAGGGGCAAACGGCGCTTGAAGCCTGGTTCATGCAGCGGCTAGGGGTTGTCAGGCGTGTGGAGGCGAGTACGTACAGCTTCGTATCGCCGGCTCATCTGCTGGTCGGCACAGACCGCATCGCCACCATGCATCGGCGGCTCGCCGAGGAGGCCTCGCGCAGCCTGCCGATTGTGCTGCGCGACGTACCCGTGGCCGTTCCCACGATGGAGCAGTCCATGCAATGGCATAAACATCGCACCTCGGATCCTGGGCTCACCTGGTTGCGCGGGCTGCTGAAAGAGGCCGTCGCGGCGATGGACCAAGCGTGTCATGACGCCCGCTAAGCCCGCTCGATCCGGCCCAGGCGGTCGAACCGGTCACATCGTTCTGGCTCATCACCCCGCGCCCGGCGCACCGACCATCGTCGATCCACGCTGGCTCGTGTTCCTGCAAGTGTCTACCTCGGGCAGCTTGAGCCGTGCGGCCGCGGCGCTCGACATGCCGCAATCGATGGTGAGCCGCAACATCGCTCAGCTCGAGCAGCAATGCGGCGAACGCCTGTTTCGCCGCACGGGGCGCGGCGTCGTCCTCACGGAGTTCGGCGAACAGATGCTGCCGCGCGTCACGCGTCTCGTGGCGGAAGCGGATGCGCTCGCCGACGACATCCGCAGCGCACGCGGCCAGCCCGCAGGAGAGGTGCTGCTGGGGCTGCTGCCGTCGGCGGTCAACCACTACGCCGGGCCGCTCTTCACGGCCGTGCGCGCCGAGCTGCCCGCCGTGCGGCTGCATTTGACGGAAGCGGCCAGCGCTCAACTCGACGAGCATCTGCGCGAAGGCCGCCTGGATATGGCCATCGTGTTGAAGGAGGACGAGGCGAGTATCGGTAACTGCCCTCTGCTCGCGCGTGTCCCGCTGCATTTGGTTGGCCCTCGCGGCGATCCCGTCGTCGAGCATGGCGACGTCCCGCTGGCCTCGCTATCCGGCCTTTCGCTGGTAGTACCCGGACGGCCGCACCTGCTGCGGGCGCGGCTCGACCGCCTCGCTTCGCAGCACGGGCTCACGGTGCAAGCCGCTGTCGAAGCCGATTCGGTACGGCTCCAATACGAAGTCGTGGCCGCCGGCGGCGGCTATGCGATTGCGTCCGTGCTGCCCGGCAAGCTCGATGCGCGGCTTGCCTCCGCGCGGATCGTCGAGCCCATCCTCGAACGATACGTCGTGCTCGCCGAGTCGCCCCGCCGTCCGCATACGCGCGCAACCCTCGCTGTACGGAGCTTGATTTGTCGGTTGGCCGCAGCGCTGGACGGCAGCGCGGGCGGCGCCCCGAGCCAGGGCACGAGCTATCGATCTTCGTCATAGCTGCTTTCGACGTCAGGCAGTGCCCGAAACGGGCCGCCCGTTCTATTGTGTGCCGGCCACCTACTTTCAGGCCCGCACCATGTCAGACGCCGTTACGGCTATCGCCGAATCCCCCTCTCCCACGCTTTTTCTGAGCGATGCCGACGTGGCCTCGCTCGCCGACTGGCCCTCGGCCGTCGCCGCGCTGGCCGACGCCTACGCCACGGCCCTATCGCCCGCGATGGTGCCGCCCCGCTCGATGGCTCGCGGTGACGGCATGTGGCTGCGCAGTCTGACCGCCGTCTCGCCGAGCGGCGGGCAGATGGGCTGCAAGCTGATCGCCGCGAATATGCGCTCACGGCGGGCCAGCTATCTGATCTCGCTGTTCGACCCGCAAACAACGGAATTGCGCGCACTGATCGACGGCAACCGGGTGACCGGTCTACGGACCGCGGCCACTGCCGCCCTCGCCGTCACGTTGCTCGCGCCGAGCAGACCGCTGCGTGTCGCCGTGATCGGGTCGGGCTTCGAAGCGCGCGGCGCACTCGATTGCCTGAACGCCGTGCGCGAACTGCAAAGCGTGCGTGTCTTCAGCCCGACACCGGCCAGCCGCGAGCGCTTCGTCGAAAGCTTTCGCCCCGCCCTCGACATTTCTGCCGCGGTTCACCCCGAGGCTGCCGTGAAAGACGCCGACGTCGTCATTTGCGCTACGCGCAGCCGCGACGAATCGCCGGTGCTGCAAGGGGCATGGCTGCCGCCAGGCGCCACCGTCGTCTCGCTCGGCTCGACCTTGCCCGAGCAGCGCGAAGTCGACGAAGAGACGATGGCGCGTGCTGTGTGCATCGTCGCCGACATGCCCGAGGAGGTCGAGCACGACACCGGCGACGCCCTCGCCGCCGCGAGCGCCGGTGTGGTATTCGCCGACCGGCTCGTCCCGCTGAGCGCACTGGTGGCGGGGCACCTGGTGCCGCGCCGTGCCGATGGCGACATCGTGCTGTACAAGTCGGTCGGGTCGTCGCTACAGGACATCGTCATCGCCGAGATGCTGCTGGCGCGCGCCCTTCGGCAGGGCGTCGGCGTGGCGCTTCCGGTCAGCATCGCGCCGGTCGCGAAATAACCTCGCACTCGCTCTGACTCACTCGAATTCATTCGAACCAGCTTGAATTCAGTCACCGATTCGCCGCGTTCGAAAACCTACTCAAGTACTCAATCAAGGAGCCGCCGCCTCATGGCAAGCTACAAGAAATCCGATGCCCGCGCCTGGGCGCGCGAATACCTCACCGGCTGCTCGGCCGTCACGATCCCGAGCTACAGTGCGGACCTGAAACGCCTCAACGAACGCGGCATCCGTCACGACATCGAACTGGCGATCGAATTCGGCTTTCGCTATACGTTGCTTTGCAGCGAAGTCGCGATCACACCCGAAGAAAACGCGCAGTTCACGGCATGGGCCCGCGAAACGGCCGCCGATCGGCTCGGCCTGTTCTTTCATGCCGCGTTCGGCACACTCGCCGAAAACATCGAGGCCGTGAAGCTCGCGGAAAAAGCCGGCGCCGACATCGTACTGCTCTCGTATCCGCCGCAGTTTTGGCCGATCACCGAGCAGGAGATCTATGACTACACCAAGGCCTTCTGCGACGCGACCGATCTCGCCGTGATGCTGTTCCCGATTCCACTCTGGGGTTTCGAGCGCGTGCATCCCGCCGGCATGTCGTTGGAACTCGTGCGCCGGCTGCTAGACGATTGCCCGAACATCGCCGCGATCAAATCGGAACAAGGTTTTCCGCTGCCGGCCGGCATCTGCGAGATGTACCACCATTTCCGCGACGAAGTCGTGATCAGTTGCCCCATCGAAGGCGATGCGATTCCGCTGATGAGCCTCATGAAACTCCAGTTCTCCGGCACCAGCAACACCGCGTGGATGAGCGGCTACTACCCGAAGGCGTTCGAACTCGCACGCAATGGGCGATGGGAGGAAGCGATGTCGATGTACTGGAAGGTGAACCCGGCTCGCGGCGCCAACGGTGCCGCGGCTCAAACCTATGCGGGCGGCACCGGCGTACTGAACCGCACGATGTGGAAATACCAGGATTGGCTCGCTGGCTTCAACGGCGGCCCGCTGCGCGCACCGGCGATGCGCGTGCCGGACCGCATCATGAAGACACTGCGGCAAGGGCTCGTGGCGTCGGGATTGCCCGTGACCGCCGATCCGGATTCCGCCTTCATGGCGGGCCGTTTCCCGTGTTGAGCGAGCGATAACGATGGAATCTCTACTGAGAGATGCCGCCTTGTGGCGCGAAAGCGCGTTCATCGCCGGCGAGTGGATCGACGCGTGCCTGGAAGTCCGATACCTGTGCCGGGACGGCTTTAACGCGGTTTAAACTTATGGAACCGCCGGGTTTTCCGGCGGCTGGACACGAGTCAAGCTCAACAAGGAGTCAACCCCGCTCCAACCCTCATCACCGCCGATTCGGCAAAAAACGACTCGCACTTGCACCCTGCCGACAAGAAATAAAAAGCGCGCGTCCGAGGGTCGTTTACAGCCAATTTTCGCGCGCATGACGGACGATGCGACGTCATTCCGCTCCATAGACTCGACCAGTGCGGCGCAGCCGGTCTCCATCACCGCTGCGACATGCACGGCACGATCGTGCCCCGACGCCGACTGTCGCCTCGTGCCGGTCGGCGCATGGCTGCTCCCTATCGCTCGATTTCAGGAGGTGTGAAGTGAGACATGTGCGGAACAACATCGCGACCCGGCGGCCCTGCCGCGAAAAAAGGAGGGACGCATGAGTTCGTTAGAAAAGGAAGCGGCGCTCGCCGCCGTAGCGAGCAAGAATGCAACATCTTCGGCGTTCAAACGACGCTTCATGTTGCGGATGATCCTCGTGCTGACCGGCGGGACGTTCCTGGATGGCTACATTCTCGGTATCGTCGGCCCCGTGTCAGGCAAGATGACAGCCGAGCTGGGCATATCGCCGGTTTGGGAGGGCCTGATCGCGGCCGGCGCTTTGTTTGGCATCCTCGTCGGATCGCCGTTGGGCGGGTGGGCCGGCGACAAGTTCGGCCGTAAGCCGCTTTTCATGCTCGACATGGGCATGTTCGTGATCGCATCGGCCATGCAGTTCTTCGTCGGCTCCATGCAGTTCTTCATCGATTCGCCGCTGCAACTGTTCGCCGTTCGGTTGCTGATGGGCATCGCGATCGGGGCGGAATACTCGGTCGGTTGGCCGTTGCTGTCGGAATTCTCCCCTTCGCGAATCCGCGGACGGCTCATGGGCCTCACGCTCATCGCCTGGTATGCCGGTTTCATGATTGCCTTCGTGGTGGGCTACCTGCTTGACCGCTATACGAACCTCGGCTGGCGGAACATCCTCGGCACCAGCACCTTTCTCGCGATTGCATTGTTCCTCGGGCGCCTGGGCATGCCCGAGTCGCCGCGCTGGCTGTGGAGCAAACGTCGTATCGATCAGGCGCGCAGCGTCGCTCATCGGTACATGCAGAACGCATCGGATATGGCCGACGTCGAGCACGAAACGGCCCATTCGGGGAGTGGCTTCGGGATGCTGTTTTCACGACAGTATTGGCGGGCCACGGTATTCGTGTCGCTGTTCTTCTTCTGTGTCGTGACGCCATACTTCGCGATTGCTACGTTTGCCGACAGTGTGCTGAAGAAATTCGGTCTCGGCGGCGGGCTCGCCGGAGGCGTGGGATTGTCGGCGGTGGCATTGGCCGGCAGCGTCGCCACGGTCCTGCTGATCGACAAGGCCGGACGTCGTGTGCTGACCGTACCGCCACAGTGGATCATCACGGTGATCCTCGCGATTCTCGGCGTGTGGACCGATGCGCCGGGGGCCGTCGTGCTGGGGCTGTTCCTCGCGTTCTCGTTCTTCAACGCGGGCTGCGGCACGCTGACGTGTATCTATCCGGGCGAGGTATTTCCGACGGAGATCCGCGGAATCGGAACCGGCTTCGCCGCCGCGTTCAGTCGGATTGGGGCCGGCCTCGGTACGTTCCTTTTGCCATGGTCGATGGCAAACCTCGGCGCCTCGGTCACCATTCTGATCGCTGCGGGCATCGCCGCTGTCGGCGCCGGCGTATCGCAATGGCTCGCGCCCGAAACCAAGGGCAAAAGTCTTAGCGAAACAGCGTCCGGGTTTTCGCACTAGCACGCTGGCGTTTCTGGCGAAGTATGCAATGGGGAACGGCGCGCTTGATTAAAAGGCGTCGTTCGTTTCGTTGCATACTGCCAAAGGTCTCGAGTCCCGCTGCCCCACTGTTCTTGCGCCCGCCCCTCACAACGGTATCGATCGATCCTCTCGCACCATTTTCACGAGGACGTCGGCAAGCGCACGAATCTTCGGCTGCGGGGCGCGTTGCGGCGGGTAGACGAGAAAGTAACCCATGCCATTCGGCGCCACCTGATCGAATGGCCTCACGAGCGCGCCGGTCTCAAGCCGCTCGATCGCCATCCGAGGATCGCCGATAGCCACACCGTGCCCATGGGCGGCCGCCGTGAGCGTGAGTTCGAGCGTATCGAAAACGAGGCCGCCAGCGGCGTCGACCTGCGTCGCGCCAACACGATCGAGCCAGCATCGCCATTCGTCATGACGAGGCCCCGGATGCAGCAAGGTCATACGCGCGAGATCGGTTATCGATTTCAGCGATGACGCCAGCTCGGCCGTACACATCGGCGTGAGGGTCTCCGCGAACAACGGTACAGCGTCCAGCCCCACCCACTGCCCCGTCCCCCGCACGATGATCGCGTCGATATCGGGTGTCGCGAACTCCGGCGTATCGTCGGCCGATGTCGAGATGCGCAGTTCGATGCCGCTCAGCGCCCGGCTGATATCCGGCAGCCGTGGAAGCAGCCATCGAATCGCGAAGGTCGAAGGTAACCTGAGCGTCAAGACCTGCACGCTTCCGGTATGCAGGTCGGCGTGCTGAGCCAACCGAGTCAGTACGTCCAACGCGACCGTCAGCAAGGCATGCCCTTCCGTCGTCAATGTGAGTCCAGACGCATGGCGCACGAAAAGCGCGCATCGATAGTGTGTTTCCAGCTGCTGGATCTGACGGCTGACCGCGCCTTGCGTGCGGCATAGGTGTTCAGCGGCCTTGCTGACACTGCCGAGCTGCGCCGCCGTCACGAGCGCCTGGAATGCCGCTATCGGAGGCAGCGGGCGCGTCAGATCCGCCAGCGGGTATGCAGGCGCCGCATACCCGCCTTGCGAATTTCTCGTTTGTTCGGTCATCGGTACGTCGCTATCGTATCCATACCCGGTTCCCGTTCAGTGAACAGACGGACGCGCGGGAACTCAACGTATGATCGGAGGAAGACTATGGCTTTATCGTCGGAAGCACTATACACGCGGCAAATCCAGGCTTACCTGGCGGCGCTCGAACGCGGGGAGGTGGCGGCCATTTGCGCGCTGTTCAAACCCGACGCGCAAATCCTGTCGCCGTTCCTCGGTTGGATGACCCCGGCGCCGTTCTTTGCGAAAGTCGATGCGGCGTCCGGTGCGAGCACGATCACCCCCATCGATATCTGCGTCAGTTCCACAGGCGCACGCCGCGCAACGGGCTACTTCGTCTACGACTGGAAGCTCAAGGATGGTTCGGCCGTCCGGTTCGAGTGTGTCGATGTATTCGAGTTCGATGAAGACGGGCTCATCGAGAAGATGATCATCGTCTACGATACGCATCCGATTCGAAGCACGGTCGGCGATAAATACGCGTAGCGGTAAGCCCTGCGGTCAGGGATCTGCGTAACGCGTTCATTTCTCTCGGCGCTTGGCACCGCTCCCCCCGATGCCAAGCGCTCTGCGACGCTCGCTCGCACGGCGTCCTTTTTTCTTTGCGTTACCGTCATTGCCCGGCAGAAGACGATTTAGCCGGCTGCGGGAAGGCCGGCCCTATACCCATCGTCAAATTTGCTTCGGAATGACGATCGAATTCGGGCAACTGACGGTTGCTCCCGAATCGTTGATCGGTACCACGCGCCCGTTCGTGCTCAAAGACGTGGTAACGCTGCTGTGATTTCCCAACTGCAGTTCGCCGTTCGTGATCGAAAAGCCCGTGCCGCCCGAAATCATCGTGTTGAGCATCCGGATGCCGGTGTCATCCGACGTTGGAATACCCATCAGACTGTTCGCGAGTCCGATGATCGCACCCTGCGTCTTGGCGCCCGTCGCGATGACGTTGTCGATTGTCACATTCGCGATGATGGGCAATATACCTCCGGTACCGGACGCATAAGTGTACGTAAACAGGAACGGCTGCGTGACATTGCGCATGCAAGTGTTCTGGTATGTCACGCCCGTCGTCGCCCCGCTGTCCTTCGACGTCTCGTCGGTCTTGATCCGATAGCCGTAGTCCGTCCCGCTGAACTGCACAGTATCGACTGCCACCTGCGATACGCCCGGGTTCGAGATCGTATGCCCCGCGGCCTCCTGTCCGCCGATCGAGATTCCATGACCGCCGCCAACCACACAGTGGCCAATGTTGACACCAACCGTCGCAGCACCGCCGGCATTGGACTTGATTGCGATGTCGTCATCGCCGGTGTCAAGCACACAGTTCTTGATTGTCGTATTCCGCGTGCCGATGATGTCGATCGCATCCGTGTTCGGCGCGAGGTTCTGCCCACTGCTGTTTCGCTTCGGATTCGCGTAGATCCATACTCCGTCGATCGTCACGTTCTGCGAGCCGGACTCGATGACCAGCTGCTCCTTCGGCGAGTTGCGGATGATCAATGTATTGCCGGTGTCGTTGGTCGCGGTCGGGAAAACGGCCAACGATTGCGGTTGGCCCGCGTCGGTAAAGTTCGAGCCAATCTGGATGTGGGACCCAGTGATCTTGATGAGTTTCGGCCTGGCGGTGTTGCTTTTGCCGACGGCACTCGGCCAGTACGCTCCTCCATCGCCGTCGATCGCGCCAGTACCCGTGATCGTCACATTGCTGATCTTGTCACCGACCAGCATCGCGCCGTCGGACGGCAGATTCGCGCTGCCTTTCAGCGTGAATCCCTTCTCGACCTTCAGCACAATGTTGCTCGCGAGATTGACTGTCGTGATGACCGCGGTTGAGATGCCGTTGTTGGCCTTGAGGTCGACAAGACCGATGCCGCCTGAACCCGAGCACTGGTTGATCGCATTCTGCAGGTTTGTCGTATTCGTGTCCGCCGCCGACGTCCATTGCGGCACGCAGGGGCTTGCGTGAGCAGGAACGTGAACCAATAGGCCGGCAAGCAACACGATCGAACCGATTCCGGGGACTTTACATTTTGTTTTCAACATCGCCCTATCTCCATTACCTCCGTCCTTTGAATGGACGGAATAAATTAGATTTCTTAATCGACTTTGGACGCCGGCGCGATCGTTCCGACGGATAGCGATATCGGCCGACACCGTACGCTATCACATGTCTGACAACTTAAAAATAGATTTTACATATTGAGCATACTGGTCATGATAGTGAACAAGTTGCGCCTGGTTCGCCTGAGCCGCCGTCATTCGGTCCGATGGGTTTTCGCGCGTCCTGATTTCCGGCCGTGAGGGGGTGATGCGCTCAAGCTCGATACGGATACGTTGAGCGGCTACTCCTGTCTCCGGGCGCTGGCTCGGGAACGCGAGACGCTGGCTGGAAGCTCAAGGATGGATAGTGCTGTGCACTTTGAGTCTGTCGATGTGTTCGACTTCGACGAAGGCTGCTTGCCATTCGACGCCGGGCGCCCTGAATCAGGACGATTTTCGCTGGCTTCGCGGGCCTTGGCCGGCTGCGTACCGCCCGCAATGGCGGAGATATTCGGCCTCATGCACAGCGATGAGGTCGGCGATGCTGTGCCACAGCCATGACGGTACATCGTTGGACTTCGGGCTCCGGCGACGAATTTCTCTGAACCAGGCGCGGCGTGTTTCGATGTCCATCTGTTGCGCGTGTGCCTGCCCGACGACGAGTGCCAGAAAACGCGCCGCCTTCACCGCATCGGCTTCGGCAAGCCGTTCCGTCTCCAGCTTCAAATCCTCCGGCATCAGTTCGCGAATGACGACCGCGCGGTCGTCCACGCGTGCCGCGCACATTCGGTCGCCCAGCATGGGAGAGACATGCTGTGCACCCTCGATCACCCTTTGCGCGGCGTCTCGCGGGATACGCGCGCCACCATGCTTTGGCGCGGCGGCGACGGCGGCCTCCTTGATATCCATCAGGCGCGGCGGCTTTCCGTTCGAACATGCGCCGTCGATATCGAGCAAGACCGCAAAACGGCGCCGGCCCAACGAACTGCACCCCTTCACCCAATACGCGGCGTCAATCACCTCCATGGCCCCTTTCCCAGGCGTCTCTTGGCAAAGCGCCTGGTAGATATTGGACGCGGAGTCCGATTCGAACAATGCGCCGATCGACGCTTTTTCCTGCGCCGACAGAGGCCAGAAGCGCTTACCCAAGGGAATGTGGGGTTTGGCATCTCCCGTGGTCTGCCGGTTCAGCGACCGCCATGAGCGGTGCATCGCCGCCTTCATCGCGATCTTGACGATAGCGGGCCGTTTTACATTCGCCAGAGCACCGTCATGACTGCCATCGAACGCCTGGCTGTAGCCCTCGACCAGCGCGCCCATCATGCGGCAAGTGACGATCCCGGGCAGATCCGAGCTGCGCGCCGCGGTCGCTAAAGACAAGCCGAGGCGCAACAAGTCGTGCACTGGATTGCCAATCGTGGTTTGGTCCAGGTCGCGAATCTGGACTGCCACGTCGCCGTTCGCTCCGACTATCGGACCCAGATTCCCGTGGTGGCAGTCGCCGCAGATCCAGATGGGCGGGCCCTCCGGCAACGTGCCGCCACGCTGATCGGCGAGCCACGCGTAAAACCGGCCCGCGCTGCCACGCATATAGGCGTGCGCGGACCGCGCCATTTTTGCATCGCGCTTGGCTGATAGAACACTTTGCCTCTGGTCGGGCGTTGGGTACTTCCCGGCCCGCTCGGTCTCTTTGCCCACGCGCCTCCCTTCAGGTTGTATGTGCGACCCGTTTTGGGTAGATCCAGCGTAAATCGTGCCTGGGGCGGCCCCCCTGCGGGTGCCGAGGGCGGAACATCCTGGGACATCCAAGCTGCGGAAAACCGTCCGGTCCCTCCTAGTTCCCGAGCCGTAAAGGCAGTCTGAGGCTGCTCGCAGTCGGCTGCGCCGATCCCGGATCAGGCTCCGATTGCACGCGAGCGGTCACCCGCATCCGCTTCCCCTGCTCCACAACAAGGCACAATACGGGTTTTGACGGATGTTCCGGGCGGGCGCTACGTGTGGCCCCGCCTCTCCGTCCCTCCTGCGGCCGAGCCCCGCTGCCGGTCGCAGCCGTAGCCAGAACAAGGAGTCTCTCTCATGACCGACCCGAATCTTTCGTGGCCGCGCAGGCTGTCGCTTGCCATCGGCGCCTTCTTCAGCATCCTCGGGGATCGCGACTTCGCCGCGGGCGTTGAGCGCCTGCGCAGTGGCGCCGCCCCCGCCGCGCAGGCCCCGGTGGCCACGCACGCCCCGGCCCCCGCCCCCGCCCCAACGCTGAAAGAAGCGTCCCCCGAAGCCGCGCTCCAATTGCTCGGCCTGCTTCAACGTGACGCCCGCTTCATCGACTTCGTCGAGGAAGATATCGCCAACTACTCCGACGCCGATATCGGCGCCGCCGCACGGCTCGTGCACGATGGCTGCCGCGCGACGCTACGCGAGCACTTCACCATCCAGCCTGTGCGCGACGAAGCCGAAGGCAGCCGCGTAGCGATCGCCGAAGGTTTCGATGCAACCGCCATCCGTCTGACCGGCAACGTCGTGGGCAAGCCACCCTTCAACGGCAGCATCACGCATCGCGGATGGCGCGTCGCCGACGTGCGCCTGCCGAAACTCACGCAAAGCCACAACGCCAGCGTGCTCGCGCCCGCGGAGGTCGAACTGTGAACGAGCCCCGCTATTCGATCGGTATCGATCTCGGAACCACGCACTGCGCGCTGTCCTACGTCGAACTCGCAAGCAGTGACGGAGAAGCCCTCTCCCAAGGCGTCATGCGCATCGCGCAACTCACCGCCCCCGGCGCAATCGAGGAACGCGACCTGCTGCCTTCGTTCCTCTACCTGCCGCATGCGGATGAGTTGCCGCCTGGCGATCTCGCGCTCCCGTGGACGAGCGATCGTGACTTCGCCGTCGGCGAAATGGCACGCAGCCGCGGCGCCGGCACGCCGATTCGCCTCGTCTCGAGCGCGAAAAGCTGGCTCTGCCATCCAGGCGTCGACCGTCGCGCAGCCATCCTCCCAGCCGATGCACCAGCAGAAGTCGCGCGCATTTCGCCGCTCGAAGCCTCGGTTCGATATCTGAATCATCTGCGCGAGGCGTGGAACCACGCGCACCCGGACGCCCCATTCGACGAGCAGGACATCACCGTCACGATTCCCGCGTCGTTCGATCCCGCCGCCCGCGAACTGACCGGGCAAGCCGCGAGCGCTGCCGGCTACAGCCGCATGACGCTGCTCGAGGAACCGCAAGCCGCGCTCTATAGCTGGATCCAGACGAGCGGCGGCGCGTGGCGCAAGCGGGTCAAGGTGGGCGACATCATTCTTGTCGTCGATGTGGGCGGCGGCACGACGGATTTGTCGCTGATCGCGGTGATCGAGCGCGAGGGCAATCTCGAACTGCATCGCATCGCGGTCGGCGATCACATTCTGCTCGGCGGCGACAACATGGATCTCGCGCTTGCGCACGTCGTCGCGCGCAAGCTCGCTCAACAAGGCACGCAGATCGATCCATGGCAGCTGCGCGCGCTCACCTATGCATGCCGCGCAGCCAAGGAAACGTTGCTGTCCGATTCATCGGCAGACACCGTGCCGCTCGTCGTGCCGAGCCGCGGCTCCAAGCTGATCGGCGGCTCCATCCGCACGGAACTCACGCGCGATGAACTCACGCAGACGATCCTCGAAGGATTCTTCCCGCAAGTGGAGGCAACCGCGCGGCCTGTGAGCCGTACACGCGCGGGCCTCACACAACTGGGCCTGCCGTATGCGCAAGACGCGGGCATGACCCGCCATCTCGCGGCGTTTCTGGGCCGCCAGATCGGCGCGCTGTCTGAGTTGGGCGGCGAACCGCAATTGGCCGCGCAATTCGCGCTCAATGAGAACGCGACGTTCCTGCATCCGACCGCTGTGCTATTCAACGGCGGCGTGTTCAAGTCGCCGCTTCTCGTCGAACGCGTCATGTCGGCGCTGGGCGGCTGGCTCGCTGCCGATGGCGGTGAGCCGGCGCGGCTGCTCGAAGGCGCGGATCTCGACCTCGCGGTGGCGCGCGGCGCCGCCTACTATGGCTTCGTCAAGCGCGGCCGCGGCGTGCGGATCCGTGGCGGCACCGCGCGCTCGTACTACGTCGCGATCGAATCGGCGATGCCCGCCGTGCCGGGCCTGGAACCGCCTATCTCGGCTTTGTGCGTCGCGCCGTTCGGCATGGAAGAAGGCACCGACGCCCCGCTGCCGGAGCAGGAATTCGGGCTCGTCGTCGGGGAACCCGTGCAGTTTCGCTTTTTCGGTTCGTCTGTCCGTCGGCAAGACCAAGTCGGCACGATGCTCGATTACTGGCCGCCCGAAGAGCTGCAAGAACTCGAAGCGATTCAAGCAACGCTGCCGGCCGAAGGCCGCAGTGCGGGCGACGTCGTACCGGTCAAGCTGCATGCGTACGTGACCGAGACAGGCATGCTGCAGCTCGAAGCCGTGCCGCGAGGCTCGGCTGAGCGCTGGAAGGTGGAGTTCGACGTTCGCGGTAGCACCGCTCAGGGATGATCTCGTTGGCAGGCCACCGATGAAGCGCTATGTCGTCGGCATCGACCTTGGTACGAGCAACACGGTCGTCGCGTTCAACGAAAAGGGCTCGGACGACATTCATGTGTTCGAGGTCGACCAACTCGTCGGTCTCGGCGAGGTGAGCGCGCGGCCGCTCTTGCCATCCGTGCGCTATCACGCCGCCGCAGGCGAACTGAACCCTGGCGATCTGCAGTTGCCCTGGCAGCGTGCCAAGCCCAACGCCATGGATGCGACACCCTCCCCGATCGTCGGGCAACTGGCGCGTACGCTCGGCGCGCAGGTGCCCGGGCGGCTCGTGGCGAGCGCGAAGAGCTGGCTCTCCTATTCCGCGGTGGACCGCCTCGCGGCGATTTTGCCGTGGGGGGCGCCGGACGATGTCACGAAAATTTCTCCTGTCGAGGCGAGCGCGAGCTACCTCGCGCACGTGCGCGCCGCCTGGAACGCGCGCTTTCCCGATGCGCCGCTCGAAGCTCAGGAGGTGGTGCTCACCGTACCCGCTTCGTTCGACGAGGGCCCGCGCGCCTTGACGCTCGAAGCGGCGCGGCTCGCGCAACTGCCCGGCTTGCGTTTGTTGGAAGAACCGCAAGCCGCGTTCTACGACTGGCTGTATCAGCACCGCACCCATCTGGCCGAAGCACTCCCGGACACGCGGCTCGTGCTGATCTGCGACGTCGGCGGCGGCACGACCGATCTCACGCTGATCCAAGTGCAGCGGGATGACGATGGCACGCCGCAACTCACGCGCATCGGTGTCGGCAATCATTTGATGCTCGGCGGCGACAACATGGACCTCGCGCTCGCGCGGCTCATCGAGATGCGCCTCGCGCAGGGCCAACCGGAAAACGCGGCAAGCGCGGCAAGCGCGGCAAGCGCGGCAAATGGTGCAGGCGCGCGGCTGTCCGCATCGAGCTTGTCCCAACTGGTCGAACGCTGCCGCGTCGCGAAGGAGCAGTTGCTGGCCCCCGACGCGCCCGCATCGGTATCGATCACGCTGCTCGGAGCCGGCTCGCGCGTCATCGGTGGCGCGCGCACGGCTCAGCTCACGCGCGAAGAAGTCGAGCAGGTGGTCGTCGATGGGTTCTTTCCGTCGGTGGCGGCGAGCGAAACACCGCGCCGCTCGCGCGCCGCGATCGTCGAGTTCGGTCTGCCCTATGCGAGCGACCCCGCCGTCACGCGTCACGTCGCCGGATTTCTGACGCGCCACGCCGCGCAATCGCGACAGGCGTTGAACCTCGAAGCGGATGACGACAGCCCGTTGCCGATCCCCGATACGCTGCTGCTGAACGGCGGCGTCTTCCGGGCGCCGGCGTTGACCGCGAGACTGGCACAGACGCTGGGCGCATGGCGCGGCGCACCGCTGCACGTCCTGAACAACGATCATCCCGACGTTGCCGTGGCGCGCGGCGCAGTCGCCTATGGCCTCGCGCGCGCGGGCGCCGCGCCGCGCATCGGCGGTGGCTCTGCACGCAGCTACTTCCTCGTGCTCGATGGCGACCAAGGCATCTGCCTGCTGCCGCGCGGAACGCAAGAAGCGCATGAGGTCCATCTGGACGATCGCATGTTCGCACTGCGGCTCGGCCAGCCCGTGCGCTTTCCCCTCGTCTCGACGGTAGCGGAAACCCCGTTTCACGCGGGCGAGCTTGCCGATCTATCGCAGGGCGATTTCGTCCGTCTTCCGCCGCTCGCGACCGTCTTGCGGCGACAGCATGCGTCCGATCCCGAGGAACGTCGCGTGCGGCTCACCACCTCGATCACAGAGGTGGGCACGTTGGAGATGAACTGCATTTCGGTCGACGATCCAGCACAACGCTGGCTGTTGCAATTCGAGTTGCGACGCGATGAAGCCGCAGCATCCGCCGGGGGGAGCGAGGCGCGCTCGCCGCTCGAGCGGCATCCGTCGCTCGATCAAGCCATCGCAGCGATCGAGCGCGCGTTCGGCGCGCGTGCCGCCGGCGTGGCACCCACGGAGGTCAAGCGCCTGCGAGCCAGCCTGGAGCAGATGCTCGGGCCAAGCGAGACATGGGACGTCGCGCTGTTGCGCGAGCTGTTCGGCAGTCTCTGGGAACGGGCCAAGCGCCGGCGGCGTTCAGCCGATCACGAGCGCGTCTGGCTCAATCTCGCCGGGTTTTGCCTGCGGCCGGGGTTCGGCTATCCGCTCGACGATTGGCGCATCGATCAGATCTGGTCGATCTTCGACGACGGCATCCAATACATCCACGAAAGCCGAGTATGGTCCGAGTGGTGGACGTTGTGGCAGCGTGCGGCGGGCGGCCTCAACGAAGAGGCACAGTCGCAGTTATTCGACGCGATGGACTTTCTGCAGGCGGCCAATATCGAGAAACGAAAGCTGCCGTTCGATCCGGCCAAGGTCGGCTACGCCGGTATGATTCGCGTGCAGGCTTCGCTCGAACGCATTGCAGTCGAACGCAAGATCCAACTGGGCAATCACTTGCTCGAACGGTTGCGCAAGCCTTCCGAGAATCCGCAAACGTGGTGGGCCGTGGGCCGGATCGGTGCGCGCCGCCCGCTTTACGGCAGCGCACATGAGGTCGTGCCGCCCGAGGTGGCGCAACAGTGGCTCGATGCCGTGCTTTCGCTCGATTGGAAGAAAGTGGAGCCTGCCGCCTTCGCCTCGGTCCAGTTGTCGCGGCTCACAGGCGATCGGTCGCGAGATTTGCCTGAAGACGCACGTGCAGCTGTCATTCGCCGGCTCGAGGCGCTCGGTGCGGCGCCCGCTTGGATTCGGATGGTACGCGACGTGGTGGCGCTCGATGAGGCCGATACCGGGCGCGCGTTCGGCGAGTCGTTGCCGGCTGGGTTAAAGCTGCTCGGGCAGAGCCGGTGAACAAAAGCGCTGGCTGCGCGCGCATCTTGCATCAGCGCGCTCGAACGGAGCCGCCGTTCTCCAACGGCGGCTCGATGCGGCGTTAGTCGTTCGTCCCATCGAAATCCACGACTTCGATCCAGTTCGCTCCTTTGCCCACCGGGTACTGACCGATCGTCTCGAGCGCACCTGTCTTCGAATCGATGCGGTAGGCGCTCAGCGTCGGTGAAAGCTGCCCCACGGCGAACAAGTATTTTCCGGACGGCGCGATGTTGAAGCCCCGAGGCTGCTTTTCCGTGGGATACGTGTTCACCCGAGTAAGTTCGCCGGTGGCCGTACTCACCCGGTAGACACTCAACGTGCTCGACGTGCGTTCCGACGTATAGAGGAAGCGGCCGTCGGGCGTCAAGTGCAAGTCCGCGCCCCAAGGCTTGCCCGCAAAGCCAGGAGGCAAGATCGAAATCGTCTGGATCGGCTTGACCGTGTCACCCGAAGCGTTGAATGCAAGCGCGTGCAGCTTGCCGTCCAATTCGTCGATCAAATAAACGAAACGCCGATCGGGAGAAAAGACAAAGTGACGCGGCCCCGAGCCTTTCGGCAGCGAATACGCCGGGTTGGCATCCTCGGTCAGTTCGCCGTTGCTGCTGTCGAACTTGAGTCGCAGCCAGGCGTCGGCGCCAAGCACCGAAGCGAACGCATAGTGGTTATCGGCCGACGTGCGGATGGCATGCGCCATCGGCCCCGTCTTCACGGTCTGCAGAACATTGCCGGCCACACCATCGCCGCCGATCCGGTTCACGGCCAGCAGATTGCCGCCGTAAGACGCGGACAGCAGATAACGCCCTGTCCCGTCGACCGAGATATAGGCCATGCTCTGCGCGAGCGGCGCGCGGCCGAGCTCGATCAGCCTGCCGTCCAGCGGATTGATGGCGAAGGTCACCACGCTGTAGGGCTCGGAGCGCAGCGCCGCGTAGAGTTTGTTATGGTCGGGCGAAAGCGCCATCGGCATCACTGTGCCGCCCACGGGTACGGTCTCGACGCTGGCGAGCGCGCCGCTTTGAGCGTCGACGCGAAAAACGGAAATGTCCCGGCTATCGGCATTGGACACGTATACGTACGTGGCCGCGTGCACTGCGACCGATGCCGTCACGCCGAAAACAGCGCCCATCAGACTGCGCACAATCCCCTTTGTGTTCATCACGTTCCTTGTTGTCTCGTTGTCGTTGCAGATCGTTCGATCGTTCAGGCTGGACTACCGGTATTCGCTGCTCAGCCCACGCGAAATACGGACACCGCGTCCTTCATCGATTGCGCCTGGTGCTCGAGCGCGCTTGCCGCCGCAGCCGCCTGCTCCACCAGCGCGGCGTTCTGCTGAGTGACCTGATCCATCTGGCCGATGGTCATCCCGACCAGCTCGATCCCCACGCTCTGTTCGGCGGTGGCTGTGGTGATCTCGGCCATGATCGCGGCGACGTTGCCCACTGCATCGACGATCTCGCCCATCGCCTCGCCCGCCTGAGCGACAAACTCATTTCCGCTGCGCACGTCGTCGATCGATCTACCGATCAGCGCTTTGATTTCACGTGCGGCGCTCGCGCTGCGCTGGGCGAGCGTCCGTACCTCGCCGGCCACCACGGCAAAACCGCGGCCCTGCTCGCCGGCCCGGGCCGATTCCACCGCTGCATTGAGCGCGAGAATATTGGTTTGAAACGCAATGCTGTCGATCATGCCGGTGATATCGGCAATCTTGCGCGAGCTCACGCTGATCTCTTTCATCGTCTGCACGGCGCGCTCCACGACCTCGCCGCCGCGCCGGGCGCGTTCGGCCGCATCCGCTGCGATCACGCTCGCCTGCGAGGCGTTCTCCGAGTTCTGCTTCACCGTCGACGTCAACTCCTCCATGCTCGCTGCCGTCTCTTCGAGCGAGGCCGATTGCTCCTCCGTCCGGCTCGACAGATCGAGATTGCCCACCGCGATTTCGCGTGCCGCGACATGGATGGCGTCGCAGCTTTCTCGCACCCCGGCCACCGTGTGCGCAAGGCCCGCCTGCATGCGGCGCATGGCGGCGAACAGCAAACCGATTTCGTTTCGCCCTGCCGCGGGAACGTCCACCGTCAGATCGTTCGATGCAATCCGATCGAGCACGGTGCAAGCATCGGCCAGCGGCCGCGAGACGATACGCTGCAACGCGAAATGCGTCCCGACGATCAGCACGAGCGCAAGCACGACCCCGAGAACCACGAGGCGCCTCACCCATTGATAGTGCGCGCTGCCTTGCGCAAGCGTCGCTTCCGCAAGCTGGTTCGCAAGCCGCTGAAATTTCTCGACGTTGACCGAATAAGCCGCGCCCGCGGCGGTGATCTCGCGATCGTTGATGGCCACGTACGCGCTCGTATCGCCACCACGTAGCGCGTCGGTCGCGCGCGCAAGCGTCATAGCGAGGTTCGCCGACGATTCGATCAATTCGCGCCTCAGGTCTTCGTCCATGCCGTCAAAGCCGGGCGCATTGCGCAGCGCCTCCGTATCGCGCGCCGCGAGCTCAAAGCTCCGGCCGGCGCTTTGCAACGCCGAATCGCGCGTGGCCGTATCGTTGCGCTCCTTGAGCGCACTGTAGGCGCGCACGAGTGCGGAACGCGTACGCGTCGTCTCCTTGTATCCGTCGTTAACGAGAATGGTCTCGCGCGCGATTTCGTGCAGGCGCTGGCCGTTGGCATTCGCGTCTGCCAGCGCCATCACCCCCGCTACCCCGCCGATCACGATCATCGCGCCAAAAAGAACCAGGACCGCCAACAGGCTGGTCCGCACCGTCATGTCGCGCATTGCGTTCGATCCCGAATTTTGTGTTTTTGTGTGTGCGGCTCGCCGCCATGTTGTCTAACAATGTGGCGCCATCGTCTATCGCATCAGGTGATTGATGAATTCACGTTTACCCTTAAATCCCCCGGACACCCGCTGATTTGCGTTGATTCCACGCCAGGCGGCAGCTACGATCGCATCTTACAAGTAATATGCATGTCAGACAACATTAGTCGTCGTGCCGTCGTTCGCACAAAAGGTCCGTGAAATGTCTTTGAGCCGCACCGCAGCCCCCACCGACGTCGCCAGGCGCACCAAGGTCCGTTACCTGATCCTTGCGTTGATCTTCGTCATCACGACGCTCAATTACGCGGATCGTGCGACGCTTTCCGTCACGGGTTCCGCAATACGCTCCGAGTTCGGATTGGACGCCATCCGGATGGGCTACATCTTTTCGTCGTTCAGTTGGGCTTACGTTCTTTCGCAGGTGCCGGCCGGCTGGATATTGGATCGCTTCGGCGCTCGGCGCGTCTATGCGGGCAGTATTGTCCTGTGGTCCGCCTTCACGTTGCTGCAAAGTTCTATCGGCCTGCTCGGCAGCGCGGGCGCTGCCATCGCGGCCCTGTTTGCACTGCGTTTCTTGATGGGCGCAGCCGAAGCGCCCGCGTTTCCGGCCAATGCAAAGGTCGTCGCGATGTGGTTTCCGGCTCACGAGCGCGGCACGGCATCGGCGCTGTTCAATTCGGCGCAGTATTTCGCAGCCGTGATTTTCACGCCGCTGATGGCCTGGCTCACGCACGCCTATGGATGGCATGAGGTGTACGTCGTGATGGGCGCGCTCGGTCTTGCGCTGGCCTGCGTTTGGCTGAAGACCATGAAGCATCCGGCCGATCATCCGCGCGTGAATCGCGAGGAACTTGAGCACATCGTGCAAGGCGGCGGCCTCGCGAACGGCCATCGACGGACGACGCCCGCCGAGCGCAAAGGCGCCAGCTGGACCATCGTGCGCCAGTTGCTCGGTAACCGGATGCTGCTGGGCGTTTATCTCGCGCAGTACTGCATCAACGTGCTCACCTACTTCTTCCTCACCTGGTTTCCGATCTATCTGGTGCAGGCGCGGCACATGACGATCCTGAAGGCGGGCCTCATCGCATCGCTTCCGGCCATCTGCGGTTTTCTCGGCGGTGTGCTGGGTGGAATCGCATCGGACGCGCTGATCCGCTCCGGCCGCTCGCTGACTGTCGCGCGCAAAGTGCCGATCGTCGGCGGCATGGTGCTCTCGTCATGCATCATCGGCTGCAACTACGTGAACAACGATTGGATCGTGGTGGCGCTGATGTCGCTGGCGTTCTTCGGCAAGGGGTTGGGTGCGCTCGGCTGGGCCGTGATTGCCGATACCGCGCCGCAGGAAGCGATCGGCTTGTCCGGGTCGATCTTCAACATGTTCGGTAACATCGCGGGCATCGTCACGCCGATCGTGATCGGTTACCTCGTCGCGACACAGCATTCTTTCAACGGCGCGCTCGCGTTCGTCGGCATCAACGCGATCGTCACCGTGTCCAGCTATCTCGTGATCGTGAAGGAGATCAAGCGGGTGGAGTTGACGCCGGCGCCGGCTGGATCGGGGCATCCGGAAAGCTGAACCAGCGCCGTCGCTGCCGGCACTCAGCGGATAGCCCCCGGACCGTTATCCCACCAGCCGCGCTTCAAGCTCGCTTCGAACAACGAGTTCGAACCGTTCAGGCCGAATGTGGAACACGGTCGCCTCGCAAGCGCGCCCGTCCGTCAGCCGGGACGTACGGCGCAACACCAGCAGCGGTGATTGGGGCGGCACCTTCAGACACGCGGCGATATCGCTCGCCGCCGCGACCGCGGTCACCGACAGGTCCGCGTCGACAATATGCCAGCCCGGCAGCCTCTCAAGCATCTCGTACGATGGCAGCACCTGCGCCTGCTCGCGAGAAATGACACGCGCCTCAGGCAACATGCAGGTCTGCGCGAGTGCCACCGGCGCGCCATCAACGCAATGCAGACGTTCGAGATAGAGACAGCGGGCAACCTCAATGCCGAACGTTTCCTGCAACCCCGGCGGCACGTCACATTCCTCCATGCGAAGCAGTTCCATACCCGCTCGCGCGCCCTGCTGCGCCAGTGAGTCGTAAAAGCCGCGCAGCACGTCGAGCCGGTGCCGCAGCCGTTGCTGCTTCACGAACGTCCCCTTACCCTGCTTGCGCTCCACGACGCGCTCATCCACCAGCCGCCCCAGCGCCAGCCGCACAGTCACGCGGCTCACTGCGAAGCGATCGCTCAGTTCCGCCTCCGACGGCAACTTGCCCGTCGGCGCGAATCGGCCTTGCTGGATTTCTTGCCGCAGTGCCGTCGCGATTTGCTCGTAGAGCGACGTGGCGTTTTCTCGCTGCAGTGTCATCGGTGCTTCCCGTTTCCGTCGCAGAAAGCCTTCCGCGCGATCCGTCATATCGATATGAAAACCAATTGGATAACTCAACTTGTATTAATACGTATTATGCCGTTTCGGACGGTGCCTTTGCGCGACATCGGCTCAAACGAACAAAACGACACAAACGACGAACGCCAACAATCATCATCGTGACAGAAAAAACGTTAGACGCGCTGTCGCGCGAACATCCGTCGCTCGACATCGGCAATACATCCGAGCGTGCCATCCGTGTGCATCGCGGAGCGCGCACACCGGCCGCGCTGTTACGCGCCCGCGTGGGCTTCGCGGCGGCATGGATCGCCTTCTTCGCGATCGCCTGGTTCATGCCGGCGCCAGCCGGACTCAGCCCAACCGGCAAGGCTACGCTCGCCGTGGTCGCCTGGGTGGCGATCGTCTGGGTGACGGAAGCCATTCCGGTCGGTGTGAGCGGCATCCTGCTCCCGCTATTGCTGACGCTCTCTCACGCCAGTCCGACATTCTCCAGCGCGGCGAGCGGCTTCGCCGCACCGGTCGTATTTCTGTGCCTTGCGGCGTTCCTCTTTTCGGCGATCATGCAAGCGAGCGGATTGGACCGGCGCATTGCCCTGACGCTGCTCGACTGGCTCAAGGTAGGAACGGCGAACGGTGTGATCTGGGCCATGTTCGTCGTGAACCTGGTGCTATCGATTGTCGTGCCGGCGGCCAACGCGCGTTCGGCCACGCTGCTGCCTGTCGCCAACGGCATCGTGCAATTGTTCGGCCAGTCGCCTCGCGAACAAGCCGCGAAAAAAGCCATCGTGATTCAAACACTGGTATACGGCGCGATGATCAGCGGCATGTGCATTCTCACGGCGCATCTGCCGAACATGGTCGTTGCCGGCCTGCTGCAAACGCAGTTGGGGATCCACATCTCGTATATGACGTGGTTCAAACTCCAATGGCCTTATCTGGGCATGTTTGCGATCACGCAATGCTGGGTTCAATACTATTTCCGTTCGCGCGCCGTGCAGATTCCAGGCGGCAGAGCGGCGCTCGCGGCCATGCGAAGCACCCTGCCCCCGGCCTCGCGCAATGACTGGACTGTTCTCGCCTTGTTCGCGGGCGTCGCCATCTTGTGGGCGACGGAGCCGCTTCACCATCTGTCTTCGGAGATCGTCGCGCTGCTCGCGCTCGCCGCACTCTTCGCCCCCGGCGTTCTGCGGTTCGGCTGGGCCGAGGTCGAGCAACGCACCATCTGGGGGACGCTGTTTCTGCTTGCGGGCGCACTGTCGCTCTCATCCGCAATCAGTTCGTCCGGCCTCGCACGATGGGCCGCGGAGCACATCTACCTCGTCGCGCATGGCCACGGCTGGTGGCTCGCCATCGGCATCGTCATGCTCGGCACGCACATCATCCGCATCGGCATGTTGTCGAACGTTGCCGCGGTGACAATGATCGCCCCGATCGCGCTGGCCCTTGCGCCCCGGCTCGGGCTGCATCCGGTCGCCTTCACGATGCTGATCAGCGACACCGACAGCTTCGCCTACCTCTTGCCCACGCAAATCACGGCAGGCGTGATCGCCTACAGCAGCGGCACATTCACGACGGCAGACTACGCCAAGGTCGGCAGCGTATCCGTGCTGATCGCCATCCTTTATGGGCTATGCGTGATCGCACCGTGGTACGCGTTCATGGGTCTTCCCGTCTGGGATGGATCGGCGCCCTGGCCTTTCGCGCATTGATCACGCCTTCCCTGTTCCGCAGCATCCTTTGAGTTCCCGATATGAGCGACACGAAACAAACCGATCTGCACGCCCGCGCGCGTGCCATGCGTGAGCGCCTGGGTGCTCACGTCGCCCCCGCCGGACTCTACGAAGACATGAAGCAACGGCCGTTCGCCGGCAGCGTGCGATGCAATGTATCGCGCCTGGAAGCCGGCAGCTGGGCTGAAGTCATACTCGATTACGAGGTGGGTTCATCGGGCATCGCCGACGGCGGATGGCTCAAGGCCGCCTTCAAGTTCTATTCCGACTGGGCGCTGTTCCAGACGAGCGACCCAAGCGCCGCGAACTACATCAGTGCCGAATATCATGCAGCCCCGCTGGCACCGGGCCAAAGTCCGGCCACGGTTCAGTCGCTCAGCGTCCGGTTCGATCAGAAGGGCCACGAACGGCCCTATCAAAAAGCCGTGATCGTCGATATCGTCGACGGGTATCTGAACGCGGGCGATCATATCGTGATCCGGCTGGGCGACCGCCGGCGCGGCCCCGGCACGCGCATCCAGACCTTTGTCGAAGACGATTTCCGCTTCCGCCTCTATGTGGATCCATTGGGCACGTCGCGGTTTGTCGCCGTGCCGGGCGATGTCTCGATCGACATCCACGCGGGGGAGCCGTCGCACGTCTTGCTGCACGGGCCGCGCTTCGTCCATCCCGGCGAACGCGCGCCGTTTCGGCTCTCGTTGCAGGACCACTGGGGCAATGCCTGCCGCGACCTCGGTACCCGTATCGGCACAAGCACGAACGCGCAGACGGCGGTGGTGCGAGTCATCGCCCGTAATGAACGCGATGAGCCGATCTATCGGCGCGACCATAGCGTGCCCGCTTCGGGCTTCGCCACGCTCGCGCTTGACGACTTGCCGACAGATCAAGGCACCTTGCGCATCGTGGCCGATGTCCCCACCCGGCCCGACATCCGCGCCGCCGAAGCCCATCTGACCATCGACGCCGCACTGCCCGCGCCGCGCTCACTCTATGCGGACCTGCACGTGCACGCGCACGATACGGTCGGCACAAACAGTCCCGCCTACAACGCGCAATACGCACGCGATATCGGTGGTATCGACGTGCTCGGCTATACAGCCAACGACTTTCAGATCACCGACGCAAACTGGCAGCTCGGTGTCGACACGGTCGAGCAGTTCAACGAGCCGGGCCGCTTCGTCGTCTATCCCGTTCAGGAATGGTGCGGCAGCTCGACGGCGGGCGGCGATCACAATGTCGTGTTTCTCGGCGACGAGCGCCCCGGCTTTCCCTATAACGCGCGCGGCGAGCACAACCGCACGTTGGTGTGGAACGAGGACATGAAAGACAAGGCGGTCGAACTCGGCCGCTGGCCCGTCGAAGAGTTGTGGGACGCCTATGTCGACGATGCGGAGCACCACCTTGTCATTCCGCATGTGGGCGGCCGACGCTACATTCCCGACTGGCATCATCCGAAACTGGAACGGCTCGTCGAGATCGCCTCGACGTGGGGCCATTTCGGTTGGCTCTATCAGGACGTCATCGCGCGCGGCTATCAGCTTGGCGTCGCCGCGAGCGGCGACGAACACCGCGGACGCCCCGGCGGCGGTGCGCCCGGAGCACAGGTCTTCGGCGTGCACGGGGGGCTGACGGGCGTGCTCGCTGCGTCGCTCGACCGAAGCACTGTCGGCCGCGCGCTACGCGCACGCCATACCTGGGCGACGACCGGCGAACACAGCGCACTGCTCGTGCGCAGCGGCGATCACTGGCAAGGCGACGCGTTCGCGCAGAGCGGTCCTGCCACCATCGACTACCGTCTACTCGGACGGGCTGGCTGGGAGTATGTAGCCGCGTACGACCACACTGGCCTGATTTGGGAACGCAACCTGCACGAAGAGCTCGGCTATGCCGCGCCTCTGATCCGGGTACGCTGGGGCGGCGCACGCATTCGCGACCGATATCGATGGGCGGCCTGGCGCGGGCGCATTCGCATTGTCAACGCCACGATCCATGACTTTGGTTCGCATGGTTTCGAACACATCGAGGAATCCGCGTGGCGCACCGGTGCGACCGATATCGAGTTCCGAAGCGACACTTATGGCGACGCGGACAGCATCGAGATTAACGTAAGCCATCTCGCGACAGCGAAGATCGTGATCGAAGGCACGATCGATGGCTTCGTGAAAGTCGGCGACCCGCTCGCGGGCAATCCGTTTGCGCATGCACCGGCGTTTCACTTCGAGATCAGCGGCGCCGAACTGCTGGCACAGGGCAGCGCCACGTATGCACTCGGTGGCACGGAGCTGTTCGTCGCGGTCGAACGTTTGACCGATAAGCCGCTGCCTGTCGATCTTTCCGGCAGCGTCGAGATCGATGCGAAAAACGGACCGTTCGGCTTCCGCCCTGTGTACTTTTTCGGCCGGCAGCGGGACGACAGCAAAGTGTGGTCGTCGGCTCAGTTCATTACGTTCGGGTGATGGCGCCGATAGCGCGTATCGACATTGAACGACATCGATCGACATCGGGAGGCCGCGCGCCTCCCTATCGACGCCTGCGCACGCTGCTGACGCTCGATTCCCGTCGAAATCGCCAAGCGGCGGCTTCGACGGGCCCTACTCCCCTGCTCCCTACCCTACCTGCTCTTAAGGCTAACCGAACAGACGGCGGCGCTGCTCTGCTGTGACAGCATCGCTCAGTGCCGAGGGCTCCCCGGACTGGAGCGCCATCGCGAGGGTCCCGAGTGCTTTGTCCGACAGCGTGGGCACGGCCTCAACGGAAGGCAGAGGCGGAGGCGGCGTCTGAGTCGGCGGCGTCGTATTGTTCAGATCGACATTCGATGCCTGCCCCTGGCCTGTCCCCCGCATGCCGCCACTTTGCGCCCGCAGTTTCTTCTCGTCGCGCAGCCCCGTTTTGATGCCGATATTGCGGGCTTCGGTATGGAACATCGCGGCGGAATTGATCGCCCGCGTATTCGAGACGATCGCCACAAACGCGTCGAGCAACGGCCGCCCTTCGTTCGCGAAGTACTCGACGCGCTCCTGAACCGTCTTCATCTTGCCCAGGTCCGCCTTCGCCCTCTCGAGATCGATGCCCGGAATATCCACGTCTTGTGAAAGCGGTGCCGCAGTCTCGAACAGTTGAGCACCCGCAACCGTCGAACCTGGCGCGTGACTTTGCACGTGCCGGGAGACCTGGGCAACCCGGTCAAACGGAGCCCGCGCGTAGTAGCGGACAAATTCGTTGCTCATCGGCATCTCTTCGAGCGGCATGCCTCGTTCCGTTGCCCGAGCCTTGGCGCTCAAGAAATCCGCGTAACGCGAGACGGTCTCGACGATCGTCGTCGACGTGCCGAAATAGCCGTCGCGTACGCGCGGATTCGCGTCGAGCAGTCGCTTGAACCGGGCCGGTACTTCGCTGCCCCGCCTCTCGAGCAAAGCGGTCAGCTTCGGATGCTGCAGCATCAGATAGCTCAGATCCGGGCCAATGACCTCGCCCTGGAATCCCTGCGCCGAATCGGTGTGCGAGATGCCGGGCGTGAACGCGCCCACATGCGTCGGCACCGTAATCGATGCATTCAAGCCCGAATTGTTATCAGTCAGCACACGCATGTACTGCAGATCCGTCGACGACACCTTCGCACCCGGCGCCTGCCGGAACTTCATCACAATACTGGTGCCGTCCGTGGTGTCCAGCACGAGCCCCTGCACCTGACGCAGCGCTTCTTGCGGATCGATCTTCGGTTCGTCGGTGGCCAGTGCCGAGTTCAGCTTTTTCACTGCTTCGTACACCGCCTTTTGCACCGCCAGCCCAGCCAGCGGCGCACCGGCCTGCGCGGTCAACGTGATCTGCCAGAATTTGCCGACGCGGCTCGGGTTGATTTGACGGTCCGCATTGAGGAACTTCGCTTCCGCGGTGAGGGTAACCTCACCCGCTTCGTTGCTGATACTGACTGGGGCGAGCGACTTATGCCAACGTCCTACGATCGCGTTGAGGATGCTGGATAGCGCGCCGCCCGAAGCCTGAAGTCGGACCAAGGCATCCCAGCGCTGCCATACCGCTTTGTCCTTGAGCGGGCCGCCCTTCTGCACATCGTATTTCTTCATCGGCAGATAGAGCTTGTCGAACAGCTCACGCGTTTTCGAATAGGCAAGATCAGCGTTCATGATCGAATCGGCATGGCTCGGATCGGGGTTCTGCGCCAGCCGCTCCTTCACGATGCCGATATGCGTGCCGACGACGCCCAGGCCAAGGCTCAATGCGGCGTGTGTGCGCGCGACGAACTCTTCGGGATTCGCCAGCGCTTTGGCTTCGTCATATTGTCCGTTCCACACTTCCTCGTTCAACCGCGCGAATGCCTCCGAACGGGCGCTGTTCAACAGCGAGCGTGCCCCGCTCGGCATGAACTTGTCGGGCTTCGCCAAGATTTGCGCGCCGTCCTCGACGAAGTTCAAGTACATCGCTTCGAGGCGCGACGCCTGCTCAGCCGCGCGCTCGAGATGCTCGGGGCTCGGATGGGCAATGGCTTCGTGAAACTGCGCCGGGATCGACGCCTCGTCGCCGTACAAAAGGCGGTCTGCCGCCGACAGCTGGCCCAATGCCTGCGTGCCACCCAGGTGGCGCTGCATGGCCGCGTAGAGATGAAGCTCGGGCGGCGGCGTCTCGGCCGACAATTCATCGAGCTTGCGATGCAGGCCGAGTGTCGCCTTCAAATCTTTGTGATACCCCGGGTCCAGCAATTGGTGTGGCGCGTTCGCCGTTTCGACGAAGAACTGAAGCAGGTCACCCTTGCCGACGAAGCTGAACGTGGCACCCGCTTCAAGCGCCGTTCCACCTTTCGTTTGATTGCCGAGATCGCCCTCGACGCCAAGCGTGTATTCCCGGAATGCGACGCGACGGTCGGCATACGCAACGGAATCCGGCACATCGGCGCGCGTAGCAGGCGGCAACGGCTGTCCGTTCCCGACGCGCTCGCGCAGCGTGTCGCCGATGGCCGGATACGCCTTCTCCATGAGTGCGGAGAACGACGTGCCGGGCAGATGCTCGTCGAGCGTCATCGCAAGAAGCGCTGTCTTGACGCCATTGAAGCCCTTTTGCAGTTTCTCGTCGGCGGCGAAGTAAGGTGTCTTCGTCGCCTGCACGTAGTTGCGGCCCAGCAGACGCGAGGCGCCGGCGCGGAAACTCTCCCAACCGTGCACGAGCTTGCGGGTTTTCGGGCCAGCGGAAGTGATCCACGATTGATTTGCGTCGTGGTTCGCAATGAGTTTGACGAGTTGTTTCAAATCGTCGTGCTCGAGGTAGGTACCGCCGCCGGAGAAAGCGGCTTGGCCCGTCAAGCTGGCCGCCCATTTCTTGATCTTGCCGCCGATGCCGCCCTTCAGGGCGACGCTGTACGACGTCCAGAAGTCGATGTCCCGATCGTCGTCGGAGAAGATGGTGCGGCCGGCCGAGCCGCTGATCGACGCGTTCCCGATACTGTGCGTATAGCTCAAGCTGCCGCCCGTGTTCGTCGCGACGTTGGGCCCCGAAACCCCATGGCTGATACCCGGTGCCACACGTTCCAGCTTGGCGACCTCGCGCGCTGCGTAGTCGTCCACCAGGGCCGCCGCGGCCATGCTCAAATGAGTGCGTTTGAGTTCGGTGAACAGGCCCGCGATCAGATAATAGGCCTTGGCCTCGCGCCGGTCTCCGCTTCCGGCAACGCGTTCGCGGTCGAGGTAGCCGGCCAACGTGGTTGCCACTTTCGACGCTCTGGCAAAGCGGTCGCGAACGGCCAGCCCCTGCTCGCCAGGACTCAACCGTGTATCGTCGGCCGCGGCGGCGTTGATCCCTTCGAGCGCCTCCACGAGTTTGCCGTGAAGCTTCGCGGCCGTCGGATGCTGCGCCGCTATGTCATCGGGAATCGGCGGCATCCGGCTGATCAACCCATTCGCCAGCTCGCGAAGATGGGCATTGTTTATCTCGCCGGTCTCCACATCGACGACGGAGCCTTGCGGCAAAGGGGCGCGCACCCCGGAGGCGCCGCCAGCCTCCGCGAATTGCCCTGTCGTGATTAAAGCCCGTTCGCGCCGCACCGCTTCACGCTGTGCGGCGCGAAAGGCGCGCCCGGACAGCAAGCCCGCGTGGGCCAACTGCGAAGCGAGCACGTCGTCAGGCATTGCTGCGATCTCCGCGGTTTGCGCTTTTGCAGTCACACGATCGAGCGTTTCGCGAACCCGGTCCGGCAACACCGATGTCTTGCGCAGAGCCGCCGCTTGCGTGAGCTCGGGCTGCTGCGGCGAAGCCTGCACCGGCCGGACCTGACCCGGGCGGGTCTGCGTGAGGGCATCCGGCACAGCGCGCCTGCGCTCTCGCCGCGCCGCCTCGCGCACTAACGCGCGCGTGGTACGCCCGCCCCCGTAGTTAGGGTCCGCAAGCGCCGTCTGGAGTTCGGCGTCGGGAAGATCCTTCACCCTGGCCGTTTGCGCGCGCCCAGTGAACTTGTCGGCGAGATCGCGCAATGCCCCAGGCATCTTCGATTTCGCCCGCGCGCCGGAGTTCGCCGTTGCGGATGCCTGCGGCGGTGCGGTGTTCTCAGTGTTCGGGGTTTCTGACGTAACGGGCACCGACGATGCCCCGCTTCCGCTTACACGTCTCATGGCTCTGCTCCATCGGCGCGGTCGGTGTCTGCGACGCACCCTAGTTGATCGTTTTAAAAGGGCTTCTTTTGATGACAGCCGATTTTCGGCGCATCGCGCTTCGCTATCGCCAACGAGCGGCGAAATAGCGCATCAAGCGGCGAACGTATTAACAACGATCAAATAGAACCGATCCCATTCGCCCATTTCGCTTTTCCCCAAGCGGCAGCGCTTCGATTCATCTCACGGCTTGTCACGAACACGACATACGAATGCGGCGAAATGTGCGCCGATCCGCCGATCTGGCTTTTCTCAACCTCTTTTGGGAATGGCGACTAAAAAATTCTTATGTATCCCGCTCGACCTCTCGCCCCTGCATTCACCTCTCGCCCGCTCGAACAGGCGCGCGTCCAAGCGCGTTTTTTGAACCTCAGTGACCTGCCCGCCCTGCTCGATCTCGAACGCGAGAAATGGAACGACCTCCAGGCCGCTTGCCAAGCGCAGCTTCGCGCGCGCATCGAGGCGCATCCGGATCTGGCCGTCGGTGCCTTTTGCGCGCGCTCCGATCGTCTGCTCGCCTCGCTGTTCATGCGTCCCGTGGCCGACGATTTTTATCGCCGCGAGCTGACTTGGCAGGACTGCACATTGCTGCCGGCACCGCACAGGAGTTCGACGTTGTTCGGCGTTAGCCTCACGAGCCGCGATCAAGCCGGTGTAAGCGCGTTGTTGAAATTCTTTTGGCCTTATGCCCTGAAACGCGGCTGGCGCCATATCTATCTCGGCTCCCCCGTCCCGGGACTGCGCGATTGGCTGGCCGAACACCCCGAAGGGCGCGTCGAAGACTACGTCCAGGCACAGCGTGCCGGGCTCCCGCTTGACCCGCAACTGCGCTACTACCGATCGCGCGGGTTTTCGAAGATCGTCGCCGTCAAGGCAAACTACTTCCCGCATGAACGCTCACTCGATTACGGCGTCCTTCTGCGCGGCACGATTCCTCTCTCCATCTTGAACCCCCTGTGGTCCGCCATGCCGCTGCCTTCCTTACGGCGCGTCACGCAGCCGCTCGCGGGTTTGCTTTGAGCGAAATGGCCATGCATGCAAGGATTCGACCGTCCGCTCGTCGAAGGCACAGCGATTGGCCGAGCGCGCTTTTTCTGGCCGCAGTCCTGACGAATACCGTCGCCGTCGCCATCGCCGCCACGTCGAATACGTGGCTCGTCTGCCCGCTCGTGCTGCTTCAGGCATGGCTGATACTCGGCTGCCAGGAAGCCAAGCATCTGAGCGTGCACGGTACCTTCATCGGCAACCGGCATCTCAACGATACGATCGGCATCGCCTTCGCCGCGCTGTTCGGCGTGAACTTCGTCGCCTATCGCTATTTTCACCTCGCGCACCATCACGCCACCTGCACCGAAGCCGATCCGGAAGGCAAGCTCTATGCGCTCAGTTGGCGCACGCGCTGGATCTGGCTGCTGGCGCCGCTCGAATTGCCTTGGGTGGCATGGCATATCGGCCGAACGGGCTGCCCGATGGTTCCTCCGTCCAAGCGCAGGCTGCGCAACGCGGCGTTCGTCTGGATGGCCGCATTCGCTGCGCTCGTGGGGATCGGGTTGTACTATGCGCCCAGGACCATCGCGTTCGCTTATCTGATCCCGCTTGCCCTCTTCGCGTGGTTCGATTTCATGCTGACTCAGGCCGAACATTACGACACTTCCATCGCCCCAGCGTCGAACCGGCGCGAGCCGGGATCCATCACCTACGACATCGTGTTACCGCTCTGCCTCGGCTGGATGACGCTGCATCGAACGCTGCACCGGGTTCATCATCGCGAACCGGGATCGCCGTGGTTCCAGGCGCCGCGCCGCCTCAACGAAGACCCGACCGCAAGACCGATCGGATATATGACGTTTGTTCGCCGCTGGCTTGCCGGCGGCCCCCGGCTCTGGCTGACCGAGCATGGCACGCTGGCCGGAACGACAGCCGCACAGCCATCCCGACCAAGGGGCCGCGCATGACGCACTCCGTCGATGCGAGCAGTCTTCCCGATCGTCCCCGGTACTGGAATCGCACTTGCGTGCGCAGCCGGTTTTTCGATGCACTCTCGCTCCTGCTGCCGCCCGGCGAAGCCTTTCTTATCGATACGCTCGAAAAGTGGCGCGCTCGATCTGCCCTCCCGGCCGATACCGCACTCCATGCCGAAATCGATCGATTCATTCGAGAAGAGACCGCTCACCGGCAAGCACACGAGCGCTATAACGAATCGCTCGCGGCCGAACGCCCGGCGATGGCAGCCGTCGCGCAGCGCGCGAGCCGAGTGACCGACGAACTGACGAGGCTCGGTTTGCCGATGCAACTCGCGCTGGTGGCCGCGTTCGAGCATCTGACGACGGTGCTCGCGGAGGAGATCGGCTCGCACGCGTACTTGATCGTCGACGACGAATCGCGGCCGAGCAGGCTATGGCACTGGCACGCGCGAGAAGAACTCGGGCATCGCGATGTTGCCATTGACGCCGCTGCGTGCGCCGGTATCGGCCGCGGCCGCCTGATGCTCGCCCTGCTGCTCGCCACGGCGTACCTGGCCACCGACGTGCTGCGCTATACCTTCGCCCTATGCCGCAGCGATATCCGCGCGGGGGCCAGCCGCACGGCCATGCTCGCCGACGCAGTGCGGTTTGCTATCGGCGCCGTGCCGTCGCTCCTGCGCATGACGCGAGGCTGGTGCCGCTATCTGCTGGCGCCGGCCGGGTAGCCCATGGCGTACGGTGCCGGATATGCGATTGCATAGGGATGATGGCCCGCATACCCGCCGCCGTAAAAGTGATGGCCGACATAGGGCGATGCGTACGCGCCATAGCCCGCATAGCTCGTCGAAGGCGGTGCATGATAGACGACGGGCCTCAGTAAGCCACTGCTGAACCCCTTCAAAAACGAAGTCATCGAATCCGATACGCTGAAGCGGAACGTATGGTGCCGTCCGAAATAATGAAAGCCGACGTGCGCGTGCGTGCCGCCGAGTGCGTCTCTACCGTGTCCGTATGAAAATCCTATCGGGCGATGCGCGCCGAACTGATGGGTTCGATAAGCCGGCGCAGGTAAGTACGGAGAATGAACCGGATAGCCATACGCCGGTGCGGGCGCGGCCGACGCGGCGGGCGCATGGGGAGCCGGCGCCGATTGAGCGTCTTGTTGCGGCGCGGGATTCGGCTTCGATGACGATGACGATGGCGATAACGATGCCGCCGTCGATACCCCTGGCTTCAAGCCGTGCTTCGCGGGCGTTGCATCGGACGCAGGTGGGTTTTCAGCCGGATGCTCGATATCGCGCGAAGCGAGCAGGCTACCCGCTTGCAACCGCGCTCTCGATGTCGTCGGCAATGATGTCTGCCGCTCGAGCACCGCACGCGAAAAGTCGGCAAGACGACTCGTCGAATTCGAGCGACGCAACCCGGTAGCACCGGCTGATGCGGGCCCGGCACCGGTGCCCGTCCTTTGTGCAAGCGCCCCTCGCAACACCTCGTTGCCGCGCAACCCAGCGCGTGCCGATAGCGGCGGCGAAGCAGCCGAACCGGGTTTGCCGTCGTTGCCCCCGGCGGGGAAATGTTCGCCAATCGGCGCAGTGGATGATCCAATCTTGGGGGGCATGATTCGCTCGTGCGGCCTTGGAAGACACCGTGCGGGCGCAGCAATCGCGCAGCGCCTACGTTCACGGTACCTTAATCGATGCAGCGAACATCCCGCATATCGAGAAGCGACAACACGGGCCACCGAGCGAAATATCGATGCCTGCCGCCGAATCCATCGCTTAGGACAACCAACTTGTCACAATGTCACAATTGTTGCAACAACGCCCCTGTCGCTGAGCATCCGCTTCGCCTATCATTGGCCAGAAAATCCCTACAACAAAAACAAGCCATTCCTACCGTTACTATGCGCTTGTTTCTATCGAGCCGGGGCCTGTACTCGCGTAGCATAAACCTTCGAGCAAACACGCCCCACTATCGCGTGACCCGTGATAGTGGGATTCGCAGCTTAACAATCGGAATAAAGGAGCACTTCGATGATGAACGTCTCGATCCTCGACCCCGATGCACAGGGGCTGCCGGAGCACGAGCTGGCATTGCGGCAATGGATGCTCGACTGGTATGACCGTGCCTTGATGGAAGGCCACATTTACTCGACATTCGAACTCGATCTGCCAACGGCGGAACGCCTCGAATCGTATTTCAAGGTAGGCCTGACACCCGGCGACGGCGTCGACGCCCTGTTCGGCACACTGCATTGAAGCTCGAAGCGAGCCGGCACGACGTGCCGGCTCGTCATCAAACGGTCCTACGCAATGCGCTCACTGCGCCGCAAGACCATGACGGATCGAATAGCGGAATAGATCGGCGTTGTTACTGACGCCGAGCTTCTGCATCAAACGCCGCTTATGTGTGCTGATCGTCTTCGCGCTCAGTGCAAACGCTTCCGCGATGTCGTTGACGCTGCGCCCGCTTGCGAGCATACGCAGCACTTCAAATTCCCGATCGGACAAGATTTCGTGCGGCGGCAAATCGGAAGAATGCCGCTCGAACACCACCGCATCGACCAGCGTCGGATCGATGAAACGCCCGCCCGTTACCAGTTTTCTAACGGCCGCCAGCAATACCTCGGGATCGCTGTCCTTCGTGACGTAGCCGCTCGCGCCCGCGCGCCGGGCGCGCGACACGACTTGCGGCTCGTTGTGGATGCTCAAGATCAGGATGGGCATCTCCGAGTATTCGCCGTGTACGCGGCGAATCAAATCGACCCCGGAAATCCCCGGCATCGTGATGTCGAGCATCAGCAGATCGACTTCGGCGCCGCGCAGCTTGCTCAGGACGTCTGCGCCGCTCGCGGCCTCATCGATCACTGCCATATCGGCAGCTGTCGCCACGATTTGTTTTAATCCGCTGCGGACCACTGCATGGTCATCCGCGATTAGAATCTTGATCATCTTCATTTCCGTTTTCCACGGGGATACTAATGGACACCACCGTCCCGGAGCCCATGACACTGTCTATCTGCAGCGACGCCCCAATAAGCCGTGCCCGTTCAAACATGCCAAGCAATCCGTACGAGCCACGCTTGGAGGCCGCCGGATCGAAGCCGCAGCCATTGTCGCTCACGTTCAAGACCAGCCCGCCCTCGTCGCGCATCATCGTCACGTGCACACGCGTGGCGCGCGCGTGACGCGCGACGTTCGTCATCGATTCCTGCACGACGCGGAACAAGGCCGTCGCATGGGCATCGCTGAGTTCGGGCTCGTCGGCATTCAGCACGAGTTGGCAAACCATTCCCGTTCGTTTGCCAAAATCCTCGGTCAGCCATTCGAGCGCCGACACCAGCCCGAAGTTTAGCGCGGCCGGACGCAGGTGATTGGCGACGTTGCGCACCATCAACATCGTCTGCTCGACGAGATCGCGCATGGCGATGACTTTTTTCACGAGATCCGGCTGACCAACCAGGCGCATCTTGAGCAACGATACATCCATCTTCAGCGCGGTCAGCAATTGCCCCAGTTCATCATGAATCTCGAGTGCGATGCGCTTGCGCTCCTCCTCGCGGATGGCTTCCATATGAGCACTGAGCTGACGCAGCTGCTCGCGCGATTCGAGCAGTTCCTGCTCCATGCGCTTGCGCTCCGTTACGTCATGGTAGCCGACATAAATCGCGGGCTCGTCCTGAAACCTCGCCAGCCGCGCCGAGATTGTCGCCCAGAACGGGGCCCCATCGAGCCGGCGCACCGGCACCTCCGTATCGGTCACCTTGCCGCCCTGCCGAGCACGTTCCAGCAACTGGCACCGCCCGTCCGGCTCCAGGTAGAACTCGTCGAGCCGAACATGCGGCAACTCGGATTCTGTGACGCCGAACAACTCCAGCCATTGCTCGTTCGCGTAGAGCACGCGCGGCTCGGCCACCGATCCAATGGAAAGCGGAACGGGGCTCACTTCGACGATTTCGCGCAATCGCGCTTCGCTGAGCGCCAATTGAGCTTGCGCACGTTCGCGCTCGGCGATCTGCTGCCGCAGTTCGTCGTTTGCGCGCGCGAGTTGCTCCGTGCGGCGCGCCACGCGCAATTCGAGTTCGTCGCGCGCGGCTTCGGCCGCGTACCGCGCCTGACGTTCGGCCGAGGCGTAGCGCTCGTCGAGATAGGCGCGATAGACGCGTGCGGCCATCGCGTTGATTGCCGACACCACGCGATCGAGTTCATCGGGAGCAATCCGGTCCCGGCGATCGAGTCGCAATGGCATCGGCAGTTCTCGATGATCGTACCGCGCGACGGCGCGCGCAATCGCCGCCAGGTGCCGCGTCACGAGCCGATTCAGCAGCCAAGTGATGAACAGCGCCACGAGAAACGTATTGGCAGCCTGATTCACGAGGATCAGCGCGGCCGTATTCGCGAGCGAACGATACAGATCGCCGAGCGTCGCCTCGACGTGCAGCGTGCCGATCATCCGTTGGGCGCCCTGCACTTCGCGCATGATCGGAAAATCGCGCGAGATGACGGCCGCCCCGTGGGCGAGATGGCCGGCCGACACCACGAGCGGGTCATTACCCGATTCGCGCACCTGCACCGCACTGATATCGGCCAGCCGCAGCATCCCTTCGAGTTCCAGCGACACCTGCGCTTGATCGAGCCGCCACAGCGCTTCGGCCAAAGAGCCGCGGTAGATGCGATCGACCTCGCCCAGCTGATCCTGCACGCGAGCCACGCCACGCACATACTCGCAATAGAGTTGCACCGCCGTCAGCGCAACCGTGACAGCGCAACTGAAGACAAAGACGATGACGAACAGCCGCAACACGACGCTGTCGCGCAAGCGCTCGATCGGGCGCCGGCCGGACACCGCTCCGTTCGATTTCATATTCGCGTCAGAAAAAGCGTCGCGCTCGCGCTGCCACCGCATCATTGGGGCATCCAGTATTCGCTGGGAATGTCACGATCAGCCTCCGACAAATAGCGATTGTCGAGATAGATCACGGTCCGATGAGCAAGCCGGGCCTGCTCGATCGCATGTTGGATGCAGGGCTGCGAATCGAACAGCCGCATGTACGATCCGTCCCGATAGGCAGCGCGCAATCCCGCCTCGATCGTTCGCGCGAGCCGTTCGTCGTGCTTGCTCGTGTAGAAGATCAGGTCGGAACGGTAAAGGAGCAACAAATGGCGCTCGACGGCAAGATCGGGCGTCTCCGCGTGCCGCGCCTTCAATTCGTTCCACGCTTCAACCACGCCGCGCGGAAAATAATCGATGCGGCCGGCCTCCGTCATTCGGAACAGCGAATCGTAGGTCGCCATATCGACATGCAAGCCCGCATCGCGAAGCACGCCCGCATCGACCCAGCCCAAGCCCTGACCGCCCGTCAGCGCTCTCAGTTGATCGAGCGTATCGATCTTGTCGAACTCGGGCTGGCGATCCTTGCGAATCAGCAGGACGCGATAGCCGATCAACCCACGATAGACAGGAATATGAACGGGCCGCAAACGCGCCTCGTCCGCAGCCGACATGCTGAACCAGCCGAGATTGATCGCTTTGCCGGCCGCCAACTCGCGGATGGCTCGCTCACGCTGCATGACGTCGCCCGACTCGTGAATGGTGTACTCCGCGTGCGCTTCGCGCATCGCGAGATCGAGCACAGCCATCACGAAGACGGGCCTCGGATCGCCCCCATTCGCCGCGCGCGGATAGACGATGTCGAAATGCTCCGCGCACGCCGGCGCGGCAACGAACCCGAGAGCGACTGCCGTGGCCATGATCGCGATGAGGGTGCGTAAGCACTTCATGGCAAACGCGCACACCGCGGATCATTGCGCATTGCGGGCGGCACCGGCGGGCTCGACGAAGCGCACGCCCGGCGCCGCGCGCAATGCCGCGGTGTCCTTCTCGATGTCATGGCCGCGGCCGAGCACGCCGAGTGAATAGACACCGTCTTCATTCGGGCCCGCCACGATCTGTAGATGCAGCGGCACGAGCAACGCCTGCAGTTGGTTGGCCGTCATCGACGGATCCACGACGAGGCGGATCGCCGCCTGCGGCAATCCCGCATCGGGAGAGGACAGCGTGTGATAGGTGCCGCCGCGCGGGGATGTGCTCAGGCCGACGAGGCCACCTGCTTCAAGCAGCACCATAGCGGCCAGGCCGCATGCAACCCACGCCCAACGGCTGCGCCCCATCTTGCCCGGGCGAGCATACCGGGCCGTTTGCTGCTCGTGCGCGTCCACGCTTTCGAGGAGTTTTTTGAGCCCCCGTTCGACCGGCAACGTCACGTCCGCGTCGGCATCGGCATTCACGGCCGCATGCACGCGCTGCTGGCGGACGAGTTCTTCTCGACAATGCACACACTCGCTCACATGCGCGTCGACATCGCGGCGCACCGATTCGGAAGCGGTTCCATTGACGATCCATGGCAGCAGATCCCACACCCGCAGATGAACACGCTGGCTGCCGTCGTCGATAGAAGGATTTTTCACTCGTTGTCCTCTGCAAACCCGGCCAGCGCCGGCATTACGTTGCGCAGCTTCACGCGAGCGTGAAACATTCGTGCTTTCACCGTACTCATCGGTGAATTCGTCATCTCGGCGATCTCTTCGAGCGAATGACCCATGACGTAGGCCATTTCCATGACCAGACGCTGCTCGGGCGTCAGCCGTGTCATTCCTTTGCTGAGCCAGTCGATCAGTTCATGATCGATCGTGGGTTCGCTCGCGACCGCGTCATGCTCGATTGCCAAAGGCTCGAACGGCAAGTGCCCCTGTCGCAAAGCCTTCAGCGTCACGCGGTAAGCGATACCCATGATCCAGGTAGAGACCCGCGCTTGGGCCTTGAACTCATACGCCTTCTGCCAGACGACGAGAAAAGTGTCGTTGATCACTTCCTCGATCAAATCCTCGCGGCGCGTAAAGCGAACGAGGAAGCGGACCAGCCGCCGGTGGTATTCGCGGTAGAGCGCCGCCAGCGCAGCCTTGTCGCGCGCGACGATGCGCTGCAGCAACGCAGCATCGTCCGCGTCGTTGCTGCGCGAGGCCGCAGGCCGCGCATGCCCTGCGGTGGGTTCGACAATCGGCAACATGCAGTTCTGAATCAGCCCGTTTCGATATTTCACCGTAGGTACCCGCCCGCGAGAAAAAAGTTGCAACGTCTCTGCATCGTTTCGATGCACGCTTCACTTTGCCGTCACCCGCATGCCCTTCTGAGTCAGATAACGCGGAATCCTTCGTAAGGACATCCTGACATCGCACACACGGGGCGCGGCTCAAACCCACGCCCTGCACATTGTGCCGCGTAGGGATGTCGGTGGTGGCGTTTTTTGAGGCGTCACAACCTTCCGCATCCTTCCGCGCGATACTCAGCACTAACGGACGACAAGACCTCACCGGTCGATGTCGTGGTGGAATGACTTCGCAAAATCAAGCGAGCGTTCCTTAAGAACGAAACGACTGTCATAGACGAACAGGAGTTTCACCGTCCGGTTGGACGACGCCGATGCGAAAGGCGCAGCGGCGACGCCGTTAGTGCACGTGACGCTTCACGTCGACGATGCGCGCTGATTGGAGAATAAAGTGCGATTCGCTCTTGTTACCGACGATTCCCAACTGACTGCCAGCCTCTCGGCCTGCTTCGCCGAGGAGGCCATCGAGCTCGACGCGTTCAACGCCGAGCTGGCGTTGTTCCGCACGATGCGCACGACCGCATTCGACGCCGTGCTGATCGATGCGAAGAACAATTCCATGCTCGTCAATTCACTGCTTTCCTGGCGCAATTGCAACGCTGACCTGTCGACGCCCGTCATCGTGTTGACGCCTTTTTCGAACTGGTCTGCGATGTTGCGATGGATCAACGCGGGTGCAACCGATGTGGCCAGCCGGTTCGATCTCGAACAAGTGCGGCTGCGCGTGCATGTTGCGTTGCAGCGCCGCACGCGGGAACATCGCGACGATGTCATTTCGCTCGGCCCCTATACATTGCGGCGCGACGTGGGCACGCTGGAAATCAACGGCGAGGAAATCCCGATGACACCACGCGAGTTCGCCATGGCTTGGCTGTTTTTCTCCAGCCCCGGAAAATTCTTGAGCCGCGCGCAGATCGCGAGCAGCGTCTGGGGCTCGTGTGAAGACATTGCCGGCCGGTCGATCGAACAACATGTCTATAAGTTGCGGAGAAAGTTGCGCCAATGCGGCAGCGCGGGCGCCACGCTGAAGACCGTCTATGCGCTCGGCTACAAGCTCGATCTGTGCACATCCGAGGCGGCGCCGGATGAAGTACCGGTTCCGGCCGAGGCTTTGCGCCGCGCCCCAACGCCTGCCGACATTTCGATGAGCCGCACGTCATCCGCCATGAAGGTCGCGTAACTTTAAAGCGGCCTGTCTTTCCTTTCGCTTTCGCGCCTGCCTTTCCCCCTTCAGTGTATTCCCGCATCGATCGTCGATTTTTGACGATCGATGCACTCAATTCCGCCTCCCATCCGATTGACCTCCATTGCGAAGCCGGTGACACGGCCAGCGATGATAGCGGGCGATCCTTAACGCTTGCTTATGGATGACGTCGATCCATCGATATCGCCGATAGCGTCAATTCGTTTCGCCGACGTCCCGTGTAGTTCGCCGGCAAGCGCGGCCGGCCCCTTCGCAGCCGCGTATCGTCGAATCCGAGCGATGCGCCATGCCGCCACGTTCCGGTTGGAATGCGCCCAGGTGCTTCGTCGCGCGGCGAAACATTCAAGGCACTGCTTCACGGCAGTGCGACCCCCCTATTTATGTCACGAGGCTATTCATGAGCGTATCGATCGACAACTCATTCGGCACCAGCCTGAACTCGCTCGACTTTTCGAACTCGTCGTCGTCGAGCAGCAATAACCCGGCGCAACAACTCGAGCAAATTCTGGCTGAAGTGCTGCAGATGATCGAGGACCTGCTGCAACAGGCCATTCAAAAACAGAACGCGCAAACCGGCATGGACACGAAGGGCGGCGGTGGTGGCGGCGGCGCGCCCGCGGGCGGCGGCGGTGCCCCGGCCGGCGGTGGCGGTGCCCCGGCCGGCGGTGGCGGTGGCGGTGCGCCGTCGGCCGGCGGCCCGTCGGACGCAGGCGGCCCCACGGGCGCCGGTGGTCCGGCCGATGCCGGCG
>NZ_JBQCDN010000185.1:0-48335 GCF_051961175.1 Trinickia sp. | reverse complement strand
GTCACGCCGCCCGAGACAGCCACGGCTCCCGATAATTCGATCGGGGAATTTGACAACTTCGACTTCAAGCGCTTCGGCGTGCGGGTGCCGGCTCTTTTGATATCGCCGCGCATCGCGGCGGGCACCGTGTACCGCGCATCGAGCGGTACCATCGATCACACCAGCGTGCTCAAAACCATCGAGGAACGTTGGAACATTCCTCCGTTGACGCGGCGCGATGCCGCCGCGCCGAGCCTCGGCGATGCGCTCTCCCTGAGCCAGCCGCGCACGGACGATCCACTCGCCGGTGTGCTCGCCCCTCAATCCATGGCGAACCAGCCCAACCGAGCGACGCCGAGCACGCTGGAGCGTCTGCATGCATGGCGCGTGTCGAAGCTGCCGATCCCGGATGAGAACGGTCGATTCGACCATGTTCAGCCGCAATTGAATTCCAGTGCGGAGATCGGGGAGTACATCCGTGATCGCATGGCTGCGTGGGATAGCCACTTGCGTAAGCTTAGGGGTTGACGGCAGTCATTCGGGCGAAGCTGACCAGGCAACGCACGGCGCCCTCAGCGCCGGCGTTCGTCGACGTAGCTCCGCGCCGCCTCGACCGCATCCCCCGCCGCCGCGCTGTTGTGGCGGCCGCGATGCAGCAGCGTGAGCGGCGCGCGAATCGCATCGAGCTGCGCAGAGCAGATAGTCGACCTGCCCCGCCAGCACGCTGCGCTCTTCCGCCACCGTCACGAAATAGCGCAACAGGCGAAGGTCGACGATCTCGCTCATATTCAACCGATACGGAAAAACAATAATCCATATGTTTTACATACGGCTTCGAAGCGCGTTAAATGGCGCGATCGAATCGACGGGAGGGAGACCATGAACGACGCTCGGCGCAATCTGATCGGCGCGGCGCTGGCGGGCGGACTGGCCGCGCTAGTGCCCACCGCGCGGGCGGAGGATGCCGGACCCGGCGCGCGGTGGGCAGCGCCGCCATCCGGTTCGGCCGACGAGACGATCGACCTGTGGCCGGCGGCCCCGCCCGATCCGTCGCCTGACGGCGGGCCGGAGGTCGAGCGGCCCGGCAAGCACGGCAGCGTGTCGCGCGTGATGCGGCCGCGGCTCAACGTCTACCGGCCCGAACGGCCGAACGGCAGCGCGGCGCTCGTGATCGCGGGCGGCGGCTACGACCATATCGAGCTGGGCAACGAGAGCACGCCGGCGTGCAGGTGGCTGAAATCGCTCGGCGTCACCGCGTTCGAACTGGTGTATCGGCTGCCCGAACAGGGCTGGTCGCGGCTCGCACCACTGCAGGACGGCCAGCGCGCGATGCGGGTGATCCGTGCGCGGGCCCACCGCGAGCGGCTCGATGCCGCGCGGATTGCCGTGCTCGGTTTTTCCGCGGGCGGGCATCTCGCAGGCATGACTGCCGTCGCGCCGGACGCGGCGCGCTACGCGCCCGTCGACGCCGACGACCGCGAATCCGCCCGCCCCGACCTGGCGGGCCTGATCTATCCGGTGCTGACGCTGATGCCCCCGTTCGACCACACGCGCACGCGGCTGCACATCGTCGGCGCGCATGCGACCGAAGCGGACAGCGCCGCGATGTCGGTCAACCTGCAAGTCGATACGAGCACGCCGCCCGTGTTTCTCGCGCAGGCGCTCGACGATCCGGTCTCGCCCATCGACAACAGCCTGCTGATGCTGAACGCGATGCGCGGCGCACGGGTGCCGGCGGAACTGCATGTATTCCAGAGCGGCGGACACGGCTGGGGGCTCGGCGCAACGGACAGCGAAGTGCGAGCGTGGCCGGACCTGTTCGCGACCTGGGCGCGGCTGAACCGGTGGTTCGCGTAGGCAGGCCCCGACATGCGCGGGCTACGGCCGGAACAGGGAAGACAAGGACCGGCGGCCGATATGCACGAAGGCCGCTCGGCTCGTCGCTGTGATCAAAGCGCGCACTTTTTCGGCTTGTCGAACACCACGCCGAGCGGCGTCTTTCTCGCGAGAATGTAGCTTCGGATAGTCGCTTGTCTACCGGCAGCGCCGTCGGGCATATTAGGCATTGGATGCTCACGCCGGTCCAAGGATAAAGAGGCGCCGCGGCAGCCACGGGGCCGAGGACCATTCCAGAGCATGCTCATTCCGGACAGATCCACTCATTTTTGCTTGGATCTCTATAGTTAGTAATAATTTCGTGAAGCGGTTGCTTATATATAGCCGAAAATCTCTCCCCCACGATCCGGAGCTTGTCCACCTCTTTCATGGCTCCGCTTTGCTCCGTTGCAATGCCGTGGACATATAACCATACAACATCATGTATCTTGGGATTGGCCACGATTTCCGGATTGCATATATCGACACATGGGCTGCGCTCCGAAAACAGCATGCCGGGCCCGGCATTACTGATTCCGACTCGTCCAGTAACAACAAACTCCGCATGCTCTTCGTTCGGGTCGTTGAAGCCTACAGTCAGTAGGCCACCATCAGGAAGAAATGCACCGAGGTTGCGTTTATAATCCTTGATCGCTTCACGCGCGGCATTACCGCCGTTATACCATTGATCGCATAGCCACTCGCTTATCCCTTGGCCGATGCCGGGAATCGAAGATATCCCCCCTCGGTGGTGTCGACGATTTGCCAGCCCCATCGGATCGACCCATCCGGTAGCGTTAGCCGCATAGGCATACAAGTTCATGCCGCCCAGCAATCGTATCGGATCTTCACTGATGAACTGTCCCAGCGCGGAGTCATAATACCTATGACGGCTGTAATACAGCCCCGTCTCTTCGTCCTCGTATTGCCCCTGCAATCGAAGCGGTTGAGCGAAGTTCAGGTGCGCAGGCGCGGGCTTTGCCTTCCCCCATGCCGAATAGGTGGCCCGCCATATCGACCGCCCTTGCGTATCCGTCACGTCGCACGGCGCGCCATTGATGTCGTTGTGAAAGAAGAAAAGATCGCTTATCCAGTTGAACGGCGCGGATTCTTGCGGAGTCCGGCAGCGCATCGCCAACGGACGAAACGTATTCGGATGGTAGACAAATGTACGTCCGACCATCGCGTCTCTGCGCTCCGAAGAACCGGCGCGGCGTTCACCGGGAGACGATGACGTTACGTGCCATTCTGCGGCTAGCGTGTTGCCGTCCCAGAAGAAACGGGTACGCGCCGGCTGAGACAAGTCACAAACATTGATGCTTTCGGTGGTTGTACAGCCATCACTCAATCGTTCGGAGATCTTCCCTACTCGCCGGCGAAACGCGTCATACGTGTAGCGAGTCCGAATGCTTGCCATATCGGGCGATTGCCCTTTGGCTCCAGCCGTATGGCGTAAGGTCAGCGTCTCAATCAGCTGTCCGTCGCCGTCCCACCGCAACATCAGGTCTTGTCGTGCATCGAGCCTGCGCACCAGATTGCCGGCGCGGTCGAATCCGCAGTAGTGGCCATCATATTCGCCCTCCCGGATCCACGTTTCAGTCGTCGCGCCCTGCCCGGACATACCCGTCTTGCTGCCCTGGCGAATGCGTGTCTTTAGCAGGTCGCCCGCGGGGTCGTACGGGAAGCGATGCAGCTTCCCGGCCGGGTCGAGGTGCTCAGTCAGCCTGCCCACAGGATCGTATCGGTAGCGCTCGTCGCCAAATCGCGAATCGCGCTTTTCCGTCAGTTCGCCATTGCTGTCGTATGCGTATTCGCTTGTGAAGAGGCTGCCTGTACCGGAAAACAATGCTTGCTTCGCCAATAACCCCTCGGGCGTGTATGCCAATTCTCGTCGCAGCTCGGTGCCGAGATGTTCTATGCGGATCTGGCCCAGCGCGTTACGCTCGAATATGACGGGCTCAGCATCGTCAATCTGGACCGTGCTCAGCACGTTAAGCGCGTCATAGCCGTAACGAACGGTATGCGTCGCGCTGTCGCCATCCAAAAAGAGTTCGGTACGGCGCTCGATTCGATTGCCCTCCGCGTCATAGGCGTGCATGATCACGAAATCGTCGTCCTGCCTTTCCTCTACGAGGCGACCGACTGCGTCGTACCTCATCACCACCCGGCTATCCGGATTCTCGGCGATCGTCAGGTCGCCATTTCGATCGTACGTGAAGGTTTCGATGCGGATCCCGTCGGGCTGCCGCGGATCGGGCACACGCCTGAGCACCACGCGGCCGAGCTTATCCGTTTCGTAACCGATCGCCTGACCCAGCGGATCAACGCTGCGAAGCAACTGGCCCGTCGCACCGTACTCGTAACGGCGTGACTGCCCCCAGTAATCGATTTCTTCGACAACCCGGCCTAACCCGTCGCGCTTGAGTTCATAGCATTCGCGCCGTTCGTTCACCACACCGACGAGTTGGCCTTCGGTGTCGTAGCGGTATTCGATGACGTTTCCGTCCGCGGATTGCCGCCTGCTGACTTGCCCGAGGCCCGAATATTCAAGTTCCGTGACCTTGCCATCCGGATCGCGATAGCGCACCAGGTTGCCGCTGGCGTCATAGCTGCAAAAGATCTGCCGCCCGCCGGGCTCGATCGCCCGCACCAGGTTACCGTTACCGTCGTATTCGTAACGGCTCACCTGCCCGGATGCGTCAACGATCTGAATAAGGTTTGCCCGTGCATCGTATGTGTACCGAGTGCAACGGCCAAGCACATCTGTGATGCTTTCAAGATTTCCGTCGCGATCATAGTCAAAGCATGTCACCGCGCCGCGGGGTCCCGTATGGCTTACCAATTTCCCATGCCGGTCGTACTGATAGCGCACCGTGGTCTGCGTGGGTGTGATTTGCTCAAGCAGATTGCCGAACTCATCCCATACATACTTCCAGCACTTGTCACCCGGTGCACTCGCCCTTACCGGCCTATGATTTTCATCGTAATCGCCACGCGCAACGCTACCGTCCGGCAGCGTTTGAGCCAGCAGGTTCCCATATACGTCGTACGCCCAGGTGGTGGTGAGCCCGGCAGGACCGATCTCGGCGCTCGTGCGCCCCTGCTCGTCGTAGCGGTAACTCGTCACGCACCCTAGCGGATCGGTTCGCGCCACTGGCATTCCACGTTCGTTTGCCTGAAGAAGTGTCGTGTGCCCCAGGGAATTTGTGCTCCGCGTCTCGCGATGTTCGAGATCGTAGAAAAAGCGGTAATCGAGCACGCCCTCATCTCCCCACGCGTGATCGACACGCCACTCACCGTCGTCATGGCGAAGGTAACTGTAATAGAAAGACATCCCGCGAGCACTCGTGTGGCGCACCATCCTATGCCCATCGTCATACACAAAATAGTGCGGCTGGTTCATCGCATCCAGCGCGGCAACGAGACGCCCATTCCGGTCATGTTCATATCCGACGAGTGGATGGGCACGACCGCACGAATCGATCAGCTTTAGCGCAGTGACCTGAGTCGCATGGCCTTCTGCCTGGTCGCCCGTGCGCGCCACACACTCAATCATGCGGCCGGTCATCTCCTCGTGCTTCCACTCGATCAGGCGCGCCAGATTACCGTCGGATCCGCGCTCGAACACCCACGCGTTGCCGTTGAGATCGGCCATCCGTCCGACGAACAGCGTCAACGTGGCGTCGTCGGCAAGCCGCTCCAGCGCGTACTGCCAGCGTGCGGGCAACGCAAATTCATATTCGGTTCCTGCACGCGTGCGCAGGACCAAACGCTCGTCCCGCCGATAAAGCGCATATCCGTGCTGCCAGTCGTATACGCGCGCCGGCCACGCGTCGGCGTGCGGTATGGTATCGAACGCCGTCGCGTGATCCGGGAAGTACGCAGCCACACCCACTCCACCCTCGTGCCGCATCACCTCCAGCCGGATATCAGCCGGCGTCTGCCAGCCCACGCCAACCGCTCCCAGCCGCGTATCGCGACTGGAGTAATGCCGATTCCACACGAGCGGCAGCCGCCCCGACACCGTAAAGTCGTGCTGCTGCATCACGACTTCACCGGTGATCATATTGACCGGATCGGCTCCCAGCACGGTGCAGCGCAAGAAGCCCGGTTTGAGATTCAGCTTGTCGGCCAGCGCCCTCGCCCACTTGCTTCCGCGAAAGGCCTTGAACAGCGACGAAGCCAGTGCGGCCATATTCATAACCGGCGGTCCGCCCACCAGCACCGGCCGCCCCACCGGAATCGGCAGCATCACCGAAGTCGGCATCGACAATGCGGTTCTCGCCGTGTGCGCGCCGTTATGCGGCGGCGGCTCCAGCCCCACCGACCAACAACTCGCCGCCGGTAGCGCCATGAACGACAGCGGATCATTGTTGGCCAGGACCGTCCGGCTGCCCATGTAGGACTCGGCGTCATTCGACGGCAGTTCGGCCGCCGGCGGCGGGGCGAACGACTCGCCCAATGGAAAGTGCAGGCCCGGTACATGAAACGAATGGGTACCCGCCGTTGCCCGCAAAAAACCATTCACGAAGATGGGGCGGCCCGCGATGCTTCCCATGCCGATACCGGCGCCGGCAGCGTCGGCGAGTTCACCTGCCAGACCGGCGACACCGCCGACAACCGACGCCGCCATCTTGCCGACTCCAACGCCCCCGGCAACCAGCGGATCGCTCATCAATTTCGCGCTCGCCTGCTGCAGGTCTGTCGCCGCGGATTCGAGCGCATGGTCCAGATCGTTTGCGACGTCGGGGTTGGCGTTAAAGTAATCGATCACCTCTTCGTCGACGAACGTGAACGCGATGCTGCCGATCACCCCGAGCGCGGCGTCGACGTATTCGCGCAGGTCCAGTACGAAGCCGACATAGGGATGTGGCAAATAGACAGGCGCCGGCGCCGGCGCCACGCTCACGGCGGGGGCGGCCACGCCGACCACCGGGTCAAAATGCTTTACCGCAGCAAGTGCCATCGTCCTTTTCCCATTCAACGCCCGCTGCGCAGCGCGGCGACCTTGTCGCTGAGCTCGCCTCGGCGTTTGTCGAATGCGCCTACTTGTTTAACCATCCACTCGACGACGAACTGCAGATTGCTGTGCAGCCTCATCGATTCGTCGATCAGCAGTCCCGCATCCAGCGCGTTGAACCCGGCTTCCAGCGCATGCTCGCGCTCTCCCGCCCTCTCCCAGCACACCGCGCTCATGCGCCACGCCTCGACAGTCAGCAGTGCGTCCGCCGCGGCTGCGGTGGATGCCGCCGCGCGTTCATAGCAGTACGCCGCGTGCGCGAAGTCCTTTTGAGTCAGGTGTACGCTCGCTTCGCCGAACAGACCGTTCGCAATGAGCTTGTGTCCGGCCGGATGTCCCGCCTCGACCGCGCGCGCACCGTTCTCGGCGGCGCTTCGATACGCACCGAGCGCTCGCTCCCGATCACGCCACTTCAGGTACGCCGAGCCCGCGATCAGATGCACGACGACACATTGATCGAACCACTGCTCGCGCTCCGCCACCGTCAGCGCCGCCGCACGCAATGGCTCGAGCCGCATCGCGCTCCCACCCTCGATCGTTTCGTTCAAGGCGACGAACAATCGCCGAAACTCACCGCTGGCCCCCCGCTCGCCGGATTCCGCCAGTAATTCACGCGGCAAGCTCGCCATCGAATATCGTCCATGCACGAGGCGCACCGCTTGTTGATGGCGTTGCGACAGCGATGCCAACGACGAGACATCCGTACGCGGCACTACGAAGCGCACGCGTTCGCCGAAGTTTGGCGATGCGGCAACGATCGCCAGCAACGCCTCCAGCCATCGACACCAGGCCGTCTCGTCTCGCACATGCGCCGGCTCCAGTACAAAAACCATGGCGGGAAAGATGTCCGGGTGGTGCCGCATCAGGCTGTCGGCGACCGTCAGCAGACGCAGCATCGAATTCGACGTTCCGGTCAGCGGCGCTTGCCAGTCGGCGCGCAAACCTCGGGCATTCGATACCTCGCGTCGGCTGTCGTAGAACGCGACGAGTTCGTCGATCAACGCCTGCGCGTAACGTGCCTCGTCCACGAACGCCGCCCGCATTGTCCGCACCGCGCATGATGTCTCGTCCTGCACCTGGAAATAGAGCTGCACGAGCTGCGCGTCCCTCTCGTCGGTCTGCCAGATCATCAATCGCGCAGCACGATCCTTCGCAAAGCGCATCCAGTCCATATGCGCATTCATGAACCTGCGCACCACGGGATTCGTCGGTTGCCAGTTCTGCATGCGTTCGCCCCGTCACGGATTGAGCTTAAGCACGGCCCCTTCGACCGTATGCTCGCCCGCCGCCGACGACGTCACCTTCGTGCCGCGCACGCTATGGCTATCGGTACCGATCGATTCAACGTTGACGCCTTGAATCTGGATCGTGCCGTCGCTCTTCATCACGATGCTCGATAGCCCGCAGACGAGCGAAATCTGATCGCCGGCATTGACGATGACTTGATGTTGCACACTTGTCGTATGGCTCGCGCCGACACTGACTGTGTGTTCACCGCCAACCGTGAGCGTGTGCGCGTGGGCAATCGTCGACGTACGCGCGCCGATCTCTTCGATATGCGACGACGCAACCAGTGTCTTCATGTCCTGCGACGTCGTGTGATAAAGCTGCCCAACGCTCAGCGTTTTGCCTTCCACGATCGTTTCGGTCTTGCTTTGTGCGACCGTTTCTCTGTGATTGCCGCCGATCGTCGCGTCACGGTGCGCAGCAATCGTCACGGTTTCGTTCTGCCCGACCGTTCGCGTCCGGTTGCCGATCACCCCATGGGTCTCGTTCCCGCCAATCTGCGCCACGCGATGCTGCCCGATGTTCACCGTCTCGTTCTGCCCGACACTGCGTTGCCGATTGTTCTGTACGTGCATCGTCTCGTCGTTGCCGACCGTATGCGTATGGTCGTTACCGATCGACAGCGAGTGATCGCGTTCCGTCTCTCCATCGAAATTGCGTTCCGCATGCAGCCACAATTGCTCGGCGCCTTTGCGATCCTCGAATCGCAGCGCATTCGCGTGCGCCGTCGTGCCGCCCGGTGAGGAGCGCGACAAAATTCCGCTCTGTGTCGCCGTGGCGGGCAACCCCCACGGCGGCATCCGCTCGCCGTTGTACACCCGTCCTGTCACGATCGGATAATCGGGATCGCCATTCACAAAATCGACGACTACTTCGTCGCCCACGCGCGGAATCTGTACCCCGCCGAAACCGCTGCCCGCCCACGGGCTCGACACGCGCACCCAGCAGGACGCGTTCTCATCGGCGCGTCCATATCGGTCCCAGCGGAACTGCAGCTTGACGCGTCCGTACTGGTCGGTCCAGATTTCCTCGCCGGGAGGCCCGACAACCGTCGCCGTCTGCGGCCCGTGCGTCCGCGGCCGAGGCGTGTCGCGGGCAGAGCGGTACGGCAAGCTCGACGGCTGCAGCACCGCGTTTGTGTCAAACAGCACGTCGTCATCGCCATTGCTGCTGGCGTAGGGATTTTCTTGAAACCGGTACTGGCAGCGCACGATCAGATATTCGCGGTTCTGGTCCGCGCGCGGGCAGTTCGTCAGCGTGAACAAGTAGCCCGGCGCCATTGCGCGCACGTCGGTACTGGCGTCCGCCCGCTCATGCTGCGCCTGAAGTTCTTCGAGCCGCACGCGACTGTAATGCGCGCCCGGCGCATCGTCGCGATAGCCGCCCGGCCACTCGAATGCCGCATAACCGTCGTGATCGTGACCGCGCGGGTCAACCCGCTGCGAGAGCAAATCCGCGCCAGGTTTCGTGTAGTCGTAATCGTTCGACTGGTGGGTGCCGACACTCACTTCCTGCGCAGGCTGCCATGATGCGATGTGTTCTTCGTCGGCGATCGTCACCCTGTCGGGTGCGATGAACGGAATGCTCGCGTAACCCGGCAGCGTGTCATGCGAGGCCATTGCATCGCACAGCACGAGCGTGTGGCTCGCTTCGCCATGCTTGAAGTAGTAATAGATACCTTCCGTTTCCATCAGCCGCGAGACGAATGCCGCATCGGTCTCGTTGTACTGCACACAGTATTCGCGCGGCGTATAGGTTTCGGTGAGCCGGTTTTCAAGCGGACAGCCGTACGGCGCAAGTACCTGCCGGATGATCTCCGGGACGGTCCGGTTTTGGAAAATCCGGCAGTCCGCGCGACGCGTGGCGAGCCACAACCACGGCCGCACGACGAGCCTATAGCCGTAGTGGCGCGATGCGCGCCGGCCCGAAAGCTGTGCACGCGCGACGAGCCCGTTCAGGTAGCGAAAGGCGTTGCCCTGCTGTTCGATGCGAATAGTCAACGGCTTGCCGAGCAGATCGGTGAGGGACAGGCTGTGGCTGTCGCCAAGTGCATCGATGCGATATTCGAAGCATCGGCCGAGCATCTCCTCGCCTTCAAGGCGATGAAATTTCAATGCGTCGCCCAATGGGCCTTCGAGTGTAAAAATTCGGGGCATGTAGCGTTTCTCTGTCGGTGACTGCTCTCTTGCCGCTGGGTTGCCGCTGGGTTGCCGCGTCGAAAGCATCGCGATTCGAATCAGACTTGTGGTTCCGCGGTTGGCACGTAGTGCGCCCATGCAACAGCCCACAGCGTTTGCTGCCCGTTCAATACCGTCGTATTCTGGTTCTGTGCATCCCACGGAGGAAGGCACGGCCGGCAACCGTGATGCGTCGTATGCCAGAACTGAACGCGCTCCGCCACCTCGGGCCGCCTGCGGTTACGGTAGAGCCAACGCAGCTCCGAATGCGTGATGGTGCGCTCCTTGTCACTGATCAGCACAAGGCTGACCGGAGGCGGTGCTTTTCCCTGTGGGCGGTCACGGGCGAGAATTTCCGCGGGGTTCTGTGGATTCGTGAACATGTGCGTCTTCGTGACCACCGCCGCCATGTCGATCTGGTCGAGCAAAAAATGAATATGACCGCGACGATTGTCGATGGTCCAGCTCATGCCGAACTTGGATTTCGCACGCCAGACCGAGTTCGTCTGCACGTCGCTACTGCGGCTCGCGAACTTTTCCTCGTCGTTGTCGTGAGCACGTATCGCCTGCGCGAAGCGGTTGTATTTCTTGTCGGTCTCGTTCTTTTGGATAAAGTTCTTGAATGCTTCCGGCTCGGCCATTCCCTTCTTGTATTGATCCACGGTAACGGGTCCCGTTGCCGACGAATTGGCAGCAAAGTGCAGCGCCAGCGTCCTGCGCATAGGCGCCAGGCCGTATATCAGATCGCCGTCGGTAAAATCGAATTTGAATGGCTGGGTAAAAGGCATCGAAAAATCTCCCGTTCAATTGGCAACATGACAAGACGGCTGCGATTCAGGGTCGTCGGTCCCTTTCTCTTCGAACCGGTACACGAATTCACCGTCTTCCGCGCTCACGTCGATAGCGGCGAGTGCGCGGCCTTCGAGCGTCGCGGTCAGCACTTCGCGGCTGATGCGAGTCAGCAGCGTGTGGTTCAGGATTGCGTCGACCATCCGCCCTCCGGACTCGACTGTGCGGCAGCGGTCGACGACGAGCGCAACCGCCGACTCGGCGCAGCGCAGTGCGATCCGGTGGTGGTCTTCGATGCGGCGCGCGATGCGGCGCAACTGCATCGCGACGATGCGGGCAAGCATCGCGTCGGTCAGCGGGTAGTACGGCACGACCGACAATCTGCCGAGCAGCGCCGCCGGAAACACATCGAGAAGCGGGCCGCGTAGTGCGTCGGCAAGGGTCGCGGCATCAGGCAGGTGCTCGGGGTCGCGGCACAACTGCATCACGCGCTCCGTGCCGACGTTCGACGTGAGGATGAGGATCGTGTTGCGAAAGTCGATCAAGCGCCCTTCGCCGTCTTCCATCCAGCCTTTGTCGAACACCTGGAAGAAGATTTCGTGCACGTCGCGGTGCGCTTTCTCGATTTCGTCCAGCAACACCACGCTGTACGGGCGCCGCCGCACCGCCTCGGTCAGGACTCCGCCCTGACCATAGCCGACGTATCCCGGCGGCGCACCCTTCAACGTCGATACGGTATGCGCCTCCTGAAACTCGCTCATGTTGATCGTGACGACGTTGTGCTCGCCGCCGTATAGCGTCTCGGCAAGCGCAAGCGCTGTCTCCGTCTTGCCGACGCCGGAAGGCCCGCACAGCAGGAATACCCCGTGCGGTTTGACCGGATCGTCAAGCCGCGCACGCGCGATGTGGATGCGCTCAGCGATGGTCTCCACCGCGTGGCGCTGTCCGATCACCCGTTCGCCGAGCGTATCGGCGAGACGCAGCACGGCCTGCATTTCGTTGCGGACCATCCGGCCAAGCGGGATGCCGGTCCAATCCGCGACGACAGCGGCGACCGCATGGGTATCGACGGCAGGCAGCACGAGCGGCGTTTCGCCTTGCAACGAGGCCAAATCGCGTAATTCGGCGTCGAGTTTGGCTTGGATCGCGCTGTGGGATAAATCGTGTTCGTGCGGCTCGTTCGACACCGCGTCGCCAAGCAATTGGCCGCGCCACGCGACGATGCGCGCCAGGGCTTCGCGTTCAGCCTGCCAGCGTCCCTCCAGCGTAACGAGACCGGCCGATTCGCGTTCGATCGACGCATCGATCGCGGCGAGCCGGGACTCATCGCTCAGCCCCAGCGTGCGTTCGCGCTCCACCAGCGCACGCTCGACTCGCAGGCTATCGATCCTGCGCCGCACATCCTCTACCGCCGCCGGCACGCTGTGTTGGCTCACGGCAACGCGCGCGCAAGCAGTGTCGAGCAGGCTGATCGCCTTATCGGGTAACTGCCGCGCCGGGATATAACGGCGCGACAGCGTCACCGCGGCCTGCAGTGCCTCGTCGAGCACAAGCACGCGATGGTGCTGCTCCAGCTTCGCGGCGAGCCCGCGCAGCATCGCCAGTGCGGGCGCTTCCTCCGGCTCTTCAACCTGAACCGCCTGGAAGCGCCGCGTCAGCGCCGGGTCTTTCTCTATGTACTGCTTGTACTCCGACCATGTGGTCGCGCCGATCGTGCGCAGATGCCCACGCGCCAGCGCAGGCTTCAGCAGGTTCGCAGCATCGCCGGTGCCGGCGGTACCGCCCGCCCCGACGAGCGTATGCACTTCGTCGACGAATAGAATGACGCTGCGCTCGCTGGACGTCGCTTCGTCGATCACATCGCGCAGCCGGCTTTCGAACTCGCCCTTCACGCTCGCGCCAGCCTGCAGCAGCCCGATATCGAGCAAATGGAGTTCGACGTCGCGCAACGGCGGCGGCACATCGCCGGCCGCGATGCGCAACGCGAACCCTTCGGCGACGGCTGTCTTGCCGACGCCCGCCTCGCCCACCAACAGTGGATTGTTCTGCCTGCGTCGCAGCAGGATGTCGATGATCTGGCGGATTTCACCTTCGCGGCCGACGACCGGGTCGATCTCACCGGCCCGCGCTTTAGCGGTCAGGTCGATGCCGTAGCGCGCAAGCGCGGTCTCGTCGCCACGGGGCGTGGGAGGCTGGCCAGCGGACCCTGCGCGTGCGGAGGCCTCGGGCGAACCGTCCACGATCGACTCAAGTTCGTCGGCCAACACGTCGGGCACAATTCGCTCGAATTCGCGCGCGATGGCATACAACACGTTGCGCAACTGGGGCGTCTTCACCATGCCGAGCAGCAATACCGCGCTGCGAATACTTGCCGCGTCGTACTTCAGCGTCGCATAGACCCAGGCGCGCTCGACGGCGTCGTCAATATGCGCGGACAGATCCGACACCGACCCGGCGCCGCGTGGCAGACGTTCAAGTACGGCCGTCATGCCGCGCTCGACAACCGCTACGTCGATGTCGAAGCGGCGCAGCACACGATGCAAGTCGCTGTCCTGTTGCTGGAGAATCTGATGGAGCCAGTGCGCAAGCTCCACGTAGGGATTGCCGCGCAGCCGGCACGCCCCGGTCGCCTGCTCGAGCGTTCGATACAAAAAGGGATTCAATTTCCCGAACAGGGCCACGCGGCCAATCTCGGACATAGGGTTTCCGTTCAAGCAGATCAAGCGGGTTGAGAGGGGGACGTGCGGCGCTCACGCACCGCATAGTCGAGCACGAGGTCGCACGCGGGTTCGGGGTTCAGCCGCTGCCCTATCCACATGCTCAGGCCGAGTCGTTCGCGATTGCCGAGCGCCAGCGCAGGCACTTCGCCGGGTGCGAGTTCCAGCTGCACGTCCCAGTCGAATTCAATGCCCACGTATTCGCGCACCCATTGGGCAAGCGCGAGCGCCGCGGCGCCGCCCGGCAGGAAGCGCCGGTAGTCCGCACAGGTGAGCGGACCGAGCACGATCTTGATGCGCGACTGCGCGTCCCTCACTGCGCAGCCGAGCGCGGCGCTGCCAAGCGGCGTCGTCCCGCGCCGGCCATCACCGAGGGCACAACGCTGCGAGCGGCCGAGAGGCAGCCATTGCCCGACATGCTCGACAATGCGCACCGGCACGCCGAAATAGCCCCGTAGAATCTGTGCGAGCCCTTCGGGGTTGCGCGTGTGCCGCACGAGATGACCGGCGTGGAAATACTGCGCATGGGGGGCAATGTCATGACGTGGGCGGCAGGCGGTTTTCGGCTTGGCCGGGGCTTGCGTTTCCGCTGGCGGTTGCGGCTTCGTCTGTCGTCCGATCAAACTCGCCAGATAGCGATCGAAACGCGCGCGCCCCGGACGGTCAAGGCTGACCACGGGCTGCGCATCGGCCCAGGCTCGGTAGAACAACAGGATCAACCGGTGATGGAACAAGTCGGCGAACGCGGCGAAGGTCGGATCGTCGCACTGCGTGGCGCGTTCGTGCGCGTATTCGGTCAGATGCAACGGCAGCGGCCCGTTCGGGCCGAACAGGCCGAATCCGCGGATCGCCAGATGCGGACGGGTACCGCCTTCGCGCACGCGGGACAGCATCGCCGGGGCGAACGCAAGCGACGGTTCCTCGCCAAGCCGCACCGGTTCCTCGTTCGGGCGCGCAGCATGACCGAGTGGCGCGGTATCACGCGACAGCGCGTCCAGCCAGCGCAGCGCATCGAACAGATCGTGCTCGTGCGGCGCACCGCGCAGACGCAGCCACCATGCTTCGAGCCGAACCGTATCGACATGAACATCGACATCGACATCCGCAGCGGCAGAATCGCGCGTACTCATATCGCGGGCCGCCTGCCGATGCGCGCGGGCCAGCGTGCGAGCGTGCCGCGCTGCACGCTCCCAAGCACACATTCGGCGAACGAATTGATCGACACGTGCCGTGCGAAAAACTGTTCGAGCACGGCCCCGAGAAGATAGGGACTATCGCCGGAAAACGCATGATCGTCGACGGTCAGTTCGACCTCGATACCACGCCCGAACATCACGGGCCCCGCCCCAGGCAGGCGGCGGACCACTGGCCTGAACGCGACGCGCCGCAAGCCGTCGATCTGCCGACGCGTTGCCGCATCCGCCGGATCCGCGTGCAGTTCGAGCAAATCGCGCAGCCGTTCGCCGCCTTCCTCATCGTCGACATCGGTCAACGTTTGCCGCGCGAGGCCCAGGTGGCTGATCAAACGCCAATCGCTTTGTTCGTCACCGATCGGTGCGCGCGGGCGCGACGGCCCGCGCAGCACGACAATCCGCTCGACTGGCGCGGAAACCCGCAACGTGAATGCAGCGCCTGAAGGCAACATCAACGGCAAATCCCGATTGGTGCAGAGCGTGTCGACAGCGAGGAAGCGCGTCGCTTCGTCGAACGGTGCGCACTGTGTGTCCACGAGCGATACATACATTTCACTGCCGGCATAGCCGGTGCGCGTACCATGCGAACGCGCATGCGCCGAGATCAGCCGTGGCTCGCGTCGCGTCGTGAAGTAAGCCGGGAAGTTGCCATCATCGCCACCGAACGTCGCATGGAACGGACGAAACTCCCGGCCCTGGCTCTGCTCGCGTCCCTCTTGATCCTGGTTGTAATCTGTATTGCGGCGCTCGCCAGTGAGCCGCTCGACCGCGTAGACCTCGTAATCGAGCGGACGAGTTCGGTCCACCACCACATGGTGTTCGCGCGCGCCCGCCATCACCGGAATCCGGTCGCCGCGGCGGGCGAACAGGTTGATCGCCGGCGTGCAATAAAGCGCGAGATGGCGAGTGTCGACTACCGTTTCCAGCGTGGCATCGGGCTGGTCCAGCAGGATCGTCAGATCGAATTCGCCGCCGCGTGCGTGCGCAAGTGCCGGCCGCAACCCGTCGATGCTGAAGAACAGAAAGCGCGCCGGGAAAGCGAAATACTCGCGCAGCAACCGATAGCCATGAAAACTGCGGCCGTCATCGGGCAGCAGCGCTTCATCGGCCGCGAAGCCGCGCTGCGTTAGCGCATCGGCGGCCAACGCATGCTGCCAACGCGGTGGGCTGGAAGTGTCGTGGCAAATCACCCCGAGCGTATGGTTGGCGACCAGCTCGAGTAGCCGCAATGCATCGCGCTCGGGGCCAGCCAAATGGAATGTCAACCGGTCGAGCGGCAAGCCTGCGAGATCGACGCCGCCATGCGCCTTCAGCCGGATCCGCAGCGCCCCCCGCACCGCGCCGCGCACGGCGGCGCTCATGCTTGCGCCCGCAAGCGGCAGGTCGGTTGGCGCCCCCGTCAGGCTCACTCGCGCAAGTTCGAGCGGCCACAGCATCACTTCGTGCGCCGTGCGAAATTCGCATGCGGTCTGCTCGCCGTCGGCGAGCTTCGCGTGTAGCGCTGTGCCGGCCGGCAGGCGGTAGCCCTGGGCAAGACTGCCCTCGTTCATGCGCGGCGTGACGTGCACGATGGCCATCGACGGCAGCGGCGCCGTATAGCCGGGGTACACGGCATCGAGCAGCCCTTGCGTAAAGCGCGGAAACTCGGCGTCGAGCTTCATCTGCACCCGCGCGGTAAGAAAACTGAAGCCTTCGAGCAGGCGCTCGACGTAGGGATCGGGCGGTCCCGCGTCGTCCATTTTCAGACGAGCCGCCACCTTGGGAAATTGCGTGGCGAACTCGGCCCCCAGCTCGCGCAGATAGGCGAGCTCGCGATTGTAGTAATCGAGCAGACGGGTATCCATATCCTCAGCCGCCCGTGAGCGCGTGCAGCGAAACCGCGCCGGTCTCGAGATCCACGTCCGACCGCAGCACGAGTTCGACCGGATACGGCGAGCGCCACAGCATTCCCTTGATTTCGAACGCGAGCACGTTTTGGCGCTGCGCATCGGCCCCACGACGCGTAGCCGGCTCCGACAGGTTCCGGACTTCGACGCTGTCAGCCAGGATGCGTGGCTCGAAACGCAGGATTGCATCGCGGATCGAAGACTCGATCTCCGTGCGCTCGAGCCCTGCCATCTGCCGCCCCGCGAGCGGCCGCATCCCATAGTTGACGACCGACGCACGCGCCGCTTCAAACGCGGACCAATCGACGTGCCCGTCCTCCGCGTTCGCGGTATTGAGCAGCCACGCGAGATCGCGCAGCACCGCCGCGCGCAGGCGCTCGCCGTCGATCGCCTGCGCGTCGGGCGCCTCCGCGCGTTGGTGCGGAGCGGAGTCGGTCAGGCGGTCGAGCAACGCCGGCTGCAGACGATCGCGAGCGTGGCCGGTGCCGCCTGGCACGCGCCCGGTACGTAGCGAAGGGGACGCGGGCGAGGATGATGCGGGGCGCCCCGCGCCGCGCGGCAGTATCTTGTGTTCCATCGATCGGCTCCGCCGTGCTTACATCTCGGTGTTTTCCTTGATGTTCCAGCCAACCGACACTTCGGCGCCCTTGCCGCCGTTGTCGTTCTGCTGCCAGTACTGCTTCTTGACTTTGGCCGCCTGGAAGTTGTAGTTCATCAGCAACCGGTCCGCCGCATCGCCCGGATCGACGCCGGTAATCTGCGCCGACGTCACGAGCACTTCCTGTAGCGTGATGCTCATGAACTCGATCTGAGTGCCGCCCGTCTTGCATGCCGAGACCTGGACCGAGGGCAGATGTTTGCCGGTCACGCAGTTCTTGAGGATGGCCGCCGTCCCCTTGTCCATATAGGCGACCACGGCGAGATCGTTGAAGCTCGCGCGCCCGGCGTTGCCGCCGCTGCCGCTCGCCATCGCGCCCGCCTGGCTCGCGCCCCACGAGATCGATTGGATATCGGTCCAACCCTTATGCTGTGCGTCTTCCGATTCGCCAGTGACGCCGTCCACCTTCATAAACATTGCTACGCCCATTGCCTGCTCCGTGATGAGTGAATCGATCAGAATGACTTCAGATTCAAAGTCATGCGCTTCTAGTGCTTATGCATTGGCCGACTTCGCCGATGGCAGCTTCGACACGAGCCGCAGCGAGACGGTGAGCCCTTCGAGTTGATAGTGCGGGCGCAGGAAGAACTTCGATGCGTAGTAGCCCGGGTTATCCTCGATCTCCTCGACAACCACGTTCGCCGCCGCGAGCGGCTTGCGGGCCTTGGTTTCCTGCGACGAGTTGAGCGGGTCGCCGTCGACGTAATGCATGATCCAGTCGTTCAGCCAGCGCTCCATGTCGGCACGCTCCTGGAACGAGCCGATCTTGTCGCGCACGATGCACTTGAGGTAGTGCGCGAAGCGGCAGCAAGCGAACAAGTACGGCAGGCGGCCGGACAGGCGCGCGTTGGCCGTCGCATCGGGGTCGTGGTATTCGACCGATTGCAGTAGCGACTGCGCACCGATGAACGCGGCAAAGTCAGAATTCTTGCGGTGCACGAGCGGCATAAAGCCGTTCTTTGCGAGTTCGGCCTCACGCCGGTCGCTGATGGCGATCTCAGTCGGGCACTTCTGATCGACCCCTCCGTCATCCGTCGGGAACGTATGGCAGGGCAACCCTTCCACCGCCCCGCCCGATTCCACGCCGCGGATCGACGAGCACCAGCCATACTGCTTGAACGAGCGGTTAATGTTGGCTGCCATCGCGTACGCGGAGTTGGCCCACGTATACCGGTCGTGGCTCGCGGAGTCGGTCTGCTCTTCGAAATCGAACTCGTCGACCGGATTCGTGCGCGCACCATAGGGCAGCCGTGCCAGAAAGCGAGGGAGCGCGAGGCCGAGGTAACGCGAATCGTCAGACTGGCGCAAGCTGCGCCATGCAGCGTATTCGGTGTTCTGAAAGATCTTCGTGAGATCGCGCGGATTGGCGAGTTCCTGCCACGAATCCATCTGCATCAATTCGGGCGAAGCTCCGCCGATAAACGGCGCATGCGCAGCTGCCGCGATCTTCGACAGTTCACCCAGCATCTCGACGTCGGGCGGACTGTGATTGAAGTGGAAATCGCCGACGAGGCAGCCGAACGGCTCGCCGCCGAACTGGCCGTATTCCTCTTCGTAGACTTTCCGGAACAGCGGGCTCTGATCCCACGCCACCCCCTTGTACCGCTTGAGCGTGCGTGCCAGTTCATTGCGCGCGATGGGCAGCACCTTGATTTTCAGCAGTTCGTCCGTTTCCGTGTTGTTCACGAGATAGTGCAGTCCGCGCCACGCGCCTTCCAACGTCTGGAACGATTCGTGATGGAGGATCTCGTTGATCTGCTCGGTCAGTTTGCGATCGATCTCGGCAATGATCTGCTTGACCGTGCCATACGCATCGGTCGTTACGCCGACCGTGTTTTCAAGCGCCTGCTGTGCGAGGGTGCGCACAGCATGCTCGACCGACTCGCGCGCCTGCTCGGTCTTCGGCTTGAACTCCTTTTGCAGCAGCGCGGCGAATTCCGCCTGCGCGGCTTGCTGCGCGACGGCGGGGGCCGTACCCGTACTGCTGCGCGCCGCACTGGACGACAGGGGCTCAGTCATGGCGACCCTCCGGCTGTGGCTCGACGCGCGACATCGCAGTGGCGCCTTCGGTTTCGCCCTTCCCGTCCATGCCGTCATGGGTGGCATGCCGCGCGAGCGACTTCAAAAGCGCCGGGTCGTTGATCGCGTTTTCGATCAGTTGCTCCGCGCCGTGCTTGCCGTCCATGTACGACAGCAGATTCGACAGTTCGGTGCGAGCTTCCAGCAGGCGCCGCAACGCGTCGACGTTGCGCGCGATCGCCGCCGGCGAAAAGTCGTCCATGCGCTCGAATGTCATATCGACATTCATGAGGCCCTCGCCGGTCAACGTATTCGGCACCTGGAACGCGACGCGCGGTGCAATCGACTTCATGCGTTCGTCGAAGTTATCGACGTCGATTTCGAGAAACTTGCGCTCCGCGAGGTCCGGCAGCGGCTCGGCGCGCTTGCCTGCGAGGTCTGCCAGTACGCCCATCACGAACGGCAACTGCACGCTGCGTTCGGAGCCGTACGCCTCGACGTCGTACTCGATCTGCACGCGGGGCGCGCGGTTGCGGGCGATGAACTTCTGCCCGCTCGATGTCGCTGTCCTCTGTTTGTCCGTCTTCATAAGCTCCTCTATCTGGCTTGCGCCGTTGAATGCCGCTGAAAATGCCGCCGGTGCCGAGCCGGGCGTGGGGCCGTCACTCGCTGCGCTGGCCGCTCAGCACGTCGATACGCGGCAGGCTTTCCGGTGCGAGATCGCGGATAATTTCGTAGAAATCGAGCGTCAGCAGCCGCTGCGTGCGACGCAGCAGGATCGGCGCCGGATGGCTCGGCTCGTGAACTTCGAAGTAACGGCAGATTTTTTCGAGACCGATCCGCACGTCGTCGCGGTTCGTCACCTCCGCGGCGTGCCATAGACGGCCGGAATCGACGGTGCCGATCGCGCTGCCGTCCGCTGTGCCGGTCATGCCGTCCGGGCCCGCGGCTGCAGCGAGGCCAGCGGAAGTTGCATCCGGCTGTTCCGCGACAGGGGGCAACACCTCGTTCCGGATACGGCACAACGTCTTCTCGAAGTCGCTGATGTCGAGCCGCCCTGCATCGCCAAGCCGCGCCGACACCGATGCGCGAATCGCCTCGATGGCGTCGAGCGCGGCGAGGCCGGCCAGGAGCGCGGGGTGTCCTGCGGCGCGCGCTCGCAGCAGATCGGCCTCGAACCGTCCGCGCCCGCCCGGATAATGTTCGAGTTCCGCGCCTTGGCCGTCGAGCACGCGCGCGGCATCGCGCACGCTCAGTCCGTCGATCAAGGCCTGCGCGCGAGCCGCCTGCGCACAGCGATGCGCGCCTGCCACCTCGGCGAGTGCGTTCATCCGTTGGGTCGAATCGAGCTCGCCGTCCATATCGAGCCGCGGATACACCTCATCCCACCATTGCTCGACGAGCCCGGCTACGACGTGCAGGCCATCCGCATAGCCGGCAAGTCCGCGCAGCGCGATCCAGCTGCGCGTCAAGAGCCCGGCGACACGCAGGTCCTTCGTTCGAGTGAGGAGGCGTAGCGCAAGGCGCTCGACGGCGGCCCAGTCGGGCTCTTCAGCCGGAATGACGGTGTCGCCGTATTGCTGCTCAGGCTTGCCCACCGCGTTCTGTTCGAGCGCGATGTAATCCGCGTCGTACTCGAGATTCGGGCCGCACAGCGCGTCAGGCTCGACACCGGTGAGTAACGCTTCGATCTGTTCTGCTCTGTCCATGGTTTGCACGTCGTGTCATTCGAATACGTAGTCAATGGTGATCGGCCTGCTGCCCACATCGATCGCCAGCATGCGGCGCAGCGGAGGCAGCGCGCCGTTACGAATTTCAATCTGATAGACGCCAGGGGTGAGCGGCAGCGAGCGGAGCGGCGGGCTCGCGCCGCGTCTGACGCCATTCACATAGATGTCGCCCCACGGCAGCACATGGAAGCGCACGAGCACGGTGCCGGCAGGCTTGGGTTCCTGTTGCGGTCGAGCTTCCTGGCGTGGCTGCGGCTCAGCCGCTGCGGGTGCGGATGCGGCGCTCGCAGACAGGGAGACGGCGGGCGCGGGCTCGGATGCTGCCGTCACGGGCGCGGATTCTGCGGTCACGGGGGTGGATTCCGCGGCCACGGGCGCGGACCCTCCGGTAACGGGCGTCGATCCTGCGGTCGCGGACGCGGATACGGCGGGCACGGTCGCGGTCACATGCGCATCCGGAACGGATGGCGTCTCGGCGACGACCGCTTCCGATGCATCGAGGCTTGCCGCCGGGGCGTCGCGATTCACGCCGGGCTGTGCTTGCGGTACGGACGTGCTGTTCGAGTTCGCAGCGATGCTCGGCGCGGATTGCATGTGCGATTTCGCGGATGAATGCGCGACTGCCAGTACCGCCGTCGGCTCCGGCGTCGTCTTCCCCGATCGGAAAAAGTGCACGGCGGTCATGCCACCGATGAGCACGACAAGCAGTGCTGCCCCGCCATAAAGCATCGTCGGACGCAACAATATCGACGGCATCGACAGACGGCTTTCGCGGCCCGGAACCCGTGTCGCCCGCGCCGGATGTTCGGACCGCGTTGCCTGAGTTGCCTGAGTTGCCTGAGTTGCCTGAGTTGCCGTTGTTGACTGTGTTGACCGTGATGACTGTTCCGCCTGCGTAATTTGCGTCTGTTCACGCTCAATCGGGCCCGCATCGCCGGGCTGGCGCGTCACTTCCCGGAGCGCGTCCGGCTCATTTTTCTCCGGCATTGACTCGGGTGTCTGCTGTGACACCCCCCCTGCTATCACCGCGGACTTCGCCTCATTGGCCGGCGCCCGAGCTTCCGCCTCGAACCCCTGCACCCCCAGCTCCGCTGCGAATTGCGCGACGGACTCCGGCCGTTCGGCGATACGCAACTGCAACGCATGATCGATCGCGGCGAGAAACGGCTGGCTGTAGCGATCCCGCTCCGTCAACCTTCGCGACGCGAGCGGCTGGTAGCTGTCCTGAATGCTGCGCACCACGGCCGCAGGCGGTAACTCGCCAGACACCATCGCATGCATCACCGCGCCCAGCGCGTATAGATCGGTCCAAGGCCCCTGACTGAATGCAGGGTCATCGGTGTATTGCTCGATCGGCGCGTAGCCCGGCTTCAGCATCATCGCGCTGTCGTCGACGAGATCGCCGATCTGCTTGCGTGCGGCACCAAAGTCGAGCAGGACAGGCTTGCCATCCGGGCGGATCAGGATATTGTCGAGCGAGATGTCACGGTGAAAGCACTGCGCGCGATGCAGCGTTTCGAGCGCACCGAGCAATGCGGCCGTGATCTCGCGCAACTGTGCCTCGCTCATTTGCATGCCGCTTTCGAGCAGTTGCTTGAGCGTGCTTCCCTCGTAGAACGGCGTCACCATGTAGGCGGTGCCATGACTCGAACCGAAGTGCAGCACCTTGACCAGGCCCGGGTGGTCGAATTGCGCGAGCAACCGCGCTTCGTTCAAAAATGCGCTTCTGCCCGCGTCGAATGCCTGCGCGAAGCGCTCCGAGCGCAGCGAGACGGTCTGGTCGCCATGACGCACCGCCAGCATCGACGGCATATACTCCTTGATCGCCACCACGCGCTGCAACGCGATATCGAACGCACGGTAGACGATGCCGAAGCCACCGCCGCCCAGCATCGCCTCGATTTGTAATTCGCCGATCCGATGGCCGACCGGCAATGGCCGCACCGGCTGGCCAGCCACTGTGGCCACGCCCGCGCCGGCATCCTGCTCGCTTTCTCTCGATAGTTGTTCCGTCATCTGCAACCTCTAGCTACGCTCGTCCCTGGTCCGCATCCGAAGCATCCATCCAGCGGTGCAGGCCCTTGCATGACATCCATCCCACGCGTGTCGTACCGCTGTCGCGGGCTCGTCAACTGCTCTGCGGCGCACCGAACAGCCGGACGAACAGCCGCGCGTCGGGCGTGCCGGTGTGTGCGTGAGTCCGCAGCGGTGATCCGTCGATGCGATTGGTCCACCAAAAGCTCGTCGCCCCGTAGGGGTCGAAATACTGCGAAAGCCCCGGCCACGCCGCCATCGGAGCCGCGTCTTGCCGATGCGACCGCGGCGGCTCGTGTGACCGGCCCGAACCGCCGGCAGCCGCGACTGCGCACCCCGGCAACAGTCGCGCATGCGCGAGCGCCTGTTCGAGGTGTCCGGGCGACTGCGCGTACCGGATCGCATTGAGCAGCGCGCTGCCGATCAGCCGGTAGAACGGATCGGCGGCATCGGGCAGTCCGCTCCAGTAATCCACTGCCCGAATCGGCTGCGTGACGACCAGCGGGTAATAGCGCCCGACGCGATCGCAACTCGGGGCGAGACACCCGGCCTGCACGCACGCCGCGCCCGCACCGGCCGGAATCAGGAAGTTCCACACCGGCGCGACCGTGTAGTAGCGCTCGATGTCGTCGGCGCCGTGCTGCCGCATCGTGCTCATCCCCTGCTGCACCCAACGCTCCCACCAGCGGGCCAGCTCGTGCGGTAACCGCCGGTTGACGAAGTCACCCGCGCCGGGAATCTTTCCGTACCATGCCGGCGACGTGCCTTCGCCCGTGCACTCATCCGATAGCGACACCGCGCTCATGACTTCGCCGGACACGTGAACGACTCCATCTGCGGCAGGCGGAACGGATTACGGATGCTGCCCGTTGTCACTTGGAACGACAGTGGCTTACCGTCGACCGTGAAGCGCGCGACCATCTGCCCGGACTCGCCCCCTGCCGATACCGCCGCACGATCGAACAGCCGATGCATCGCCCACGGCCCTTCGGTGACGAAGCCGCTGGCCGCACCGTTTTGCCCGAATACCTGCAGGCGCACCTGGTTGCTGCCGCCCGGCCCCGGCCACTGCACCGTCGCGGGCACCTGCGGCCCGTGCGCATAGCGGATGACCTGGCCGTCGACGTCGAGCACCATTTCCGTGATCGACGGGTCCATGTCGAGCGGCTTGATCTCGACCTTCAGTTGCGCGTCGTGGCTGCCCGGTGCGAAATAGGTGTCGCGGATGGCGGTTGCTTTCTGAAACGGCGCGAGCAGCGTCGCGTCCGTGCCGTTGGTGCCGGCCGGATGGTTGTTGAAGCGCCACGGGTCCGACGATGTATTCACGAGCGATTGCAAGTGCTTCTGGAAGAAGTCGTCCATCAGCCCTCCCGGCGCGAACATCTGCGCGAAGTCCGCCGGCGCGACGTTGCGTGCCGAGCCGCGCGCGAATGGATAGCGCCCCGCGATCGCCTGCCGGCAAAAATCACCGACGCTGGCGCCGGCGCTCAACGCGACATTCTGTTGTTCGACCGACGCGACGTTGCCGTTCGCTGCATTCGAGAGGTCGTCGAGCATTTCGCGCACGGGCGTCGGTAAGCGGCCGGCCTGTGCGCGCACCTGATCGGGCACGCCGGAAGGCGGCGCAGTGGAGCCGCTGCGCAACGCATCGTCGGTCGCGACCAAATAGGTATAGAGCGCGTCGATCTGCTTGAGCGTCGGATCGAGCGGCCCGGCGCCCGCGTCGCGCTTGCTGCCCGATGACGGCGCCAACGCGCGCAAGCCGGCAAAATGGCTGTCGACGATGTCCTCCGGCTGGGCCGGCGATGGGGCTGCGCCCGCGTCGCCCGAGGACGGCCCGGTGAAAATTTGCGCAAGCGAACTGCGCGCTTCGTCGACCTTGCTCTCCGCCTGCGCCGTGAGCGCGTGCCGGCCGCCCCCTTCGCCGAGCGCCGTCTCATGCGCCAGCGCGCCGACCAGCCGCACGAGCGGCGAATCCTGCGCCGACAGCGTGCGTGCGATCTGGATGCTTTGCGTGAGCGTCGCACCGTGCCGCACCGCGAGATCGGCCAGATAGTCGTCCCAGGTCTTGATGTAGTCGTTCAGATAAAGCTGCCGCACATTGCGCGCCCACGTCGCCGCGTTGCTCCCATTCAGCACCTCGGATGCCGCCAGATTCAATACCCACACTTCCTCGCGGCCAGCAGCGTCGATCTCGCCGGCCAGCCGTTGGTCGAACACACGCCAGTAGCCGCTCGGCGTATAAAGACCCTGCACGCCATCGGCGAGCCCCTTGCCGCTGCGCCGCCGAAAGACCAGCGACGCATCCGGGCCCACGGCCTGTTCGACGCTGAAGTCCCAGGACGCCGTGCTCGCACGCAAGGTGTGCCTCAATTGGCCATAGAGCCGTTGCGCAAATGGAATCTGCCGCAGACGGTCCCGCACATCGGCAACCAGGCGCTCGTTCATCGGAAACGGCGAAACCGCGATCCGGTCGCCGAATAGCGCGGCCAGATGCGCCCGCAGCGACACGCGTTGCGCAGACGGGAAGTCAGCCGGCAGCGAGCGCTCCATTTCGAGATCCACCACGGCCTGCACATACGACGGGTCGAAATGAGTGCGGTCGTACAGCATCAGATAGGCTTTGAGCGCCGCATAGGCGTATTCGTCATCACCGTTGCGGGCGTCGAGCAGCGACGCTTCCATCCGCCGCGCCGCAATCGGCAGGAGCACGTTGTCGAGCGCGCGGCGATAGATCACAGCCGCCGCCTCGTCGATCTTCTCGCCCTGGAACAAGCCCCAGCGATACGCCAGTGGCGGGTTTCGCAGATCGAACCGCGCGGATGCCGGCAGCGCGCGCAACGCGTCGAGTGCAGGCAACAAGCGGGCGATGTCGTCGGAGTCGGTCAGTTTCGCGTGACTCACCTGAGCATCGACCACCGGTACACGCGCGGCCACCTCGTCCAGATAGGCAAGATTGCGCGCGTAGCTGCGCAGCCACATGCCGAGCGCCACGCAGAGCAACAGGGCAAGCGCAGCGTAGCTCGCGATCCGCAGCGCGTGCCGTCGCCGATGCCAGCGCATGTTGCTGCCGGCCAGCGCCGCCTCTCGAAAAATGTGCTCCTGCAGCAGGTTCTTCAGAAAAAAGCTGCGCCCCGTAGAGCCCACCTGTGTCGCCAGCGGCGCACCTTCGATCTTCAGATAGCGCTTGATGCCGCCCATCACGCGATCGAACGCCGTGCCCTCCTGCGTGCCGCTGGTGAAATAGAGGCCGCGCAGCGTCGGCATGGGTCCGAGCGTCGATGCCGAGAATACTTCGGCGACAAACTGGTTCAGCACGTCCTGCAGATCGGCAAACTGCTGCGGCAGCAGATAGGCCATCTCGCGATGACGCGCATCGCTTTGCGCTGCCAGCAACTCGGGCAGTGCATCGTTAAGCCGTTGATGCAGCAACTGATACTCGCGGTCGAACGCAGTGCGCAACTCGAAACCGGGCGCGCTGCTTTCGCGCAGTGCGAACGTGAACCCCCAAACCTGCGCGCGTTCGTTCCTCCCGAGCGCACCGAAATATTCGGTGAAGCCAGCCAGAAGATCGGCCTTCGTCACGAGCAGGTAGACGGGAAACTGGATGCCCAACTGCGTGCGCAACTCTTGTAAGCGGCGACGCAAAACCATCGCGTGCTGGGTACGTTCCGCCTCCGACGCGCCGAGCAGATCGGCCACGCTGATCGTCAGCATGGCCCCATTGAGCGGCTGGCGCGTACGGTACTTTTTCAGCAGTTCTACGAAGCCGTTCCACTCGCTCTCATCGAGCGCGCGGTTACTTTCATGCGTCGTGTAGCGGCCGGCTGTGTCGATTAACACCGCGTCGTTCGTGAACCACCAATCGCAGTGGCGCGTGCCGCCCACGCCGCGAATCGCTGCCCGGCCGAACTGCTCCGCGAGCGGAAAGCTAAGCCCCGAATTCACGAGCGCCGTCGTTTTGCCTGACCCCGGTGCACCGATGAAGACATACCACGGCAACTGATACAGATACTGGCGCGACATGCGCCCGAACCAGTGCGCGAACGCATTGCCCGCACCCTGGCCGTCGCGCGCGCGCGCGGCGGCCCCGAAGCTGACCCGCTTGAGCAGCGTGGCGGCTTCGTCGAAACGGTTGCGCAACGCTTCGAGATGCGGTTGCGTCGTCTCCTGTTGCGAGGGACGCGATGGTGCACCCGCGCGCAACTGATTCAACATTTGTGCGTTCAGTTGTGCCGCGCGCCAGCGATGCCATGCGATCCGCCCTGCCCAAATCGCGATCAGCGCGACGATGAGAAGCAGACGCGCCCACGCGCTATCGAGCGGTCGATAGTCTGCGAATGCGAGCAGCGGGCCTGCAACCCATATCAGCCCCGCAAGTACGACAAGGCCCGCGAAGGTCATCACTTCGCGACGCCGCAGCGGTCGTGCGATGCGCTCAAAAACGGCGTTCATGCTCAGTGCGTCTCCATGACTTTCGGGCCCGAGGCCGGGGCTGAGAGCGGACCCGGCAGGGTGCCGGCTGGGGCGTTGCCCGCCGAGCCGCCCGACGTCGGCGCGAGCATCAGCGTGATCTCGACTCGCCGGTTGCGCGCGCGGTCGGCCGGGTTGTCGTTCGGTACGATCGGATCGAGCGAGCCCCGCCCTTCCGCCGCGAGGCGACGCGGCTCGTTGAGCCGAGCCGCAAGCAAGCTGCGCACGGCCTCGGCGCGCTCCCGCGACAGGTCCCAATTCGATGCGAAGCGCACCGTATGCACGGGCACATCGTCGGTATAGCCCGTCACGCGCACATTGCCGTGCACGCCGTTAAGCGCGTCGGCGACGCGCATCAATACGGGCACATAGCGGTCGATGACATCGACCGAACCCGATGCGAACAGACCATCGCCACGCAGGACCACGACACTGCGATCGGCCTCATCGCGCACGGTGACGAGGCCAGCCTGGATTTCGGGTTGGAGGAAGCGGGCGAGCCGCGGTGACGGGGCCGGAGCCGGCGGGCCTTGAGCCGGCTGCAGTTGCGGCAGATGCAGCGCATCGATCGATGCGAACAACTGATCCGAATGATTCGCGAGCATGATTCGCAACGTGACGAACACGCCGACGCCGACGAGCAGCGCGAGCACGGCGTAGACCCACAGGGGCGCCACGGGACGCTTTACCGCATCGTTTGTCTGCACGTCGCGCCAATGCGGCGACAGCGCTGCGTCGTATTCGCCGCGCATCGAGCGAATGGTTTGCGCAAGCTGCTGGCGTAGCGCTTCGAGCTGCGAGCGACCGTTGTCGAGCACGCGATAGCGGCCCTCGAACCCGAGCGCGAGACAAAAGTAGAGCAGCTCCAGCAGATCCAGATGCTGACGCGGATGCTGCGACAGGCGCTCCAGCACTTGGAAGAATTTCTCGCCGCCCCATGTCTCGTTGTGGAACTGCACGAGCAAACTGTGCGCGGACCAGACACCCGCACCCCACGGCGTCAGCGCCGCTGCCTCGTCAAGCGCCGTGCACAGGCAGTAGCGTGCGCCGATGATGGCTTCGGGAGCGACGCCCGCCTGCTGCGCGCGCGTCTCGAACTGGCGGATTTCGGCGGCCAGATGCTCCCGCAACCACGCAGGGTTGGGGTGGTGCACGGCCGAGCGAATCTGCGGCACAAGGTTCAACAGCGGATTGGCAGCCGCGACGAGCGGGTTGGTGCCGCTCGCCGCCCAGTGACCGGGCGCCGGTTCGGCCGCCCCCGCCGCCGCAGCGGACGACGGCGCAACGCCTGCGCCGCCGGTACCACCGGGATTGGGCGGAACAAAGCCGCCGACACCGGCGGCAAATGAATCGGAAGGAGAGTTCATCTGGAATGCCCTGGTTCAGCGCCTAGCCTCGAATCGCCCAAAACGCCATCGACAGCGAAGGAAAATCACCGGCGATATGGAAGCCGAGCCCGCCTGAGCGCTCCAACTGACGCCATAGCTCACTGCCCTTGTCGATTTCGAAATAGGTGTGGCCGGCGTGGTACGGAATCTGCCGCGGCGCGACAGGCAACTGCCGCATGCCGATGCCAGGCAGTTGCAGATGGACGAGGTCGTGAATGCGTTCGACGGGCCCAAGCTTCGCCTGCGCCGGAAAACGCGTGCGGAGCGCGTCCGCAGGCACATCGGCATGGACGGCCAGCACAAAACCGGCTTGCTCCCGCAACGCCGGATCGGCGATCACCGCAACCCGCACGCCGTTTCCTGCATCGGCCAGTTCGATCTCGATCGCATTCTGTTCGAGCACCGCGGAAAGGGCCCGGCGCAGCTCCGTCATCAACGCACCGAAAGTCGTGCGCAGATCGTCGTGGTAATAGATCGGCAATGTCTGCGGACGCCGCCCCGCCGCCGTAAAGGTGCAGAGGTCGCACGAGAGCTTGAGCCAGTCGCAAAATAGCGTTTCGGGATGCACGACCACGTTCTGCTGCGCGTGCCACGTCACCGCCAGATAGCGGTTAACCAGTTGCAGCAACAAAAAATCGGCAACCTCGGACACCCCGCCGCGTCCCGGCTGCGCAAGCCGCTCGCCCAGCGCGTCGCCGCGTTGCGCAAGCAACCCGTGCAGCTCCCGCGTATAACGCACCAGCAACGGATCACGCCCCGCGACGAGCCGCGGCGGAATGTAACTCTCGTCGATCACGAGATGCCCATCGGCCGCTCGCTCGACGACATGCAACACGCCAAGTGCCTGCCAGTCGCCCGTCAGCTCGGCTTCGTGCATCAGCCGCGCATTCAGACGCCCGGTCTGCAACAATGCCGGCCCAAGCGCGACCGTGTTCGCGTCCGCTACTTCATGCTCGCACACCGTATAGCGGGCGTGGTCCGTATGGGCTTCGCCGCCGAACGATACTTCTTCGCCACCTGCTCGCCACAGGGGCAAGGCCAACACCACGAGCACATTCTTTGCGTCCGCGGGTAGGTCGAATGGCTCGGGACGATCATCCGGGTGCGAAAGGTCAAAGGGCGTACCGTCGCGCATCACGCCCGATGCGGACAACAGCGCGATCTTGCCCAGCGCGAGCAGATCGCGGTCGATCTCGAGTTCGTCGAAGCCCCAGAAGAACCCCTGCAATGCGCCGCAACGCACACGAACGTAACGTTCCCAATGGCGCTCAAGCTGCTGGAAGTGCTGCGGACGCAGAAACATCCCTTCGGTCCAGACCACACGCTGGCGCAATGCCGCGACCGACGTTGAAGACAAGATCGGCTCGGTCATTGGTATTCCTGGAGGTTGTTGCCGGCAAGCTGCGGGCGCACGAGGTTGTCCAACGCGGCCTGGTTGCCCAGCGCAACGCCACCGTTCTTCACCGCGACCGTCACCTTCATCTCGGCGGGCGAGGTCTGCCAGAAACGGTAGAAATTGAGGTGCTTCGGCGGCGGCAGGGGGATCGTCAGCTTCCAGCGGCTCTGCTCGATCTGCCGGTACTCCGCGACCACGCCGATGGCGTGCGCGTCGACGCTGCCCGAGTAGTGCAGCGTGCGGGACTCGCCCGGACGCAGGATGACGCGGTCGACACCGATCAATTCGCTGCCGAGCACACCCTCCGGCTTGCTCTGCAATGAAAAGAAGTCAGCGCTGTCGAACGCCGAAGACGCCTTCAATTGGAACACCTTCAACACGATCGGCGTCGGTCTGCGGCTGGCATCCGGATTCACGTCGCCCGCAACGTTGAACGTAACCGAGTACGGCGCCGCGGCGGCATGCTCTGTGGAAGCGCACCCCGGGACCAATAGTAGACATGCCGATACCAGACAACTGGCGGGCCATTGCAATTGCCTCATTCCGTTTTTCAACCCTAGATAAAAGTCATCGAATCTTTGCCGACAATATGGCAAATGGCTATCTGAATTCCAGGCAAATTTATATTTGCAATAACACGAAAATCTCACCGCTTACGCGAAAAAATAATCGACAAAAAATTCTTCCTCAAGCGCCACCCGCCATCATTCCATTTCAGGAAAAACGGCTGAGCCCGCTCATTGAAACTGGGCGGTGAAATCGCATAAACGCTACTGTGTACCCCTTACGGCGCGGCGCGCGAAGGCAAGGCGCCCGCAGCCGGATGGTTGACCGGGCCGATATCGCCAAAAGAGAAGTAGCCGGGCTCAAATGTGGCTGAACTATAGCGCCGATTTTTTTACGACTCAAGCCACAGATTTTCACGTCTATGCAAAATGAGTAGAAATTCACCCACCAAATTGCAACAGAAAGTAACGGATATGTCGTAAGCCGTTATTAGCAGGACTAAAATCACAGCCAGCCACGCTTCAACCGCTCAGCCGCTTTTATTCCAACGTTCGTTTCTTTCAGAATGAAATGTTCGCCATTCAGTAGTGCCGTGCTGTTTTGCAGCGCGCTCATGCTCGGCCTCAGCGCGTGCAGTACGCCCGCTTCCCGTGCGCAGTCGGCCTCGCGTGCGACGCTCGACAGCGCACATGCCGCGTATGACAAAGGCGACTACGAGCGCACGCTCTATGTGCTCGGCCACTCGCACGATCTCGATAGCGCGTCCCCCGATATGGAGGTCGAGGCGCACAAGCTGATGGCATTCAGCTACTGCTTGACGAACCGCATCACGCTTTGTCGAGCGGAGTTCACGAAGATCCTCAATATCGCGCCTCAATTCGAACTGTCCCCCGCCGAGAAGGGACACCCGATTTGGGGGCCGGCATTCGAAGCAGCGCGCCGCAAGCATGCGGCGTCGTCGTAAGCGCGTCAGCCTCACGCGCACTCCCCCATCCGAACACGTATCGACCCATGCAACTGATCGTTATCGAGCACGCAGGCCAACCGGTTAGCCAGGACCGGCGAACCACCGTCGTGTTCCACCCGCCCGGTGGCACCATCGGCCGGGACCATGACAACCACTTGGTACTGCGCGACGACACGCGGCAGATTTCGCGGCTGCAAGCGCTGTTGCAGATAAACGGCGACACCTGTTCGCTGAAGAACTTGAGCAGCGTCGCAACCATCGAGGTCAACCATGCCCCGGTTGCGTATGCGCAGAGCCAGAACCTGCATACCGGCGACCTGATCCGTATCGGTTCGTACGTGCTGCGCGCAGAGGCGCCAGCCTCGGTTCATGTGACGGCAGACGGCCAGGGAGACGCCGAAGCGGATGTCGCGATGGCGCAGCACGCCGCCGTGAGCGAGGCCGCACCGGACCGACAGGCGGCGAGTTTGCCCGACCCGCGATGGCCCTCCTCCCAGCCCCGTTTTGACAGCAAGGCCGCAACCGGCAAGCCACCGTCGCAACCGGACAACGCAACCCCTGTTGCTGCCGGCGCCCATGCACCGGTCCGTGGCGAGCTTCGACAGCTTTCCACCGATCCGCTCGATCTGTTCGGCGTCCCATCCGCCTCGGCCGGCATCGATCCCTTGTCTTCAGTCGGCGCATCTGCCGTCACGCAATCGGATCACCATCCCGACTGGACAAGCCACGTCCGCCTGCAAGGCGTCGCAACGACATCGAAGCCAGAACCCGCGGAGACGCACACCGCCGCAGGCGACCCGATCGTAGCCAAGCCCCCACCTCCCCCCTCGGAAGACGCGACTGCGCGCACAAGCCAACCGGCATCGGCCGACGCGCTGCTGCGCGCGTTCCTCGAAGGCACCGGTCTTGATCCGTCGACGCACCGTCAGTTGTCGCCGGAACAAATGCTCGTTGCGGGACAATTGCTGACATTGTTTGCGAACGGCACAGTCGAACTGCTGTCGTCGCGCAGCATCCTGAAGCGCGAGGTCAAGGCGGATATGACGATGCTGCTCGATCGAGAGAACAATCCGCTCAAGCTGCTGCCTGACGGAGGCTCCGTATTACGGCAGATGTTCGGCCTCCCGTTTCCGGGATTCATGTCGCCGCAAAGCGCTGTGCGAGACGCATTTCAGGACCTGCACGCACACCAGATCGGCATGGTTGCCGGCATGCGGGCAGCACTGATGGATCTGCTCGCGCGCTTTTCCCCGCAGCGCCTGCGCGAACGCGATATCGCGCCGCGCTGGTATGAACGCTATGTGCCAACGCTCTACAAGGCTCGCATGTGGGACCGCTACGTCACCACCCATCGCGATGCCATGTTCGCGATCGAAGACGACTTCGCGTCCGTATTCGGGAAATCGTTCCTCGCCGCCTACGACGCGGAAGTCGAAGGCTACCGCGGCCACGCCCGCACCTGAACGCGCGACCGAATGAAGATTTCGCACGCGCAGTTTTCGCACTCGGGAAGCAGAACGACCAACCAGGACGCGATCGGTCATGTCGCCTACGACGCACGCGAATGCTTCGTCATCAGCGACGGAGTCGCGGGTGCACCTGGCGGAGAAGTCGCCTCGAAACTGGCTGTCGCAACGGTGCTCGCGCAGTGCGCCGACCGCACGCACCCGGACAACAACGAACAGGGCGACGCGCTGCATACGGCCATCGCCGCCGCCAATCAGGCGATCCTGGCGGAACAGCAACGCACGCCGGCGCAACGCAGAATGGCCGCCACCGTTGCGGCGCTGCTGATCGACCAGCGGCAATGCACTGCGCAATGGGCGCATCTTGGCGACAGCCGTTTGTACTTGTTTCGTCGCGGCGTCCTGATTGCGCGAACGCGCGATCATAGCCTCGTCCAGCAGCTTGCCGATGCGGGCCTACCCTGCGACGGCATCAGCCCCCGGCTGCTGCATCTCGCGCTCGGCGTCCGCGCGGATGCAGGACCGAGCGTCGCCAGGGCAATCCCGATCCACGATGGCGATGCGTTCCTGCTTTGCACGGACGGCTTGTGGCAGCAGTTGCCTGACGACGCAATCGAGCACAGCCTGCGCATCGTGCATACCGTCGACGACTGGTTGGCCGTGTTGGTCGAAGCCGCCAGAACGCACGCCGGTCCCGACGGCCAGACCGACAATTATTCGGCGCTCGCAGTATGGATCGGCCACCCCGAACGCGTCACGCTTGCCTCGATCCGATAACGGCAGGCGACGTGCCTCGGTCCCGTTCCCAAGGCGGGATCTGATGCGCGACGCAAGGCGCCGCGCATCGTCCGCCGAACGCGCTTATCGGTTGGCGACGCCTACCGGCACAGCCGAATTCGAGCGCCGCTTCATTGCATGGCCGAGCCACATGACCACGAGCCAAACCGGCACGAGCCAGACGGAAACGGACAGGCCCGGCGTGAACGCGAGGATCCCGAGGACCATCGCCATGAACGCGAGGCAAATCCAATTGGCGACCGGATAGGCGAACGATTTGAAGACGAGTGGCTGGCCCGCTGCGACCATCGCTTTACGCGCCTTCAAATGGGTGAGACTGATCAAGGCCCAGTTGATGACGAGCGCCGCGACGACGAGCGCCATCAGGATGTCGAGGGCGCGCGCCGGAATCAGATAGTCGACGATGACACACGCGAACGTCGCAACCGCGGACAATCCGATGGCGACATACGGCACGCCGCGGCGATCGACCTTGAGCAGTGCGCGCGGCGCATTGCCTTGCTCGGCCAGGCCGTAGAGCATGCGGCTGTTCGCATAGACAGCACTGTTGTAAACGGAGAGCGCCGCCGTCAGCACGACGACGTTCAACACATTGGCCATCAGCCCGGCGCCGAGCTGCGAGAAGATCATCACGAACGGGCTTCCGCCTTGCGCGACTTCGTTCCACGGATGCAGGGCGAGCAGCACGACGAGCGAGCCGATGTAGAAAATCAAAATGCGGTAGAGCACTTGATTGACGGCTTTCGGAATCGTGCGTGCCGGATCGTCGGCTTCGGCCGCCGTGATACCGATCAGTTCAAGCCCGCCGAACGAGAACATGATGACGGCGAGGGTCATGAACAACCCGTTGAACCCGTGGGGAAAGAACCCGCCATAGCGCCACAGGTTCGAAAACGACGCCTGCGGCCCGCCCCGCCCGCTTTCGAGCAAATAAGCGCCAAAGACGATCATGCCGACAACGGCCACGACCTTGATGATCGCAAACCAGAATTCGGTTTCTCCGTACGCTTTGACGTTGGCGAGGTTGACGGCGTTGATGACGACGAAACACACGAGTGCCGAAACCCACGTGGGCACGCCGGGCCACCAATAATGGATATAGGTGCCGACGGCCGTGAGTTCGGCCATACTGACGAGTACGTAGAGCACCCAGTAATTCCAACCGGAAAGAAAGCCGGCAAAGTCGCCCCAATACTTATAGGCGAAGTGACTGAATGAACCGGCTACCGGTTCTTGCGCCACCATCTCGCCAAGCTGGCGCATGATCATGAACGCGATCAGGCCGCCGATCGCATAGCCGAGGATCATCGAAGGGCCGGCCGCCTTCAGAACGCTGGCCGATCCGAGAAACAACCCGGTGCCGATCGCGCCGCCGAGCGCGATCAATTGAATGTGGCGATTTTTCAGCCCGCGCTGTAAGCCGCTGTGCTCCGTGGGACGCGTCAAGACAAACCTCCTCTCCTGGTGGGAACGATGCATCGCTCAAGTGCCCGGCCGACTCATGATCGATCGGGCAAAGCCCATTATCATAGCGAGCCGCATCTCTCTCACCCATTGCGGTCAACCCGCACTCGGCGCGTGCGGGCCGCGGGCGCCGCCTTCGAACGAGCCCCATCGGACGGCCGTCAATGATGACGCCAGCGCAATGCGGCTCAATTCACGAGTGGGCAGGCTCCGTCGTGGATGTGCCAAGGATCCGTTCGGACAAACCGGTGTCGTAGCTGGAATGCACGTGCACGCGTTTCTTGTCGGGGAAGGCATAGGAATACGCTTTGCGCAGCGCGAGCGATGCTTCGTGGAAGCCCGACAAGATCAGCTTTTGCTTGTTTGGGTAAGTTGCGATATCCCCCACCGCGAAAATACCCGGCACGGATGTTTCGTAGTACGAAGTATCGACGTTGACGCGGCCCACCCGCACATCGAGGCCCCACTCGGCGATCGGCCCTAAATCCGCCACCAGCCCATAGAGCGCGATTAAATGATCCGCTGGGAGGGTGGCGTCCGCGCTGAGCGTTTTGACGTCGATCGACTGCAATACACCGTCGGGGGCATTGAGCCTGGCGATCGTGCCGACCACGAGCTCCATTTGGCCGGCGGCGACGGCTCGCTTCATCTCTTGCACGGTGGCATCGGCTGAGCGAAATGCATTGCGCCGATGCACGAGCGTGATGTGCCTGGCGTGCCCCCGCAATGCGAGCGCCCAATCGAGCGCCGAATCGCCGCCGCCCGCGACGACCACGCGCTGGCCCTCGAACATCGCCCGCTTGCGCACGGCATAGTGAACGGAGCGTCCTTCGAGCGCTTGCGCTTCAGGCAGCCCTACCCGCTGAGGCACGAACGCGCCATTGCCGGCCGAGAGCAGCACGGCGGCGGTATCGAACACCAGGCCGCGGTCGGTCGTGACGCGCCAGCGCGGGGTGTCGGCCACGCGCTCGACACGCATGACACGGTGCCCCAGATGAATCGGCGGCGCAAACGGCTTGCATTGCTCCATGAGGCGATCGATCAGCTGATGGGCCGTACAGACCGGTACTGCGGGAATGTCGAAAATGGGCTTGTCGGGATACAGCTCGATACATTGACCGCCGACTTGCTCAAGCGCATCGACGATATGACAGGACAAGCCGATGACGCCCGCCTCGAACGCTGCGAAAAGCCCTACCGGTCCCGCGCCGATGATGACGACGTCGGTGTGAAGCACCGATTCGTCGCTCGGTGCCGCTGCTTCACTCATGATCGCTACCTCGTTGATGTCGATGATGTCGATGGCCTTGCCAATGATCTTGCTTGATCAAGGCCGATGCATCGAACGTGCACGGAAGGGTTCGCCAGACGCATGCACGACTAGAGCCAGTATAGGGAGAACCCCGATGCGACACGGCCGTGGCCCGCCGGCGAGTAGGGAAAAGCATGCAACCGCGCGCTCGAGCGTCGAGCGCACAAAGCAAAAAACCCCACGTTCCGGAAAACGTGGGGTTCGTCGGCAATGAAAGGGACCGCGCGCGCGGCGCCTTTCGTGCGACTAGACCGATACAGCCGGCTTAGAAGCGGTGACGCAGGCCAACCGTAGCAACCTTTTGGTTGTCCGACGACGACAGACCACCGAAGGTGGGGTTGTAGATCGATGCGCCAGCCGTGCTTGCGTGTTGGTAAACGACTTGAGCGTAGACGTCCGTGCGCTTCGACAGCGAGTAGTCAGCTTGCGCGCCGACTTGGTGGAAGCGTGCACCCGAGGTGTTCAGCGCGCCCGAACCTTGCTGATCGGTGAACGTGTATGCCACGCCCAGGCCCAAAGCCGGCGTCAGGTTGTACTTGGCGTTGACTTCGTAGTTGTCTTGACGAAGCGAAGCGGCAACCAGGAAGTTGTCCAGACGCGTTTGCGTCCACACTGCGCCGACTTGCGCCGGGCCGAACGCGTAAGATGCGCCCACGCCGTACGTACGGTCACGGAAGTTGCCGTTCGCGACAGTCGCTGCATTGTCGGTCGCGCCCGGGGTGTTAGCCAGCGGGTTGTTCAGTTGAGCGTACGACGCTGCAACGCGCAGACCTTGGTACTGATAAGCCGCACCGACGCTGTATTCGCGGTTGTTGTCGAACCGGCCAGCCTGGTTCGAGAAGCCGTACGTGCCGCCGAACGTGAAGCCTGCGTAGTTCGCGCTCGTGAACTTGATCGAGTTGTTGACCGCGTTGCCGCCGTTCGTGTTCAGGTTGTCGAGGTTGCCGACGTGAGCGAACGACGTGCCGCCCCAGCTGCCCGTTGCGCTCAACGGAGCCAGGAAGTCTTGTTCGGCGTCGTATTGCTTACCGAGCGTGACCGTGCCGAAGTTGCTCGACAGGCCAACGTACGATTGACGGTTGAACTCGCTGCCGCTGTTTGCGTAACGGCCGCTGTTCAGGTTGAAACCGCTTTCCAACGTGAAGATTGCCTTCAGGCCGTTGCCCAAATCTTCAGAACCGCGCAGGCCGAAACGGCTTTGATCGATGCCGCCCGACGTTTGTTGCCAGTTAGCGTGGCCGGTGACGTTGCTCGTGTAGGTGATGCCTGCATCGATCACGCCATAGAGCGTGACGCTGCTTTGTGCGTGGGCTGCGACTGCGAAAGAGGCGGAAACCGCTGCGACGACCAGGGTTTTTTTCATTTGGGAAGTCCCTTTTATAAAACTGGCTCACTGCCAGACTTCGGAATAGACGGCTTGACCCTCGACACCGCTATTGACGCGGCTACGTAGTCAAAACGATTGACCCGTCCGATGAGGGGCGAGTCTACGTGGTGACCCTAGCTAGGGTATACGTGCATCACGCAACACATTCTTGCTCAAAAAGAAACAATCAATCTGGGAAAACCCCTAGTTCATTGTTTTTGAACAGATTTGGTTTGTGATATGGGGGAGGAAGAAGTGGCCCGGCGCTCGGCGATTAAGCTACTACAGAGTTGCTAAATGGCAACGCTTTTAATATGACCGTCATCGGTCCGAAGAAACCGCGCGGATGGCATTTTGCGCATAGCCACTCTCTTTCCGCAAACGACTGGGTCTCGCCTGCCGCCCGTTCTGGCAGGCAGCGCGATGACGATAGCGGCAAAGGGCAAAAAAAGACGGCCCGCCGACGAAACGCCGAACGGGCCTAGGAGGGTTGGCCTCGAGATAGCCAAGGCCGACTATACCTAATCGAAATTCGCTCCGGGGGATTTCGTAACGAACGGTAAGAACTTTTTCGACGCGATCAGGGCAGGGGCGCGACTCACCGCCTAAAAACACTGTCCTCGGGCTGGACGGTCTTCTTCTCGACGGCTTGCAGGCGCCATACGCCGTCCGTCGGTCCGACCGTACCCGACGCCCATTGGGCGCCGCCTTGCGCCGCCGTCGGGCATTCACGGTCCACATGCAGGCCGCGCAATGTGCAGAGCGGCTGGTCGGCCGTCGGTGCGCAAAGCTGGGTCACACCCCCTTCATCACGTAGTTCCCCCCAGGGCGGGAGGTCGATCCCGTCATGCGATTCTCTGGACCATACCCGCTCATCGGTGTCGAGCCAGAGCACAGCGTAATCATGATTGACGGTGGGATCCGAACCGTTAATCAAAATAGTCAGACGCATCTCCTATCCCCCAAACGATGTTCGCCGAGACATAAAGTCTATGTCGTGACCACTCGATTGCAAGAGGAGGAAATCACAGCCCAGGTCAATCGCGATCGGGAACAAAGGGGGAGCAGATTTGCATACAAGTTGCTATTGCACACCGTACCCGCGGGCTTGCATACAGTCCCCGTATGCTTGCCAGTAGCTCGTCATGGGCGGCGGCGGTGGCGGCAACGGAGGCAGGCCGGCGGTGCCGGAGACGGAAGGCGAAGTGGAAGCCGGCATCGAGCCGGAAGCACTGGATGCTGGCGCGGCCCCCTGTGCAGCACGCCCGTTCGCCGCCGCGGTCTTGGACTGCGCCCCCAGCCCAGGCACATCGCTGGCCGCGGGCGCCCCGCTCGCTTCAGTCCCTGTTGCCCCAACCTTCGGCGTATGCGAAACGCTGCTCGATGCGCCGAGTGGAGCGGGCAACGGCGGCTCGCTGGCCCCCCGGCCCGCATCGGCGCCAAAGCGAATCGCGTGCGTCGCTTCGGGACGCTGCGACTGACGGGCCATATTGACGCCCGTCTGGCGCTTCGCCTGCCAATAACAATAGGCACTGTCGACGCCCTGCTGCGCCGCGCTCTGGCTGCGCAGCGGGTACACGGCCGGCTGCTGCGCGAGCGCTGTCGTCGCCTTTGCGACCAGGAGCGCGCTGGCGATCCACAAAATCTTCATCTTTATCTTCATCGGCTCTCGTTTCTTCCACGTCCGTATTCAATCGACTCCGTGCCGCACATGCCAGCCACAACGGTAGCCGTGCTGGGTCGGCGCGGCCGACGAACGCCTGTTTGCCCTATCGCCAGCATAGAGGCCTTGCGAGCCTTCGAGACGAGAGAGTATCGGCAGGATCGGCCATATCCTCTGCAATAAGGGACGGACTTATCGTCTTAGTAAACTTTATGCGCATAAATTTCTTATTCGTTTTTTAGCGCAAACGCAGCGATGCGTCGAAACGTGATGTTTCGGGAAGCCGAACAAAAGCCGAATCGACGGACAGCCCCATCGCAGAAGCCGAATCGCCAACGGTCACCGTGCGGCCCCATCGCGGGGCGCTACGTAGCGAAAGGTCAAGTTGATTCGCTCTCCGCGCAAACCGGGCACCTTTGCCACGCGATGCCGCCAATCGCGCTGAGTTCGTCCGCGCATGACGAGCAGGCTGCCGTTCGTCAGCTCATAGGCTCGCAGTTGCCCCGTCGCGTTGTGCCGAAGATCGAACCGCCGCGCGACGCCCAGGCTCACCGAAGCAATCACCGGCTCGGCGCCGAGTTCCGCTTCGCGATCGGCGTGCCAGCCCATGCTGTCGTCTCCGCTGCGATATCGATTCAACAAGACGCTGTTGAAGCGCGTCTTGCACGTCGTTTCAGCGAGCGAACGCAGGGCCTGGACTGTCGGCGTCCAGGCAAGCGGCTCGTTGCGAATACCGGAGTACACGTAGACGGTACCCGGATCCCCCTGCCAGGCGGTGAGGCGCGGCAACGGCTTGATGCCGCCGGGCGTACCGATCAGATCCTGCTTCCACTGCACTTCGTCCAGCAATGCGGACAGCGCGACAGACGCCTCGTCGGGCGACAACCAATGCGGGTACCAGTCGACATCGACTTGCGGCGCCCCGCCGAACATGTCATCGATCATTCAATCAACACCTTCAAAACCTATGTGCGATTCGGCTCGACTCGCCTGAAAACGAAAACCGTCATCTCCCCGCCCATTCCTATTCCTATTCCGATTCCTAGTTGCTGCATGGTTATCGCACGACGAACGCATCATGCCATCCGATATCTTGCTGATACGCCGAGCGCCGCCCCGATGTATCTACTGCGACGCCTGCAAGGAAACGCGTCCATCGCTATCATTGAGCCCTTTCAAACTCCGGGCTTATGCCATCACCGTCGATCATGCCACTTTCCGACGATGCTCTCGACCAGCTGTTCCGCGAAGCACGCACCCATAGCGCCTGGCTGCCCAAACCGGTCGACGATGCCCTGCTTCGACAACTGTTCTCGTTGGCCGCCATGGGCCCCACGTCGGCAAACTCGAGCCCGGGCCGCTTCGTCTTCGTCAAATCGGCCGAAGCCAAGGCGCAATTGAAGCCTGCGCTTTCGCCCGGCAACGTCGAGAAGACGATGGCGGCCCCCGTCACGGTCATCGTCGGGATGGATATGGCGTTCTACGACTATCTGCCGAAATTGTTTCCGCATACGGATGCGCGCAGCTGGTTCGTCGGCAACGACGATTTGATCCGCGCCACGGCGCAGCGCAACTCGTCGCTGCAAGGGGCTTACCTGATTATGGCGGCACGGTCTCTGGGACTGGACGCCGGCCCGATGTCGGGCTTCGACGCTGCTAAGGTAGACGAAACGTTTTTCGCCGGCACGACGATCAAGTCGAATTTCCTGATCAACCTCGGCTACGGCGATCACGCCAAGCTGCATGCGCGCAACCCGCGCCTCTCGTTCGATGAGGCGGCTCGCATTGCGTGAGCCCGTGGGCCCCATGACCCGCTCGCGTCCGAGTGACACCTTGCCAGCGATAGGCCGGCAAGGTGTGCGCGACTGCGGGATCTTGTCGTGCGCCGTCGATTACGTCAGCAACGCAATATAGAAAACCGTGGCACCGATCAGTGCGCCGACGAAGCAAAAGCCTTCGTCCTTTCCGTCGCCGTCCGAGCGCAGCCATGCGCCCGCTACCCCGAACAGCCCGGCGATGCCCAGCGCGACGAATACCATCACGACGTCGAATAACGCGCTACGGCCGAGCTCCAGCCAGTCGAGGCGACGCACGATGTAATAGACCGCCAGCGCCATCAACGAAAGGCCCACGAGCGGCAGCATGACGTGACTGCCCTCGTAGCTGAGATGATGCGCGCGGTGCGGCCGGTGGTGTCCCCATTTGACGGTTTTCATTATTCGCCTCCTCCCTCGCGAACGCCGAACCACGCGAATCGAATCGTGCAACGAATCGATTCGTGCCTATTCGTAGCTTAGAACCATTTCACAACGTGGGAAAGCAGGGTGAGTCGCGACACCGGCAGGCACCGGGCAGCATCCGGCAGGGTTCGTGACCCATCGGTACAATGCTTCACGCTGCCGCTCCGCGCGGCATGAACTGCCGCCATGCGGCACCCTTACGCGGCATCCTTCCTCATTCGCTATGCGTCGCTCCTCTTTCTTTACCCGCGCGATTCTGATCGGCGTGTTGACGCACCTGTACGTTGGGTTGCGCATTATTCCCGAGTTGCCGGTCGGCTGGCCGGTCAAACTGCTTGCGGCTTTCGCGCTGGTGTTGTCGTGTTGCTTGATCCCGCTCGGGATGCTGGCTCGAACGTTCGAGCGCCAGCCTCAAGCCGATCGCATTGCGTGGGTCGGCCTGATCGCAATGGGGCTCTTCTCGTCGCTGCTCGTGTTCACGTTCCTGCGGGACATCGTGCTCGCGTCGGCGCTGACGATCGATGCACTCTCGGGTCACGCGCTTGCGCTCGACCGCTGGCGAATCGATACGGCCGTGAGCGTCCCCGTGCTCGCGCTGCTATCGACGGCGATCGGTTTCATCAATGCGCGGCGGCGTGCCAAAGTCGTATCGGTCGATGTCCCCATCGACGGGCTACCCGCCTCCCTCGACGGACTGACGATCGTCCAGATCAGCGATATCCACGTTGGGCCGACGATCAAAGCGCGCTATGTCGAGGCCATCGTCGACGCCGTCAACCGTCTGCAACCGGATTTGATCGCCGTAACGGGCGACATCGTCGATGGGAGCGTCGCACAGTTGGCCAGCCACACGCAGCCGCTCGGGCGCCTCACGGCCCATTACGGTACCTATGTCGTCACGGGAAATCACGAGTACTACTCCGGCGCGGCTCAGTGGATCGCGGAATTCGAGCGCCTCGGATTGCGCGTGCTGTTGAATGAGCACGTCGTGCTCGAACATCGGGGCACGCCTTTTATCGTAGCGGGCGTCACCGATTATTCGGCGGGCCACTTCGACGAAGCGCATCGCAGCGATCCTGCCGCAGCGTTGGCCAATGCGCCCGACGACATCGACATCAAGGTGCTGCTGGCCCACCAGCCGCGGACAGCCCATGCCGCTGCGAATGCGGGCTATACGCTGCAGTTGTCGGGGCATACCCACGGCGGGCAGTTTTTCCCGTGGAATTTTTTCGTCCGCCTGCAGCAGCCGTTCACCGCGGGGCTCGCGAAGCTCGATGCGTTGTGGATCTACACGAGCCGCGGAACGGGCTATTGGGGCCCGCCCAAGCGGCTCGGTGCCCCCTCGGAAATCACGCGCCTGCGGCTGGTTGCCGGCCAGCAGATCTGAAATCCGGAGCCGCCGATTCCGGCCGATGAACCACTGCGCCGCTATGGCCTGGGCACGGAGCGGATATCGCCGATCTCGCTGCCGGCGGCGCCTGCGTTGTCGCCGTAGGTCGGAGGCACGCCACCCGCATCGCAGGGATGCACCTTCCGGTCGCGAACCGCATGCGGTCCGACGGGAGGCGCCTCGACGGAATCGCCAAAGCGGGCGCGCACGAATGCGCGTAACAGCGCGATGCGCGGATGATCGCCGTCGGCCTCGCAGGGATCGCTTGCACGGAATCGCACCCAACAATGCGTGCCTTGCTCGCCGCGCAGCCACCGCAGCTCTTCCGCGCGCTCCAGAACTTCGACGGCGTCTGCCCATTCACCCGATGGCGAAAACGGCTGGGCCAGCTTGCGCAGCGTACCGTGCGTCAACGTAATGACAACGCACGGTTCGACTTCGGTGAACACGATTTCCTCTGCATCGTCGACCAATGCGCGCGCGCACCAATAATCGAGTGCGCGGCCCTCGAGTTCGCTCGTTTTCATAGCACCTGTCCTCCCAGTGACTCTTTGTGCGGCAGATGGGGCGGATGCACCGGCATTCGAATGCGCGCGACGAGCGGATAGTGATCGGACGCGCGCCGCGCGAGCACGCTGCGGTGGACGGTGACGTCGACCAGATAGTCGCCCGGGTGCATCCATATTCGGTCGAGCGCAAAAACCGGGCAGAACGTTGGAAACGTACGAGGCGCGGGTGCCCGCCGAAAATGCGAAACGAGCGCGCGCAGTGCTCGCCCGCGTACGAACCACTCGTTGATGTCTCCCGCCAGAATGACCGGCAGTTCGCTATTGTCGAAGGCTGCAAGCAGGGTGCGCACCTGCGTGCTCCGTTCGGTGGCGGACAGCCCCAGATGGGTCGCCACGACGCGGATCAGGCGCCCGGCACATTCGATATCGGCATCGAGCGCCCCGCGCGGCTCGCGCCCGTGGAACGACAAATCGACGGTCCGCGCCATGCGCACGGGCAATCTGGACAACACGGCGTTGCCGTAACGGCGCTTCGGCGTATCGAGTGTCGGTCCTTCGACAGCGGACATCCCGGTTGCCTCGCGAAGCTGGGATAGCACATCGGGCGCGTCCGAGCCGCCGAGCGGCACCTCCTGCAATGCAACAATATCGGCGTCGAGTTCGTCGATGACCTGCGCGATGCGCGCGATCATCTGCCGCTTCGCGTGCGCGGTCCATGCGGGCAGGCCGCCGTGAATGTTGTAGGTCGCGATCTTCAGTTCGCAGACTCGCCCCCGGACGGCGTCCGCACGGCCCTGGAACTCGGCGGTATCGGTTGCCAAATCCAGCGAAGCCTCCTCGTGTTCGTTCAAGTTCATATTCACTTGCGCCGCCCCAGCCAGCGATGTAGTAGCACCGAGATACCCACGAGCACCGAGCCTATCGCCAACATGGCAAGTACCGAGCCGAAATCAGGATGGCGAATGGCATTGACCAACTGATGAGCGAAGGTGACAGTCAGCAAGATGCCCGGGACCATCCCGAGCACGGACCCAATCATGAAATCGCGCAGACGGATGTGCGAGGCGCCGGCAACGAGGTTGACAATGGTAAAAGGCGCGATCGGCAACAGCCGCAGGATGATGACGGTGACGATACCGCGTTCCCCGAGGCGCTCGCTCAACCGATTCGCGCGTGTCCCGGCCAACCGGCGTACCGCATCGCGCCCTAACACCACACCGAGACCGTAGGTGGCGAGCGCGGACAGCATCGTTCCCACCAGCGCGTATCCGATTCCGGGCCATGCGCCGAAGACCAGCCCCATCGCGGCAATGAGCAGCGTGATCGGCACGGACACGATCGCCGCGGCCACATATCCGCTCAGGACGATCAATGGCGCCAATGGCAATGCATCGATTCGTCTGATGAGTATGGCGAGCTCGGCCAGATTGAGATGGTGCCCGATCGGCGTAAACTGCCAAACCGCGGCCAGGATCGCCACGGTGAGGACCAAGCCCCCGAGCACAAAAAAACGCGTCGTCAATGAACGATGCCGGCTCTGGGGGATGAACTCGTTGACGAGTTGGTCCGGTGCGATCGGCTGCTCCGGATCCAGCCACGCGTTGAGCGGCACGAGCGCATCGAGATCGGCCGTCACGACGGGGGTGAACGGTCGCAACGTTCTTCCCCGGGGATGCGCCAACGTACCGATAGCCGCGTTCAAGCGAGGCTCGCGCGCCAACGCGCCTGCGACATCGGACTGCGCAACATCGAGATGCTCGGCCAGCAGTTGGTTGCGCCAGCGCCCGATCGCCTCACGCACGCGTGCATCGCCGTTGGCATCGAGCGTCACATTGCATTCCGTGTCGAGCACCATCGACCGATTATTCAAGTTCGCACTGCCCACTGTCATCAACGTATCGTCAATGATCATGACTTTGCTGTGGACGTTGACGCACCCCTCGCCCAGACCGTCGACATGGGGGCAATACATGCGAAAGCGCCCTTGCGCGTCCGCATCGAGGAGGGCTCGATGCAGGCGCGCCCGCAACACGCCCATTGTGGCCTCTTGCAGCCATCCGCTCTGCACGCGCGGCACGACCACCGCCACATCGGGCCCCTCGTCTTCCGCGAGGCGACGGCTTAGGGCCTCTCGGACAACAGCAGCGGTGAAGTATTGGTTCTCGATATAGATATTGACGCGCGCCGACCCGATCGAATCGGAGATCAGGGTGCGGACTTGCTGAACCGGTTCGCGTGACCTGTATGGCGGCTCCGTGAGCGAAATGCCGAGCATGACGTTGCGCAGTTCTACCGGTGCGTCGGGCGGCCAGGGGTCCGCCTCGCGATCGACGGCCCGATGCGCGCGCAACGCGATGCGTTTGCCACATGAACGATGCCAGCGCTCGCGAGCGAGCGCGCCGATCGCCGCGGCCGCATCGCCATCGAACATGGCCTGAACGTCATGAAACGGGCCATACTGCTGCCCGCTGGCGTCGCGACGCCGAGCGTCGTTCGCCAAATGCGCCGGTGTATCCCAACGCGAGCGCGTCAGATCGAGCCCGCCGACAAATGCGAGTCGATCGTCGATCGCCACGATCTTTTGATGGTGGGAGGCGCCGCGCGGGTGGGTCCCGTCCTGACGAAATACGATCCCGCGCCGCGAACGCCAGCCCGTTTGATAAACGGGCATCCATTCGCGTTCGAACGCATAGATCATGGCGAAGTCCCACGCGAGGATGTAGATCCGCAAACGTCGACGTATCGTGGCCAGGGCTTGCAGGAACTCACCCAATGGCGCAGGGAGGCCATCGTTTGCGCCTTCTGGAACGAGCTGCATGCGGCTGTCGATGTCCCAGCCCACGATAAAGATCGTGCGCTCGGCCCGGGCAAGCGCCTCCCGCAGGGCGGAAAAGTATGCGCTGCCGTCGATCAGCAGTGCGAATCGGTCTGCATGGACAATCGATTCGCAGTTGCGCCCGACCTCCAGCAGCCCATGCCGACGCGGGAACGTGCCCAACTCGTCGGCCGGCTCGTTCGTACTGATTTCAACGTTTACGTCTGCGGTACCCGTCATCGTCGAATAGGCAACGGTCAAATGATCGGCACCCCGCCCGTGACTGCTACGGTTGCACCCGACACGTAGCTGGCGTCGTCGCTTGCGAGCAAGACGTAGACAGGCGCGAGTTCTGCCGGTTGACCCGGGCGTTTCATCGGCGTCTGTTTGCCGAATTCCTTGACGTTGTCGGGCGGAAGCGTTGCTGGAATCAGCGGTGTCCAGATGGGCCCCGGGGCGACGCAGTTGGCGCGAATCCCGCGTTCCGCCAACAACTGTGCCAAGCCGCCGGTGAAGTTTTGAATCGCCCCTTTTGTGGTCGCGTACGGCAGCAGCGTAGGCCGCGGTTTATCGGCGTTGACCGACGTCGTGTTGACGATCGCGCTGCCCGTCTTCATATGCGGCAGCGCCGCTTTCACCAATCGAAACATCGCTCCGATGTTGACATCGAAGGTGCGGTCCCACTCGTCATCGGAAATATCCTCGACCTTCTCGAAGTTCATTTGATGCGCCGCATTGTTCACGAGGATGTCGATGCGGCCGAACGCATCCACCGCGCGATCTACGATTTCACGCGCCTGCGCACGTTGCGCCAGGTCGCCAGCGACAAGCACGGCACGCCTGCCCGCTTGCTCCACCCAGCGAGCTGTTTCGCGGGCGTCATCGTGTTCGTTGAAATAGGCGATCACGACGTCGGCGCCTTCGCGCGCAAACGCGATGGCGACGGCACGGCCGATGCCGCTATCGCCCCCGGTAATGACCGCGGCCTTACCCGTCAGGCGCCCGCTCCCCTTATAGCTGTGTTCGCCGTGATCGGGCTGCGGAGACATCGGTGCGGTCTTGCCCGGGACTTGCTCCTGCTGCTGCTCCGGCATGGGGGGTGTCGGTCTGCTCGTCATTGTCGGCTCCTCGATAGCAAGCGCCGCAAACGCGGCGCCAATGACCAACGGCGAGCAACGCGCATGCCCCGGTATGCCCGATAGCGGCGACCGGAGGCA
>NZ_JBQCDN010000184.1:0-5645 GCF_051961175.1 Trinickia sp. | reverse complement strand
CCGGTCCGTTCGACGGCGGTTTCAGTTCGAGAGGCGTTCATGTTTACTCTCCGGTCATGAGATGGATCGCGGCGCCACCGCGTACCGGTGCGTACTTGTTCAGGAAAGCGCCGAATGCGCCGGCCACACCCGTAGCGATTCCAAGTTGGTTACCCGCCCGCAGGGTGCGGTCCTATTGGAGATCTTGCTCCCATGGGCTGCGTTGTATTTGACGCGAGTCAAGAAAGGGGGGAGATGCCCTTCAACGGCGAGCTCTTGATTCGGACAGCGCCAGGGCAGGGCTTTGTGTTATCCCTTTTATTACCTCTTACGGCAATAGCGAGCGCAAAGTGAAGTTAGCATCGGCATGCTGAGGCGGTCCGATCCTTACCGGTCGACCTTGTGCGACGGCGGAGGAACAGTGGATTCCTGCCGCAACGGCGAAGCGTCGTTATAGAGCAGGGATATGGCCTCTTGCGCGATCACCCGCTCTTCGTCCGTCGCAATCACGAGAACCGCTACACCGCTCGCGACACAACTGATGACACGCGCGTTGTGCGCGTTCGTTTGACGCCCTCTTCGAAGAGATGCCGGGGAATGGCGAAACGCCGCACCAGATCGGACTGGCCTTGATGAAACGCCGTGTCGAACGATGCCGATTGCGATAGGCGCGGCCGCAGCGTCCGAATCGCACGAATGAGCCGCACGCTTTGCGGTTGGTGCAGCGGCGCAAGGGGGACGAGCGCCTCGATGGCCGCCAGGGTTTGATCGTCGATAGCGACCGGGCCTTTGAATCGGTCGCCGCCATGCACGACCCGATGACCAACCGACGCGAAGTCCTTCAACGAGAAATGAGCTGCGAGCCAATTGAGCGTTTCGTCGATGACCTCGTGCAAATCGTCCGTGAGCGGGGCGCTCAGTGGAATGCGAATGGCTTCGCCGTCATTGGAAAGATCCAGTTCCAGCGGGCTTCGGCGTAAATCGATTTTGCCGCTGCCGATGCGCACCGGCTTTCCCCCCGTTACGCAGAACAGACCGAACTTGATCGTCGATGAGCCGGGATTGGTGGTGAGCAAAAGCGGATCACTCATGATCGGGCAGCCCGTGGCGCGTGCGTTCGGCAACGAGCTTGGCGAGCGCGGCGGATGCGAGGCGCACGCGCAGGGAATCGGCGCGGCTCGTGAGGATAATCGGCAATCGCGCACCGAGCACGAGCCCAGCGCCATCGGCACCGGCGAACAGCATGAGCTGCTTGACGAGCATGTTGCCTGCTTCCAGATCAGGCATGAGCAGAATGTCGGCCTGGCCCGCGACGGGCGAGATAATGCCTTTCGTCTTCGCTGCGTCGAGATTGACTGCATTGTCGAACGCAAGCGGGCCGTCCACGAGGCCGTCGGTGATCTGTCCGCGTGCGGCCATCACGGTAAGCGCTGCCGCATCGAGTGTGGACGGCATCTTGGGATTCGGGGCATGTACGGCCAGTCGATGCGGGTTGACGGCGCGATAACCGTCGCCGTCCCGCGCAGCACGATTTCACCCTTCTGGTTCGCGCAGCGCGTGTCGAGCAACACGATGCGCTTGTCCGCGTGCTTTTCCTTGACGGTTACGGTGGCGGTGATCGTGTCGCCCAGCCTGACCGGATGCCGGAACTGCAGGGTTTGATCGAGGTAGATCGTGCCGGGGCCGGGCAGCTTGGTGCCGAGCACGGCCGAAATCAGTGCGCCCGTCCACATACCGCGGATGACGACTTGGCCGAACATGTCGTGCGCGGCGAATTACGCGGCGATGTGTTCCGGGTTTGCGTCGGCGGCCACGGCGGCGAACAGGTGGATTTCATCGCGCCCGGCGGTGCGTACGAGCGATGCTGACTCGCCGATCGCGATTTCGGCGAATGGGTGATTGCGCAAGCGGTCGTCTTCCATGCGTTTCCCTTCACTGTTGTCGCGGCGAATCGAACATCGAAATCACTCTACGCAGGCGACAAACGATGCGGGCTGATCTGTGTCAACCGCGGCAAGCATTCAATCCGCAACAGCAGTTTCCGGATGTCGATGCCGAGCATCGTGCGCAAATGCCTATCACCGTATAGAGCTTGCCGCTGCCGTCGTGAATCTGCGAGATCGACGCGTCGATCGGGAATTCCTGGCCCGATCCGCTGCGCCTCGTCGATCGTGATGATCGCATCCGTCGAAGCACGAATGATCGCCATCATTCGCGCCTCACCCAGAGTCGATTGCGAGTGTGCGAACTCGTGGGCGCTAGGAATCGCGCGATCGCTTATCCAATCATTACGCGTACCGCTTCGAGCCGCTTGGTTCGTCGGCGAAGATGCCGAACTCAGGCTCTATGTGCTCACAATCGACGCACTGCACGTGCCAATGCCCCGACTTTGCATTTGCCTCATCGCGAGGGTATAAGTGCGCGCGTCCGGTTTCACGGTCGAACGAGCCTCCTTGCTTGCCGAGCGCTAGCCCTTCGAGCACGCACAGCGGTTGCGTGTCGAACGGCCCGCAAATCAGGGTGTTTCCCGCGTCCGTGCGCAGCGTACCCCATGCGGGCAGTGCGAGCCCTAGGTGCGCCTCGCGCGACCATTTGAACGAGGTGTCGTCCAGCCAGAGAATTGCATACGCAGCAGGGTTGACACGGTCGAGCGTATCGAGATGTAGGGTGATTCGCATCGCATTCTCCTTTCGGCGGATGATGGGGGCGCGATCGGCATCACTGGGCCAGGACCCAATCGACGAGCGTGCGCGCATCCTGCGGCGAAAGCGGGCCTCCGCGCTCCGCCGGTGGCGGCATCGGCGTATCGCCCCAATGCGCCTTTCCGCCCAGACGCAGCTTCTGTTCGAGCATATCGGCCGCGTCGGGCTTGTCACGATAGTGCTCTGCGATCTGGCGGAAAGACGGGGCCAGGAAGGGCGCGTCGACGGTGTGGCAGAACATGCAGTGTTGCTGATCGATCAACTCCATGGGTTCGGGCTGAGCGAAAGCTGGCGAGACGAGCCCCGCAGCGAGGACGCAGGCCACGCCGATTGCAAATTCCTCTTGCCACGCGTTCATCGCTGGTCTCCAAACGAGGGCGTTACATTCACTGTAATGACGCAGCCGGGCTCCTCATTGACCCAAGTCAAGCGTCTTCTCGCTGCATGGCGACGCCTGTTTCCGTTTTCAATCGCTTGCCGGTCTGAAGTAGCGCGTCGCGGACGATCGACGAATCGAAGCCGGGTAACGACGTCATGGAAACGCGAATTCTTCCGCAGATTCCGGTCGGCCGTTTCGGGCGTCCCGACGAGATCGCAGCGCTCGTCGCGTTCCTTTGCACCGACGATGCGGGCTTCGTCACGGGTGCCGACCTCGCGATCAACGGCGGCATGCACACGCAGTGAGGGGCGGCGCTTTGCGGGCATTCGTCGACATGACCGTGAGTTGTTGCAAGTCAATCGGCCCCTTGCCGCACCGTCTACATTGAGTCCAGCATCGCCTGGTGGTGGCCGGATCGCAATAGCGGACGCGGCAGCGTCGCAGCGGAACATCCTTAAGCGGCACAAGGCGAAGGCTTGACATGGGTGCGGGTGTACCCATGGTTTGATGACGAACCGAGGAGTGAATGCGATGAGCAACGTAACGCGTTATGACCCGTTTTCTCTGGAACCCGTGGCGGATCTGTTCCAGGGTTTTTTCCGGCCAATGCGCAGCCTGGGGTTCGAAGCCGAGACGCCGCTGTCCGACATCAAGATCGATGTCTCTGAGAGCGACACGGCGTATACGGTGAAGGCCGAGATGCCCGGCGTCGATAAAAAGGATATCGATGTGAAGGTTGATGGCAATGTGGTGTCGATCAGCGCCAAGGCGGAGCGCAACAAGGAGATGAAGGAAGGCGAGCGTGTAATCCGCCGTGAGCGCTATTCCGGCGTGATCAGTCGCTCCTTCTCGCTGGCGAGCGACATCGACGAGGGCGCGTCGTCCGCCCAGTATCAGGACGGCGTGCTGTCGTTGACACTGCAGAAGAAAAAGGACGCGCCGCAAAAGCGTCTGGAGATCTGCTGATCGTTCAACGACGCGGTTTCGGGCGCGGCCGTGTTTTAGTGGCCGCGCCTCTTTTGTGTGCTCGCGTCCTGCGAATTCGACAGATCATGATGCACCCAAATGAGCAAGCACACTATTGCTCCCAGCATCCCGCCCAGATGCGAAAAATGAGCAACACGGTGTGCCACTGTGCTCAATCGGACACAACCACATTTTCGACTACGTTATTCGCGCTGCTTTCGCGGTGTTTGACCCACGTCAGAAACACAATCGCGTCCGACTTCCATATTAATGTGGCCGAGTCGGCGAGTGATTCTCCCAGGCGAGCTTGAGGCTCACCGGCGGCGCGAATCGGGCGATGCGCAGATGAAAGGAGCGTGAGATGAAGACGGACAAGCAACTGAGGGACGAGGTCGCAGAGGAACTCGATTTCGATCCATCGATCAATTCGGCGCAAATCGGCGTCGAGGTGACCGATCGCGTCGTTACCTTATCGGGCCACCCGTCGAGCTACGCGGAAAAGCTTGCAGCGGAGAAGGCGGCTCAGCGCGTATCGGGCGTGAAGGCAGTCGTCGTGGATATGCGAGTCCATCTTCCAAACGACGACGTGCACACCGACGAAGAGACGGCGAGCGCCGTGCGCGCCATGCTGCGCTGGACCGTTGGGCTTGGAGAGGATGCGGTCAAAGTGCAAGTCGAACGAGGCTGGGTGACGTTGCGCGGGGAAGTCGACAATGCGCGTCTGAGCTATCTCGCGGCGCGCACGATCGGCCACATGCGCGGCGTGACCGGCGTGACGAACCTGATCGAAGTGTCGGGACCCAAGGCTGCGAATGACATCACTCAGAAGATCGGCAGGGCGATGCAACGTCATGCGGAACGCACTGCCAAGCATGTTCAGATCAAAGTTCGGGACGGCACAGTAACGTTATCCGGCAAAGTCGCGTCGTACGCGGAGCGCTCGCTTGCGCGTGGGGCGGCGTGGTCGGCGCCGGGCGTTCATGCCGTCATCGACGATCTCGAGATCGAGTGATGTCTCTGCCGGCTCGTGGTGCAGGCGCGATCCCGCGGTCCCGCGGGGTGCCAAGTTTCTTCCAGTCGAGGCATTCATCATGGCGGTGTCAGGCAACGTTAGCGCGCACGATTGGTCGGTTTCGGTCGAAGTCAGTCCGGCATCCGACGGATTCGTATGCACGATCCGCGTGGGCCATAGCGACCCGAAGGGAAAATTCGAGCATCAGTTCAAGCATTTCAAAGTGTTTAGAACTGAGCGGGAAGCGGTGCTGGACGGTTTGCGCGAAGGGATGGTCTGGGTCGAGCATAAGATGGCGCACTCTTTCAAGCTGTAGCGCTTGGCATTCGCGCGCCCTAGCCTCACTTTCGCAGGCTGTCTGTATGCGAAATCCGAGCACGATCCAATCGAGAGGAGAGCGACGATGAAATCCGATAAGCAATTGAAGCAGGAAGTGGAAGAGGAACTGAGGTGGGCCGAGGGTATTCCTTGCGATGCTGTTCACGTGCAAGTCGATCGTGGTTGCGTCGCGCTCACCGGCGAAGTCGACTGGGGCGCGCAGCGCAACACCGCCGAGATGGTGGCAAGCCGCACGCTTGGGGTCATCGGTGTGATGAACCGGATTACC
>NZ_JBQCDN010000183.1:0-3414 GCF_051961175.1 Trinickia sp. | reverse complement strand
CGCACGTCAGCCCCGTTATGGATTCCCACCCGCTCCCGCCCGCCCCGTCATCACCGCCGCCACCGCCCGCGCCGCCCCGGCGCCGCCGCTGGGTGACGCGATTCGTCCTCTGGTGTCTCGGAACGGTCGCGGCCACCGCGCTCGGCGGCGCGCTCGCGCTGCTCTATGCGCTGATCATGGCCACGCCGCGTTTGCCGGCCCTCGATGCGCTCACCGACTATCGCCCGAAAGTGCCGCTGCGCATCTATACCGCCGATCACGTTCTGATCGGCGAGTTCGGCGAAGAACGGCGCGACGTGGTTCGCATCGCACAGGTGCCGCCGTATTTGAAGCAAGCCATCCTCGCGATCGAAGATGCGCGCTTCTACGATCATGGCGGGGTGGATCTGGCCGGGGTGGCACGCGCGGGCGTGGCGGCGCTGACGAACGGTCACGCGACGCAAGGCGCGAGCACCATCACGATGCAAGTGGCGCGCAATTTCTTTCTGTCGAGCGAGAAAACCTATACGCGCAAAATTTACGAGATGCTGCTCGCCTACAAGATCGAGCGTGAGCTGACAAAGGATCAGATTCTCGAGGTCTACATGAATCAGATCTATCTCGGACAACGCGCATACGGTTTCGCATCGGCCGCGCGCGTCTACTTCGGCAAGGACATCGCCCACATCACGCTGGCCGAGGCGGCCATGCTCGCCGGGTTGCCCAAAGCGCCGTCGGCCTACAACCCCGTCGTCAACCCGGCGCGCGCCAAGGTCCGTCAGCAGTACATCCTGCAACGCATGCTGGCGTTGCGCGACATCACGCGCGCGCAGTACGACGACGCCGTCGCCGAGCCACTGGCCCTCGCCGCGGCACCCGCCCAGCAGTTCAGCGTGCATGCCGAGTACGTGGCCGAAATGGTCCGGCAGGCGATGGTCGCTCAGTACCACGACGAGGCATACACGCGCGGCTTGAGCGTCGTGACGACGATCGATTCGGGCAGCCAGGACACCGCCTACCGAGCCTTGCGCACGGGCCTTTTGGGCTACGACGCCCGGCGCGGCTATCGTGGCCCCGAGGCTTACGTCGACCTGCCGGCCGACGCCGGCGCGCGCGCCGACGCCATCGCAGCGGCACTCGACAAGTACCCCGACAACGGCGAAATCGTTGCGGGTGTCGTCACGTCGTCGGACGCAGGTCAGGTGCAGGCGGTCCTCGCCGACGGCACGCGCGCGACGGTGAGCGGCGACGGCTTGCGTTTCGCGCTGGGTTCGCTCGCCGCCGGCGCGAAGGGCGGCAACCGCATACGCCCGGGCGCCATCGTGCGGCTGAGCAAGAGCGACACGGGCGTCTGGTCGATCGTTCAGTTGCCGCAGGTCGAAGGCGCGTTCGTTTCGATCGTGCCGCAGTATGGGGCGATTCGCGCGCTCGTCGGCGGGTTCGACTTCGGCAAGAACAAGTTCAATCACGTGACGCAGGCGTGGCGACAGCCGGGATCGAGCTTCAAGCCGTTCATCTATTCGGCGTCGCTCGACAAAGGTCTCGGCCCTGCCACGATCATCAACGACGCCCCGCTCTATTTCAGCGCCGCGGAAACGGGCGGACGCCCATGGGAGCCGAAGAACTACGGTGGTCGCTTCGACGGCCCGATGACGATGCGCACAGCGTTGCAGAAGTCGCGCAACCTCGTCTCGATCCGCATCCTGGCCCACATCGGCACGCATTACGCCCAGGACTACATCACGCGTTTCGGGTTCGATGCCGATAAACATCCGCCCTACCTGCCCATGGCGCTCGGGGCCGGCCTGGTCACCCCGCTACAGATGGCCGGGGCTTACTCCGTCTTCGCGAACGGCGGCTACCGCGTCAATCCTTATCTCATTTCGGAGGTCACGGATCTCGATGGCATCGTACTCGCGCGAGCGCAGCCGATCGTCGCCGAGCGCGACGCGCCGCGCGCCATCGATGCGCGCAACGACTACGTGATGAACAGCTTGCTGCAAAGCGTGGCGCAGCGCGGAACGGGCGCGAAATCGAACGCGCTCGGACGCAAGGATCTGGCCGGCAAGACAGGCACGACGAACGATTCGCGCGACGCCTGGTTCGCCGGCTATCAACACTCGCTGGCGGCCATCGCGTGGATCGGCTACGACGCGCCGCGAGGCCTCGGCGACCGTGAGACGGGAGGCGGTTTGGCGTTGCCCGTGTGGATGGATTACATGGCGCAAGCGCTGAAAGGCGTTCCTGAATATCAGATGCCGACGCCATCCGATGTTGCATCGGTTGGCGGCGAACTCTATTTCGATACCTTCCTGCCGGGGCAGGGATTTGTTCCGACGGTCGGCATCAGCGCAGCGGCGCTGCATCCCGAAGAAGTGAAGGACGTCGAGGATGCAGCGCCGGTGCGAACCGGCGAGCACGCCGGAGCGGCCAACCCGCCGGCCGCGGTGCGCCAGAACGAGCCGATTGCGGCACCCTCGCCGCTCATCTCACCGTGAGCGGCAGCGCGGCATCGATAGGCGAACGCGCCGGTTCTCGAGCGCGCCAGCTTCAGGGTGGGGCGAAGTCAGCTGGAAAACGTCACACGCTCGCCCGCTTGCTGGGAGGCGTAATCGGAGAGCGATTCAAAGAATTCGCGGCCGTTGCGCGTGTCGAGCCATTGGCCGTCAACGAATTTGAAGTGAAAGCCGCCAGCCTTCGCCGCGATCCAGATTTCCTGCATCGGGGGTTGCAGGTTGACGATGATCTTCGAGCCGTTCTCGAATTCGAGTGTCAGCACGTTGCCGCTGCGATCGAGTTCGATGTCGGCGTCGTTGTCGTCGATGGCCGCCTCGATACTCGAGAGTACGGCTTCCGCACGGGAAAGGTAGTCGCTGTCGGTCATGCTAAACTCCGCCGGTTAAACTCACAGCTCCTCAGAGACAGTCATGCGAGTCGTTTTCAGGATGAGCGCGATTGTATCGGCTTTGGCCGTTGCGACAAGCGCGGCACTGACCGGATGCGGTCAACGCGGGCCGCTTTATCTGCCCACCGTCCCGCCGCTGCCTGAGAATCCCGCTCTCCAAACCGCGCCTTCGGCATCGGAGGCGCGCGCCGATTCGCAAGCCGCATCCGGGGCATCCGGCACGGATGCGCCCACTCCGCTCCAACTGGCGCCCGCCGATTCGCTGCGCGCCACGCCGAAGGCGAACGAGGCCGCGCCGCCCGCCGCTTCGAGCCCGGCACCCAATCAATAACGCAGGACTTTCGCATGTCTCACTCCGCCTTCGCCTATGTCGACGGCGTGCTGCACGCCGAAGGCGTCAGCGCCGTTACGCTCGCCGAACGTTTCGGCACGCCGCTGTTCGTGTACTCGCGCGCGGCACTCACCGCGGCCTATCAAGCCTACGCGCAAGCCTGCGCGGGTCATCGAGCGGCGGTGCACGTCTCGGTCAA
>NZ_JBQCDN010000182.1:0-19043 GCF_051961175.1 Trinickia sp. | reverse complement strand
CATCCGTCATGAAGGAAAAGTTCAAGGCTTTCTTCAATGCGATCAAGCCGGACGCGCTGCTATTGAAAGGGCTGACGCCCGGCGTCACCACCGAAGCGCAGATCCGCGATCAAATGGGGCGGCCGGAGACGGAACGCACGTTACCGGACGGCTCAAAGCGTTTGGAGTATCCGCGCGGGCCGCAAGGCACGACGACGTATCGCGTGGATATCGATGCTCAGGGAAAATTGGTCGCCATCACGCAGCTGCTGACGGCCGAGAATTTCGCGAGCGTGCGCATCGGGATGTCGCGGGAAGCGGTACGCGAACGGCTTGGTAAGCCGGGGGAGGTAGCGGTTTATCCGCTGAAGCCTGAAACGGTATGGAGTTGGAAGTGGCAGGAAGGCGGCCCCTCGGGCGATGCATTTTTCAATGTGCATTTCGACGCCTCGGGGCACGTCTATACCACTTCGCGGTCGGACATCATCAAAGGGCGATGAGGGACCTTACACGGGCCCTGACGCTCCGCCCGGCACGCGTACCCAACCTTCCATCAGCACGCGCGCGCTGCGGCTCATCAGCGCTTTCTTGACCACCCATTGCCCGTCGACCAGCGCGGCTTGTGCCCCGACACGCAACGTACCCGACGGATGACCGAATCGCACAGCTTCGCGTTCGCCACCGCCGGCAGCCAGATTGACGAGCGTCCCCGGAATGGCGGCCGCTGTGCCGATCGCAACGGCTGCCGTGCCCATCATCGCGTGATGGAGCTTGCCCATCGACATCGCACGCACGAGCAGATCGACATTGCCCGCGCGCACGGTCTTGCCGCTCGAGGCGACGTAATCGGCCGGCTTCGCGACGAATGCGATTTTCGGCGTATGTTGCCGCTGCGCGATGTCCTCGATGCGCTCGATCAGGCCCATACGCAGCGCGCCATGCGCGCGGATCGTTTCGAACAAAGCGAGGGCTTGCTCGTCGCCATTGATGGCGGCCTGCAGCTCCGTGCCCTTGTAGCCGATCGCTTCGGCCTCGACGAAGATCGTCGGGATGCCCGCATTGATCATCGTCGCCTTCAACGTGCCGATGCCGGGCACTTCGAGATCGTCGACGAGATGGCCCGTCGGGAACATGGCGCCGCCTGCGCCTTCTTCGTCGGCTGCCGGGTCCATGAATTCGAGCGCGACTTCGGCGGCCGGAAACGTGACGCCGTCGAGTTCGAAATCGCCTGTCTCCTGCACGGCACCGCCCGTCATCGGCACGTGCGCGACGATCGTCTTGCCGATATTGGCTTGCCAGATTCGCACGGTGGCGAGGCCGTCGTGAGGGATCCGCGCTGCGTCGACGAGCCCGTTCGCGATGGCGAACGGCCCCACGGCGGCCGAAAGGTTGCCGCAGTTGCCGCTCCAATCGATGAACGGCTTATCGATCGAGACCTGCCCGAACAGGTAGTCCACATCGTGATCGGGCCGCGTGCTCTTCGCGAGAATGACGGTCTTGCTCGTACTCGACGTGGCGCCGCCCATCCCATCGGTGTGCTTGCCGTACGGGTCGGGGCTGCCGATCACACGCATCAAGAATGCGTCGCGCGCCGCGCCGGGTACCTGCGCGGCCTCCGGTAAATCCTGAAGACGGAAAAACACGCCCTTGCTTGTGCCGCCGCGCATATAGACGGCCGGTACCTTGATTTGAGGGAGAGGTGTCATTCGTTCGAGGTCCTTATTGCTTTCGTTAGGCGGCCGCGGCGGATTCCAGGAAGTCTTGCGCGAAGCGCTGCAAAACGCCGCCCGCTTCGTAAATCGAGACTTCCTCCGCCGTATCGAGACGACAGGTCACGGGTACTGCAATGCGCTCGCCGCTCTTGCGTTGGATGACGAGCGTGAGATCGGCGCGCGGCGTGCGCTCGCCCATCACATCGAACGTTTCCGTGCCGTCGATGGCGAGCGTTTCGCGATTCACCCCCGGTTTGAACTCGAGCGGCAGCACGCCCATGCCGACGAGGTTCGTACGGTGGATCCGCTCGAAGCCTTCGGCCACGATCGCTTCGACGCCGGCCAGACGCACGCCCTTCGCGGCCCAATCGCGCGACGAGCCTTGGCCGTAATCGGCACCGGCGATGATGATGAGCGGCTGCTTGCGCTCCATGTAGGTTTCGATGGCTTCCCACATGCGCGTGATCTTGCCTTCAGGCTCGATCCGGGCGAGCGAGCCCGTCTTGATCTGGCCGTTCTCGCGCACCATTTCATTCTTCAGCGTCGGATTCGCGAACGTCGCGCGCTGCGCCGTCAAATGATCGCCGCGGTGAGTGGCGTACGAGTTGAAATCTTCCTCGGGCAGGCCCATTTTTTCGAGGTATTCGCCGGCCGCGCTCGCGCGCATGATCGCGTTCGACGGCGAAATGTGGTCGGTTGTGATGTTGTCGCCCAACACGGCCAGCGCCCGCATGCCCTTCAGTGTGCGTTCGCCGGCCAGCGCGCCCTCCCAGTACGGCGGGCGGCGGATATAGGTGCTTTGCGCGCGCCAGTCGTACAGCGGATCGCCCGGTTCGGCTTGTTGCGAAGCGAGGGCGAACATCGGCTCGTACACGCGCCGGAATTGTTCGGGCTTCACGCTCGATTGAACGACGGCGTCGATCTCTTCATCGGATGGCCACAAGTCTTTCAGCGTGATCGGCTTGCCGCCGGCATCGGTGCCGAGCACACCGTTCTCGATATCGAAGCGGATCGTTCCGGCGATCGCATAGGCAACGACGAGCGGCGGCGAGGCGAGGAACGCCTGCTTCGCATACGGGTGAATACGCCCGTCGAAATTGCGGTTGCCCGAGAGGACGGCGGTCGCGTACAAATCGCGCTCGACCACCTCTTTCTGAATCGCCGGATCGAGCGCACCCGACATGCCGTTGCATGACGTGCAGGCGTAGGCGACAACGCCGAAGCCGAGCTTTTCGAGCTCGGGCAGCAGGCCCGCTGCTTCGAGGTAGAGCGTGACCGCTTTCGATCCCGGGGCGAGCGAGCTCTTGACCCAAGGCTGGCGAACGAGCCCCAATCGATTGGCGTTGCGCGCCAGCAGGCCCGCCGCAATCATGTTGCGCGGATTATTCGTATTCGTGCAGCTCGTGATGGCAGCGATAATCACGGCGCCGTCGGGCATCTTTCCGGGCTCGTTCTCCACCTTGCCGCTGATACCGCGCGCGGCGAGCTCGCTCGTCGGCACGCGGCGGTGAGGATTCGACGGCCCCGCGATGTTGCGCGTGACGCTCGACAAGTCGAAACGCAACACGCGCTCGTATTGAGCGCGCGATAGCGAATCGGCCCAAAGGCCTGCTTCCTTGGCATAGGTTTCCACCAGTCTGACGAGCGTGTCGTCGCGGCCGGTGAGCGTCAGGTAGCGGATCGTTTGCTCGTCGATGTAGAACATCGCCGCCGTGGCGCCGAACTCGGGCGCCATGTTCGAGATCGTCGCACGATCGCCGAGCGTCAGGCTCGCGGCGCCTTCGCCGTAGAACTCGAGGTAGGCGGAGACGACTTTCTCTTTGCGCAGAAATTCGGTCAACGCCAACACGATGTCGGTGGCGGTGATGCCGGGTTGCCGTGAGCCCGTCAGCTCAACGCCGACGATATCAGGCAGGCGCATCCATGAGGCACGGCCAAGCATGACGCTTTCGGCTTCGAGGCCGCCCACGCCGACAGCGATCACGCCGAGCGCGTCGACCATCGGCGTGTGCGAATCGGTGCCGACCAGCGTGTCGGGAAACGCGACGCCGTCTTGCACCTGCACGACCGGGCTCATCCGCTCGAGGTTGATCTGGTGCAGGATGCCGTTGCCGGGCGGGATGACATCGACGTTCTTGAATGCCTTCTTCGTCCAGTCGATGAAATGGAAGCGGTCTTCGTTGCGTCGATCTTCAATCGCGCGGTTTTTCGCGAAGGCGTCCTTGTCGTAGCCGCCGCATTCGACGGCGAGCGAATGATCGACGACAAGCTGCGTCGGTACGACGGGATTGACGAGCGCCGGATCGCCCCCGCGCTCGGCGATGGCATCGCGCAGCCCCGCCAGATCGACGAAGGCAGTCTGGCCGAGAATGTCGTGACAGACGACGCGCGCCGGAAACCACGGGAAGTCGAGGTCGCGCTTGCGCTCGATCAGCTGCCCCAGCGCGTCGGTCAACAGCGATGGCTCGCAACGGCGCACGAGGTTTTCCGCGAACACGCGCGACGTATAGGGCAGGGCGTCGTACGCCCCCTTCTCGATCGCATCGACGGCTGCGCGTGCGTCGAAATAGTCGAGCCCGGTGCCGGGCAAAGCTTTACGGTATTGAGTGTTCATCATGCATCGAGCGAAGGGCGGCCCTGTTCCTCGGTGGGACTCAGGGCGCGGGAATGATTAGGGATGCGAACGAAGGGCAGGGCCGCCCCCCGATCAGCGCTTTCCGATCGGCAGGAACTTCAGATCCTCCGGCCCCGTGTAGTTCGCGCTCGGGCGGATGATCTTGTTGTCGATGCGCTGCTCGATGATGTGCGCGCTCCAGCCCGACGTACGCGAGATCACGAACAGCGGCGTGAACATGGCCGTCGGCACCCCCATCATGTGATAGGACACGGCGCTGAACCAGTCCAGGTTCGGGAACATTTTCTTGGCGTCCCACATGACCGATTCGAGCCGTTCGGCGATGCCAAACAGACGCGTGTCGTCGGCCTCTTTCGACAGTTTGCGCGCGACTTCCTTGATCACCTTGTTGCGCGGATCCGAAATCGTATAGACGGGGTGGCCGAAACCGATCACGACTTCCTTGTTCTCGACGCGGCGGCGAATGTCGGCTTCGGCCTCGTCGGGCGTCGTGTAGCGTGACTGAATGTCGAATGCGGCTTCGTTCGCGCCGCCGTGCTTCGGGCCGCGCAGCGCGCCGATCGCACCGGTGATGGCCGAATACATGTCGGACCCCGTGCCGGCGACGACACGGCCCGTGAACGTCGAAGCGTTGAATTCGTGCTCGGCGTACAGGATCAGCGACGTATGCATTGCTTCGACCCACGATTTCGACGGTGTCTTGCCGTGCAGTAGATGCAGGAAGTGGCCCCCGATCGAATCGTCGTCGGTTTCCACTTCGATGCGACGGCCATTGTGCGAGTAGTGGTACCAGTAGAGCAGCATCGAACCGAGCGAAGCCATCAGGCGGTCGGCGATATCACGCGCACCCGCGACGTTGTGATCGTCCTTCTCGGGCAGCACGGTGCCGAGGACCGATACGGCCGTGCGCATGACGTCCATCGGGTGCGCCGAAGCGGGAATCCACTCCAAGGCGCCTTTCAGGTTTGCGGGCAAGCCGCGCAGCGCTTTGAGTTTTTTCTTATAGGCCGCCAGCTCGGCGGACGTCGGCAGCTTTTCGTGGACGAGCAGATAGGCGATTTCCTCGAATTCGCAGGTGGTGGCGACGTCGAGAATGTCGTAACCTCGGTAATGTAAATCGTTGCCCGTGCGGCCCACCGTGCAAAGCGCCGTGTTGCCCGCCGTCACCCCCGAAAGCGCGACCGACTTCTTCGGCTTGAACGTGCCGGCGGCCGGCGCTTCCTTCACTGCTTCAGTCATGTTGTGTCTCCTGCTTCGAGAATCGAATGATGATGCTTACTTATTGGCGGCGAACAGCGCGTCGAGCTTGTCTTCATACGCGTGATAGCCAAGATATTTGTACAGGTCCTCGCGCGTTTGCATCGTCGGCACGGCCGCTTTTTGCGTGCCGTCGCGGCGCAGCGTTTCGTAGAAGTTGAGCGCGGCCGCATTCATCGCACGATAGGCCCCGCAGCAATACAGCGCGATATCCACGTCGGCCGTCTTCAGTTCGTCGATCGTGAAGAGCGGCGTCGATCCGAACTCCGTCAGATTGGCCAGAATCGGCACTTTCACCGCGGCTTTGAACTTGCGGTAATCGTCGAGCGTGCGCATCGCTTCGGGGAAGATCATATCCGCGCCGGCTTCGACATAGGCGCACGCGCGCTCGATAGCCGCATCGATGCCCTCGGCCGCTGCCGCATCGGTACGCGCCATGATGACGAACGAATCGTCGGTGCGCGCATCGACGGCCGCCTTCACGCGATCGACCATCTCCTCCTTGGGTACGCATTCCTTGCCGGGGCGGTGGCCGCAGCGCTTTTGTCCGACCTGATCCTCGAGGTGGACAGCGGCGACACCCGCCTTGATGAACGAGCGGATCGTTCGCGCGATGTTGAAGGCGCCGCCCCAGCCCGTGTCGATATCGACGAGCAGCGGCAGCGAGCAGGCGTCGGTGATGCGGCGCGCGTCGATCAGCACGTCTTCCATCGTGCTAATGCCCAGATCGGGGATGCCGAGCGAGTTCGCGGCTACGCCACCGCCCGACAGATAGACGGCCTTGAAGCCAGTGGCTTGCGCCAGCTTCGCCGCGTAGGCGGTGATCGCGCCCACCACCTGCAGCGGCTGTTCGTTCGCGACGGCCGCGCGAAACGCCGCGCCGGCATGCATGGGTTGCTGATTGACTGTTTCCACTTGAGCTCCCAAAAAGGTGCAACGTTTAAGCAAGGTGCGGACCAGGCGGCCCAGAATCGCCTAAGTCCTTGATTGTTATTGGAGCCGGGGCGCTTTAGCCGGTTCGTAGATTTCACAAATGAAATCGACGTTTCCATAAAGGAAATTTGGCGAGCATAATACGCCGGACCTGCCCATGGTATTTCCACGACGGAGTGCGCGCTGTGAGCCGTCTTGCTTCCGGCCATTCATTCAATGTGTCCCAGCGTCCACGCATTTGGGCGTTTGGTATCAGCCGGCTGCGCGATCTCCTGTTCGAGCTCGCGGGCGACTACGACGAACGCGCCGATCTGCGCGTGATTTCACGCGCCTATGACGACGCGGTGCTCGAAGTGGAGGCCGCCGGTGCGCGGCGGCCGGACGTCATCGTCGCCGGCGGGTCGAATGCCGCGTATCTCAAGATGCGGTTATCGGTGCCTGTCGTGCAAATCAGTCCGACGGGCTTCGACGTCATGCAGTCGCTTGCCCGGGCGCGCCGGCAGGGCGAGCGCCAAGTCGCGCTCGTCATGCCGGGCGAAACACCGCAGGAAGTGCGCGATTTCGTTTCGGCGTACGGGCTCGATGTGATCTTCTCATCGTATCGCTCGGCGGAGGATGCGCAGGCTTGCGTGCAAGCGTTGCGGGAACGCGGGGTCGGCGCGATCGTCGCGCCCGGGCTCATCGCCGATCTGGCGCAGGCGGCCGGCATCGACACCGTGTTCCTGTATTCGCATGCGTCGATCCGGCGTGGGTTCGAAACCGCGCTGGATCTCGCGGAGGCCACGCGTGCCGAAGCCAAGCGTCGTCAGCATATCGACAATCTGCTCCAGCATCTGCGCGACGGGGTCGTCGCACTGGATCCGAGCGGCCGCGTCGAGGCGATCAACCGCCGCCTTGCCGATGCGCTCGACATCGATGTTGCGCGCGCCGTCGGCCGGCCGCTTGCGGAACTCGTGCCCGATCTTGCTCGCGCCTTGCCCGACACCGATGGTGACGGACTCGCTTCGATTCGCGGCGTGAGCTACCTCGTGCATCGCGGGCCGCTTGTCGGCGATAGCGGAGAGGATGGCGTGGTATTGACGTTTCAGGAATCGCGGGCGGTGGAACGGCTCGACCGCACATTGCGATCGAAGCAGTTGACGCACCAGTTCGCGGCACGCTATCGGCTCGACGATCTGGTGGGAGAGAGTGCGTCGATGCAGCGGGTGAAGACGCTTGCGAAACGCTACGCGAAATCCGATGCGACGGTGCTCGTGCTGGGCGAGAGCGGTACCGGCAAGGAGATGGTCGCGCAAAGTATTCATCGATTGAGTGCGCGCCGTGAGTTTCCTTTTGTGGCCATCAAGTGCGGGGCTTTTCCGGAAGCGCTGCTCGAAAGCGAGTTGTTCGGCTATGAAGAGGGCGCGTTCACGGGCGCGCGTAAAGGTGGGAAGGCGGGCCTCATCGAGGCGGCGCACCGCGGGACGCTGTTTCTCGACGAGATCGGCGAAATGCCGCTGCCGCTGCAAAGTCGCTTGTTGCGCGTGCTGCAAGAGCGGGAGGTGGTGCGGCTCGGATCGACGGAGCCGACACGCGTCGATATCCGCGTTATCGCGGCGACGCATGGTGCGCTGACCGAACGGATCGCCGGCGGGACGTTTCGTGCGGACTTGTACTATCGCCTGAACATTTTGAGCATGGCGCTGCCGCCGTTGCGCGAACGAACCGACGACATGATGCCGCTTGCCGTCGCGTTGTTGATGCAGGCCGTCCGGCGCGAGCCGCGGTTGACGGCGCGCATCCGGAACAGCGAAGCTGGCGCACAAGTGCTCGCCGCTGTGGAAGCGGTGCTGTGCGGTTATACGTGGCCCGGCAACGTACGCGAGTTGCAGAACGTGATCGAGCGCATCGCCGTTGAATTGGCGGACACGGAAACGCCGAGCGGCCAGATCGTGCCGCTCGATGTGCGAACGATGTGCACGATCGCGCCCGAGTTGTTCGTGGGCGATTCGAACGCGCGGGGCAGCCGAGCGGACGCAACGACGCTGCGCGAGCGAAGCCGTCACGTCGAAGCCGATCAGATTCGGGCGGCACTCGCGGCCTGCAATGGCGACCGCGACGCGGCTTGCCGAGCGCTCGGGATCAGCAAAACCACGTTATGGCGGAAGCTCAATGCGGTGCGATGAGCGGCGATTGCCGTGCGCCGTTCGCGATGAACTACGAACGAAGATCGCCCGTTTTCAGTGAAATGCGCTTGCCTTCGTATTCCGAATTCATCGGGGCGATGGCGCCGGCGATGCGCTGACGGCCCAACTCGAAAGCGAGCGTCAGCTGGTGCTCGCTTGCATCGAGGGCGCCGAGTTCGCGCTGGGCGAGGCCGGCAGGCAATTCGAATGCGCGATATCCCCATCCGAATTCGTAGGCGGCGAACCAAAGTGCTTCGCCGTGAACGACGGGACGAGTCAGCTTGACAGCGGGTATGGCTGGGGTGGACATCGCAGCTCCTGGTGAACCTGGGCGACTCTTGATGAAACGGTGGACAACAATACTACTAATTCTGCCAGGGAGTTTGCTTTTTGAGTGGTTGAAATCGTTTCCAGGGAGGTGGGGTTGGGGCGCTCATGAGCGATGGGTGGCGATGTCGTTTTCAGGTCGAAAGCCTGCTGTAAGTTGACCCACGTCTTCGCATCGCCGCTACAACCACGTGTCGCGGATCGTGATCGATGGGTTGCTGGCCGTATTCGCACTGGTCTACCGGGTGCCGCTTGCCGTGATGATGCTGACGTCGTTCAAGCCGCCGCCGAAATACCGCGCCAAGCGCAGGACGCACTCATACGTCCTTAGCTGATGAACCGGCTTTCGATGACCGGCGCCGGGCAAAGGCTTGATCTGACCGATTCCCGAGGTGCAAATCCCGATTAATGGCGGCGTGCGCGTCTCGGTAGCTTGTAGCGATGCTTTAACCCCCGCGTTTGTGCTAGCTTGAAACCCGGATTGGCGCCCCCAACTCCTGGCGACTCAATAGCGAGGTATCACCGTGGAATCAAATCGTAAGGCCGCTCTTCTTTTGTCTGCGCTGTTCGCGTTCGGCGCGTCCGGCGCCGCCAATGCGGCAGGCTGTATTAAAGGCGCTGTCGTCGGTGGCGTGGCCGGCCATTATGCCGGGCATCACGCGGTTGTCGGTGCCGTAGGCGGATGCCTCGTCGGCCGCCATCTGGCGAAGAAGCAAGCGCAAGAGAAGAAGGAGGCGCAGCTCAGAGCGGCCCAGACGCCGGCACAATAAGGCACAGCGGTTGATCGGGGCCGCGGGCTATCGCGTCCGCTGCCCCGTCCGCTGCCCCGTCCGCCTAGCCGTTATGACGCTTGAAAGCGGTGCAAGCAGAGCAAGGCACCTGCGCCGTCATCCGCGGCTGGGAATATCGAGCCCGCGAATCACGGCTGGTCGTGCAACGAATACGTCGAGCGCGCGCTTCACATGCGGGAAGTCGGCGAAGCCGACGAGCTCTCCCGCCTCATAGAACCCGATCAGATTGCGAACCCACGGGAACGTGGCGATATCGGCGATGGTGTAGTCCTCGCCCATCATCCACTGCCGTTCGCGCAAGCGATCGTTCAGCACGCCCAGCAAACGCCGGGCTTCCGCTACGTAGCGATCGCGAGGACGTTTGTCTTCGAAATCTTTCCCTGCGAACTTATTGAAGAAACCCACTTGGCCGAACATCGGGCCGATGCCGCCCATTTGGAACATCAGCCATTGAATCGTTTCGTACCGTCCGGCTTCGTCCCGCGGAATGAGCTTTCGGCTCTTATCGGCCAGATAAATCAGAATCGCGCCCGATTCGAACAGCGCGAGCGGCTTTTCGCCGGGACCGTTCGGATCGATGATCGCCGGAATCTTGTTGTTCGGATTCAACGAAAGAAACTCGGGCGACATCTGATCGTTCGTATCGAAGCGCACGAGGTGCGGTTCGTACGCCAAACCCGTTTCCTCGAGCATGATCGACACTTTCACGCCGTTGGGCGTGGGCAGCGAGTAGAGCTGGATCCGGTCGGGGTGCTGTGCCGGCCATTTGCGCGTGATCGGGAAGTCGGAAAGAGCGTTCATGCAGTGTCCTTTAGAGTAGCGGGACGCGCGGTCATTGTTTGGATGATCCCCGGCGCCCACCGACGTTGAATGCGGGGCCGATCGAGATTCTAACCGTCGCCCGCATAAGACGCTTGCACGCGCGCCAACCGCCATCGGACTGCATCGCTGAAGCCTGCCCATGGCGGATGCCGCATCCCTCTCCGGTTAAAAATGCTTTGTGATGCCCGCATAGATCGCGCGCTGCGGTCCATACTGCGGTGCACCTACGCCGATCCCCGAACCATCGCGCAGTTCGTAGACTCTTCCGAATGCGTTGACGAATGCGAGGCGCGCATCGATCTTTCCAACGTACGGTTCGTCGAGGTGCTGGACGATTCCGAGGTCGACCTGCATGTACCAGGGCAGACGGTCGGTATTGGCGAACCCTCGACGCAGGCCACTGCCGACGATCGCGTCAGCCGTTAGCGTGGTACGGCCGAATGCATAAGAGCCGCCGAACGATGCCGTGACGCGCTGATCGTGATCGAGATAGACCCAGTGGTTCGCGATATAGGCCAACTCTTCCGGACTGAAGTTGAATTGCGCCGATTCGATATTCTTGCCTTGCGCGCGGCTATAAGCCACGTTCAAATAGGCGGATACGTTCCTGTGCTTATAGCTGGCGGTCAATTCAACGCCGTAGGTGCGGCCGCTGACGTAGTTGAAAGGCGAGAAGATCAACGCGCTGCCGAACTGTCCTTCGTCCAGTAGATTCGACGAGCGCTTGTAGTAGGCATCGAGTCCGAGCGTCAACGAAGACGTCACGCGCTGGGAAATGCCGATGTCGAAGTAATGGCTTCGTTCCGGTTTGACCGAGTCGTTCTGCGCAGAGGGGCTTTGATTGCTCGTGCCGTTGAACACACCGACCGTCGAGTTCGAGATGAGTTCGAACGGCGGGGGCGTGAAGTAGCGGGCGTAACCGGCGTGGATCGTCGTCGAATGGGTGGGTTGATAGACGATGCCGATACGCGGGCTGACCTGGCCGGCCTGCACGTATTCGTTCATGCGATCGACGCGCAAGCCATAGTTCACCGTGACTTGGTCCGCGATCTTCCACTCGTCCTGCGCGTAGAGGCTATAGAGGTAGCCCGTTTTGCTGCTCGAATCGTTGATAGTGAACGGCTGGTCGGAAAGTGGGTTGCCGTCCGAGTCCGTGGGAAAGACGGCGACGCTGTTGTTGAATACGGCGTGCTCTGCCTGCAGCATGACGCCTGCACGCAACGTGTGTCTGTCGGTCAATCGATAAGTCACGTCGGCTTGGAGCCCATTGGCCTGATTGCTGTGAAAAACGTTCGATGCGACGCCATTGAAAATCAAATCGCCGGTTGAATCGGGATAGAACTGCGTTCGCGTATAACGCGTGAACAGGGCGACCTGATAATCGAGTGCGGCGCCGTTGGTGCCTTGCAGGGCAATCGCGGCGAAGTTCGTGAGTTCGGTTTGGGTTTCGTTCAGATTCGCGGAATTGAACGACGAACTGCCGTTGAGCGAGAACGCGCCGGGCAGCCCGGGCGTGTTGGGGATCTCGAACCGATTGCTCGCAGTACCGAACATCACGGCCACCCGCGTGAGCGGATTGAGCAGGTATGACAGATAGCCGAACGCGTTGCCTTGCCGCGTGTGATCGTGCAGAGGGCTGCCGTCGGCAGTCGGCGCCTCCACGCCCAGATTGTTTTCGCCGAGCGTTCCGGTGAAGTAATAGCTCAAGCGGCCGCTCGAGCCGAACACGTCAGCGCTCGTTTGGAGCGTCTGATGACTTCCGCCATAGACGTCGATCGTACCGCCGTTGCCGATGTCTCCCGACTTGGTTCGAATGTCGACGATTCCGGCTGTGCGATAGCCGTACTGAGCCGGTAGTGCGCCGGTTATGAGACTGACTTGATCGACGATACGCGTATCGAACGACTGCCCAAAGCCGCTTATCGGCTCGGGAATCACGATGCCGTCGAGACGGTACTGCAAATTCGCGTGCTCTCCGCGTACGTGCAACTGCCCGAACGAATCGTTCGTTACGCCCGGTGCTTGCAGCAAGACTTGATTCAGCGGCGTATCGGAGCCTTTAGGCATGGCGTCGATGTCGGCTTGCGAGATGCGATAGACACTGCTGCCCACCTTGGGCGACAACGCGTTGCGCGCTCGATCGAGACGCTTCGCCTGAACGGTGACGACGGGCATGTGGGCTTCGCGCGGTTCGGTACCGGCCGGCTTGGCCGGCTCGCTCGCATTGGGCGAGCCGGCCAGGACCGCCTGCCCGGCGTCGTTGTCCGCTGCATGACCCAGTACCGGTGTACCGAGTATTGGAATCAACAGCCATGCGGGTGCGGAGAGGATCGGACGATTCATTTTTTTGCTTAGTCGATGACGCGCTGCGATGCGCGAAAACGCCGTACCGGGTAACGGGCAGGCCATGGCAAGAGAACGGGTGTCCTATACGTTGATACGATATAACGTATCATTCCGTACTTGCGAACGCGCCTTGCATATCGGCGCCGTTGGACGGGCGCAATGATATAACGTATCATTTCCGCCGCGCAAGCGCCTTGGGTTCGGCGCGTGCCGGAGGCGCCACATCCCAAAGCCGATTCAGCGCTTCGGGCGAGGCAAGGACGCAAAAGAGGAATTTGCGGGGCGTCGCGCTGCTGGCAAGTTCCTCAACCCCTTTCGGCGGCGAGTTGCGACAGGTAGACCCACGGATAAATGCCGCGTGCATGCCCATCGCTGAAGCTGATTTGCACGCCATAGCCCATCGGCTGCAATGGCCCGAGTTCGATGTGGTCAGACGGCTCGATGCGCTCGCTTCGCAAGCGCTTGCGCCGGCATTCGGCGCAGGGGCACATCCGGCGCAAGTGCACGGCGGCGAGTGGCTGCCGCTCGCCGCTCGGCCATACGAGCGTCAACGTGCGTGTGCCCCGGTCGATTTGGATTTCCGTTGGCGCGCTCATTGTGCGGCCTCGCCGGTCCGGTTCATTGGGGCGATGCGGTTGCTTCGATCAACCTGCTCGACTTGTTCGACGTGTTCGACTTGTTCGATTTGCGCGATTGCGATGCGCGCCGATTTGCGCACTTCCGGATCGCCATCGTGCAAGGCATCGCGCAAAGCGGAAAGCGTATCGGGCAGGCCCAGCTCGCCGAGCGCGAGCGCGGCTTCCTTGCGCAGGTTGCTGACCGTATGCCGTAGCAGCGCTGTCATCGGCGCCGCGGCGCTGGCCTCCCGCAGGCGCCCGAGCGCACGCACCGCATTGACGCGCACCTGCCAGTAATCGTCGTCCAGCGCGGCCATCAGCGGGATGGCAGCAGTGGGCACGGCAAGCTTGCCGAGCGTGCTCGCCGCCTGCTCTCGGACGCGCCAGGCAGGGTCGGCCAACGCTTTCAGCAACGCGGAAACGACAGCGTCGTCGCCCGGCGGAGCAAAGCCCAACGCGCCGGCCGCGGCGCGCCGCAAATCCGGCTCGGGATCGAAGGCGCACAGATGCGCGAGTGACGCCAACGCCCGCTCGTCCTTTAACCAACCGAGCACGCCGATCGCTTCCGACCGGACAGCAGCCGCGATGTCGCCCAGGGCGCGAAGCGCGAGCGCGAACGCATCGGGGCAACGCAATTCACGCAGGCCGCGCAGTACGGTGGCGCGCAGGAATGGGTCGGATCGATCGGCCCATGCGAGCAGTACGTGTGCCGATTCGGGGTTTTTCAGTTCAGACAGACTTTGTGCGGCGGTTCGGCGCACTGTCTCACTCGTATCGAGCAGTGCCGCGCATAGGCTTTCGACGACGTCGTTTTGCTCCCATTCCGCAAGCACGCGCGCGGCTTCCTGGCGAACGGTGGGAGATCGATCGGTACGAAGTGCCGCAATGAAGTGCTCGATGAAGTCAGGTTCGCCCAGATCGGCGAGTTCCAAAAGTGCTACGCGGCGGACGTTTTCGTCGGCGTCTTGAAGACGCGCGACTGCCGAGTGCGTATCGTCGTGTTGGGGCGTGTCGAACGAAGCGGTCATGGTGTCTTGAATCGTTGAGAGGATGAGCGACGCGGGGAGGGGCCGTTGTTTGCCTTTATGCCGCTTCGCGCAGCACGTCGAGGCAATGCCGCTTGATATCGATGAAGAGGGGATCGAGCGTCGTTTCATCGCTACGCGGGCGAGCGAGCGGGATCTCGATCTCATCGACGATACGTGCCGGTTGCCGCGAGAGGATGACAATGCGATCGCCAAGAAAGATCGCCTCGTCAATGTCATGCGTGACAAAAATCACCGTCGTCTGAAGCTTGGCCAACACGTCGAGCAACAACGCTTGCATGTTCCGGCGCGTTTGCGCGTCGAGCGCGCCGAACGGTTCGTCCATCAATAGCACGCGTGGGCGGTTGATCAGCACGCGGGCGATCTCGACACGCTGTTGCATGCCGCCCGACAGTTGCGCGGGGTAGTGCGATTCGTACCCGCCGAGGCCGACGAGTTCAAGCAGTGCGATCGCTTCGCGCCGGCGGGCGGCGGCTTCGACACCTTGCATCTTGAGCCCGAAGGCAACGTTTTCGACGACACGTTTCCAGGGAAACAAGGTGTGCTGCTGGAACACCAGACCGCGTTCGGGATGCGGCCGGTCGATGCGTCTGCCGTCCAATTCGAGCTGTCCGTCCTTGGGCGCGACATGGCCCGCGATCGTGCCGAGCAAGGTCGACTTGCCGCAGCCCGATGGGCCGAGTACGCAAAGGAATTCTCCCGGTGCAACGTCCAGATCGATTTGGGTCAGGGCGGCGGCGCGTGCATGAACCGGGCCGACATCGACACTCAAGCTTCGAAGGCTGACGTGCCCGGCGCGCGTCTGCGTGATGTCTTCCGGGTTCATCGGTTTGCTCCGCGCAACCGATACCAAGGCGTCGAAGCAAGCCCGATACGTTTCACGATCTGGCTGCTCGCCATGCCGAGCACGCCGATCAGTCCCATGCCGACGATGATGTCCGCATAGTTTTGCAACGTGTACGACTCCCAGGTGAAATAGCCGATCCCGTACTGCCCGGCGATCATCTCCGCCGTGACGAGGCAGAACCACGCGGTACCCATACCGATCGAGAGCCCCGTGAACAACGCAGGCGCAGCGCCCGGCACGATGACTTCGGCATAAAGGGCCAGCGGCCCCGCGCCGAGCCCGCGAGCGGTGGCGACGAGGCGCGGATCGATGGCCTCGACCCCGTGGATCGTGTTGAGCAAGATCGGAAACAGCGCTCCGATGAACGTGATGAAGATCATGCTCATTTCGGAGGAAGGGAACATGAGGATCGCGAGCGGAATCCAGGCGACGGCGGGTATCGGCCGCAGTACCTCGAGCGGCGGCAGAATCGCATCTTCGAGCAGACGATGCCGGCCGATCGCGAGCCCCAGTGTGATGCCGACCACCGCCGCTGCACAAAACCCGGTGAGGACGCGAAACGTGCTCGCGGCCAGATGCATCGGCAGTTTCGGAGAATGCAGCTGCGCCCAAAGCGCCCGCGCCACATCGGCCGGTTCCGGCACAGTGGCGAACGTGACGACGCCGAGCGACAGCCGGAGATGCACGGCGAGCTGCCAGAGCGCGATGCACACTGCGATCGAAGCCAATTGCACGAGGCGGCGGCGGAGCGCGGATATCGCGCCCGCCCGCGGCAAGGCCGATGGCGCGCGCTCGAGCGCTTTACGCGAGCGAAGCTCAGGAAGGTCAAACGTGACGGCCATGCGGATCACACTCCGTTTTGATGGAATGAACGATGACTAACGCGCGGCGAGCGAGGGCTCGGCTTGGCCGGAGACCGCTGCGTAGTCGTCGACTTTGCCCGAGATTTGCTGTGCGTAGGCGCTTGCGCTCGACCGAAGCAGGAACGCCACGATCGCTCCGTTGCGATCCTTGACGTACCAGGCTTGTTTGGCGAACAGCTTCAGGCCGTTGGTGTGGTCACGCACATACACGACGCGCACGGGTTCGCTGCCGCGCCTGCCCTTGTCCAGTGCCGCGAACGCCTCGGCCGGATTGGCGTAGTTGCGCACGTGGGCTTCGTTCGTGAGCCAGATTTGAGCGACGTCGCGGTCATTCTGAATGGGCTTGCCGGTCACCGCATCGTTCGCCGTCAACGGCAACTTCGCGTAGTTCGCGAGCGCGGCGTCGTAATCGAGGTGCGACTCCTTGAACGCTTCGCGGATATAGCGATCGTCGATGAACGTCTTCGGATCGAGCGCGGTATCGGTCTTCTTCAGCAGCTTCAGGGTATCGATGGCGGTCGCGACGGCCTGGCGATATTCCGGTTTCCAAGTCAGATCGCGCGTTTGAATGCCGAGCGGGCCGTGATAGAGATAATCCACCGGCGCTTCAACGCCCGTGACTTTTTGGATCAGCAGGCTGTACTTCTCCGGGTCTTCGTTCATCAGCCGATTGGCTTCGATCGTTGCGCGCAAATACGCAACGACAATCTCCGGGTACTTCTGCGCATACGCGGCATCGACGAGCGCGCCGTGAAACGTCGGCGCATGGCTTTGCGCGCCGTCGTAGATCTTGCGAGCGATGCCGCGGTACGGGAACAGATCGGCGAACGGCACGAAATCGGCATGCGCATCGATCTTGCCGGCCTTCAGTGCGCTGCCGGCCACCTCGGGTGCCTGCGTGATGATGTTGACGTCGGTATCGGGATTCCACCCTTGTGCCTTGATGGCACGCAACAGCATCCCATGCGAGGTGGAGGCGAACGGTACGGAGATCGTCTTGCCTTTCAAGTCCGCGATCGAGTGCAGCGGCGAATTCATCGGCACGACAATGCCGTTGCCGCTTCCGTCGATGCTGCCGGACAGCACCGTGATGAAGACGCTGCGTTTGCCGGCCTTCTGAAAAGCCGCACCGTTCAGGGCGCCCGGAAAGTCCGCCATCGCCCCGAAATCGAGCTTCCCTGCGACCATCTCGTTCGTGAGCGGCGCACCGGAAGTAAAGTCCTTCCATTGCACATCGTACTGCGCGTCCTTGTATTTGCCGGTATGGGGCAGGTATTTGTCCAGGAGATGGAGTTCGCGGATCAGCAAGCCCCCGGGTGCGCAGTTGATCGTCGTGTCCTGCGTGCCGATGGCCACGCGGATCGTTTCCGCGTGAGAGACGGTGGCCGATGCGCCGATGAAAAGCGCGATCGATAGACGAATGGCGTGAATGGGAAGCTTCATGTCGATAAGCAGAGAAATGAGGGGGCCGGGCGATCAGGGCCGGGCGATCGTGCTTCGCTCAGCGCAGCAGATACGGGATGTCGACTTTCACCGCGCCGGTCGGGCAGTCGCGTTCGCAGGGCATGCAGTACCAGCATTCGTCGAACTGCATGTAAGCCTTGCCCTTCGTCAGGTCGATGGCCAGCAGGTCGAGCGGACATACATCGACGCAGACCGTGCACCCCTTATCCGCGATGCATCGGGATTCGTCGATCGTTACCGGCGCGCTGCTGCGCTGAAAGATGTCGTGCGGTGTGTAAGACATGGATGAAATCTCCTTGCGTTCGATGCGGCTCAAACCGTTTCCGCAACGGCTGGGCGTTCACGGATACGTAATGCGTCATAGGCCCCGCGCTCGCTTTGCTCGAGCGGCACGATGTACGGTTCGACGGCTCGCTTCCCGCTGGCCATGGTGCCGTTGGCATCCTTGTAGAGATGCGTGTGGCAGAACCACTCGGCATCGTTGCGATGGGGATAGTCGACCCGGTGGTGGTAGAGTCCCCAACGGCTTTCGGTGCGGAACAGCGAGGCACGCGCTGCCATTTCCGCGCAATCGCGGATCGCCCTGACTTCGGCCGCGCGCATCAGTTCGTGCGGGTTGTTCGCCTTGATCGACTCGATGTCCTCGGCGATTTCGGCGAAGCGCTGTAACCCGATCTCCATCTTGCGCGTCACTTTCGGCGGTTGCAGGTAGTCGTTGACGAACCGGCGCAGCTTGTATTCGACTTGTGCCGGTGCGAGCCCTTGTTCGCGCGTGAGCGGCGCGAGCACGCGCGCGCGTTCGGCCTCCACCTGCTCTTCATCGACTCGCGCATGTTCGCGACCGGCGGCATACTGCGCAGCGTGCTCGCCCGCGAACCAGCCGTAAGTGAAGGCGCCGAGCATATAGTTGTGCGGGACCGCGGCCATGTCGCCGGCGGCGTAAAGGCCCGGTACGGTGGTTTGCGCATTCGCGTTCACATGGACGCCCGACGCACTGTGCCCGCTGCAAAAGCCGATTTCGGAAATGTGCATTTCCACCATCTGCGTGCGATAGTCGGTCCCTCGCCCGGCATGGAAGCGGCCGCGGCTTGGGCGTTCGTTCGTATGCAGGATCTGCTCGATGGTTTGAATCGTTTCTTCGGCCAGATGATCGAGTTTCAGAAACACCGGGCCGTTGCCGCCCTGAAGTTCCTGATAGAACTCCCACATCATCTGGCCGCTCCAGTAATCGCATTCGAT
>NZ_JBQCDN010000181.1:0-7629 GCF_051961175.1 Trinickia sp. | reverse complement strand
TGGTGCCCGGGGCCGGACTCGAACCGGCACGCCTTGCGGCGGGGGATTTTGAGTCCCCTGCGTCTACCTGTTTCACCACCCGGGCTTTCGTCGGCGATAGAACACGCCGGACGCGAAGAGCGCGATTATGGCGGAAATCGTCTCCGCTGACAAGCATCTATGCCGCGGCCGGCACCCGCCCCTCACTGGCCCAGGTAGACGAACTTCCCACCCTTGATCGTCCCCATCACGCTGGCGCGCTGATCGAGGCCGACATGGTCGCTCGCGCTCGTATTGACGACGCCGTTCGGCACGACGAGTTCGTGCGCCTGTTCCAGTGCGGTCCGCAGGGCCGTACGGAACGACTCCGTGCCCGGTTGCGCTTGCTTCAGCGCACGCGCGACAGCGTCGTTCAAGCGCGGAAAGACGCCCGCCGCATCGGCCGCAAACTGCGTGACGCTACCGGCCCCGTACTTGGCCTCGTACGATTCGACGAACGCCAGCGCCTCCTTCTTCGACGGATGATCGGCCGGCAGCGTACGCGCGACCATGACAGGCTGCGTCGGGAACAGCGTCCCTTCGACATCCTTGCCCCCGAGCTTGATGAACTCGGGCGTGGCGATGCCGTGCGTCTGGTAGATCGGCCCTTTGAAACCGCGCTCGACCAACTCCCGCTGCGGCAGCACGGCCGGCGTGCCCGCACCCGCGACGAGGATCGCATCGGGCTTCGCTGCCATCAGCTTGAGCACCTGTCCCGTCACGCTCGAATCGGTGCGGTTGTAGCGTTCCGTTCCGACGATCGAGATATGTCGCAGCTTCGCCAACGTCGAAAACGCTTTGAGCCAGCCGTCGCCGTAGCTGTCGGCGAAACCGATGAACCCGACCGTCTTCACGCCATGATTCGCCATGTAGCGCGTCATCACATCGGCCATGGCACTGTCCGTCTGGGCCATCTTGAACGCCCAGACGCGCGGGCCGGTTTGCGGCTCGACCACACTGCCCGAGCCGATCAACGTGATCATCGGCGTATGTGAGTTCGCCACCGGATCGAGCGCGGCCAGTGCAGCCGGCGTCACATTCGGGCCGACGATGACGTCGACACGATCCTCGTGGATCAGCTTGTTGATATTGCGCACGGCGGCGCCAGGATCGGAGCCGTCGTCCAGGAAAAGATATTCTGCGTTTTGCCCCGCAATCGTCTTCGGCCACATCAGCATCGCGTTCTTGCTGGTGATACCGATGACGGCGGCCGGGCCCGTCGAAGACAAATCGATGCCCACTTTGATGTCGGCGCGCGCGGGGGCGGTGAACGCCGCGCAGGCGACTGTACAGGCCGCGAGGGCGAGCGCGCGGCGGAAGGTTGCGGACAACGCCATGCAAGGGTCTCCTGAGATTCGTGGCTAACGAGTTAAATATGGATTCACCGGCGGGCGCCTAAGCACCGCACCCAACTGCGCGCGTTTGCCGGGCGGACTTTTCGCCTTGCCGCTGACTGGCTTACAGTTCGTAGCTGTCATGCTCGCCCTTGAGCGCCTGCTCGATCAGCTTGCGATTCAGTGTCGGCGAAAGCAATTCGACCAGCGTATAGACGTAGCTGCGCAGATAGGCACCCTGCTTGAGCGCCACACGCGTCAGATTGCTGCCGAACAGGTGTCCGACGGGCATCGCGCGCAAATGGCGATCGCGTTCGGCGTTGAACGCGATGTCGGCCATGATGCCCACGCCCAGACCCAGCTCGACGTACGTCTTGATGACGTCGGCGTCGATCGCTTCAAGCACGATGTCCGGCGCGAGCCCCCGCAGCGAAAACGCCTGGTTGATCTTGCTGCGGCCGGCGAAGGCGTTGTCGTAGGTAATCAGCGGGTACTGTGCGAGATCTTCGAGCGAAAGCTGCTTGCGCTGCAGCAGCGGATGGTCGGCCAGCATGACCGCCACGTGGTGCCACTGGAAGCAGGGCAGCGAGACGAGTTCCTTGTACGACGAAATCGCTTCGGTGGCCACCGCGATATCGGCCTGGTCGTGCATGACCATCTCCGCCACCTGGGTCGGGCTGCCTTGCAGAATCGACAGATGCACCTTCGGAAAGCGCTTCTTGAACTCCGCAATGGCGCCGGGCAGCGAGTAGCGGGCCTGCGTGTGCGTCGCGGCGATCACGAGGTTGCCTTGGTCCTGCGCCGCGAAGTCCTTGCCCACACGCTTCAGGCTTTCCACCTCCTGCAAGATCCGCTCGACCGAGGCCAGGATGATCCGTCCCGGCTCCGTCAGCGAACGGACCCGCTTGCCGTGGCGCGTAAAAATCTCGACCCCGAGCTCATCCTCCAGCTCGATGATCGCCTTGGAGACTCCCGGCTGCGACGTAAACAGCGCCTTGGCGGCCTCAGTCAGGTTGAAGTTCTGTCGGACCGCCTCGCGCACGAACCTAAATTGGTGCAGGTTCATTTATAACCCTATCGGCATAAGGAAAGAATTTTTTAGTCGTTTGAAATATAAGGCCAGTTTATTACGATCGGCGGACGTTTTTCAATATGTATAGCTGTTTTCGTCATTAGCGGATGACAGAACCGTCTGAACGAGGGGCGGTTGTCTGCCTAAGATTCGATTCGGGCGCCGCGAGCAGCGGCGCAACACAACCTGGGGTCCCGAATGTATCAATACGATCAGTACGACCAGACCATCGTCGACGAGCGCGTCGCGCAGTACCGCGACCAGGTCCGCCGCCGTTTGTCGGGCGAATTGAGCGAGGACGAGTTCCGCCCGCTGCGCCTGCAAAACGGCCTCTACATGCAGCGTCACGCCTACATGCACCGCATCGCGATCCCGTACGGCAACTTGCGCAGCGACCAGTTGCGCATGCTGGCGCACATCGCGCGCAAGTACGACCGCGGCTACGGCCACTTCTCGACGCGCACGAACATTCAGTACAACTGGATCAAGCTCGAGGAAACGCCCGATCTGCTGGCGGACCTCGCCTCGGTGCAGATGCACGGCATCCAGACGTCCGGCAACGACATCCGCAACATCACGGCGGACCAGTTCGCCGGTGTGGCCCCCGATGAGATCGTCGATCCGCGTCCGTGGGCTGAGATTCTGCGCCAATGGTCGACATTCCACCCCGAATTCAGCTGGCTGCCGCGCAAGTTCAAGATTGCGGTGTCGGCATCGAAGGAAGATCGCGTCGCGGTGCAGATCCACGATCTGGGTGTGTACCTGTCGAAGAACGAGGCGGGCGAGGTGGTCTGCGCCATTCTCGCGGGCGGCGGCCTCGGCCGTACGCCGATCGTCGGCCCGATCATCCGCGAGAACCTGCCTTGGCAGCACCTGCTGACCTACTGCGAAGCCGTGCTGCGCGTGTATAACCGCTTCGGCCGTCGCGACAATATGTACAAGGCGCGCATCAAGATTCTCGTGAAGGCGCTCGGTACGGAAAAATTCGCTCGGGAAGTGGAAGAGGAGTGGCAGCATCTGAAAGACGGCCCCTCGACGCTGACGCAAGCCGAGTTCGATCGCGTCGCTCGTCATTTCACGCCGCCGGCTTACGAAAAGCTGTCGGATACCGACGCATCGTTCGAAACGCATCTGCTGGAAAATCGTGCATTCGCGCGCTGGATTGAGCGCAACTTGCGCCCGCACAAGGTGCCCGGTTACGCCGCGGTCACGCTCTCGTTGAAGCCCGCCAAGGGCGCGCCGGGCGACGCCACCGCCGAACAGATGGAAGCGGTGGCCGATTGGGCCGATCAGTACTCGTTCGGTGAACTGCGCGTGTCCCACGAGCAAAACCTGATTCTCGCCGACGTCAAAAAGCGCGACCTCTTCGCGCTGTGGGAGAAAGCCAAGCAGCAAGGCTTCGCCACGCCGAACATCGGTTTGCTGACCGACATCATCGCGTGCCCGGGCGGTGACTTCTGTTCGCTCGCGAATGCCAAGTCGCTGCCGATCGCACAGGCGATTCAGGACCGCTTCGACGATCTCGACTACGTGCACGACCTGGGCGATCTGTCGCTGAACATCTCGGGTTGCATCAATTCCTGCGGCCACCACCACGTCGGCAACATCGGCATTCTAGGCGTCGACAAGGACGGCTCGGAGTGGTACCAAGTGACGTTGGGCGGCGAGCAAGGCATGGGCGCGACCGGTGCGCGTCTGGGCCGAGTGATCGGGCCGTCGTTCGCAGCGGAAGAGATGCCCGACGTCATGAGCAAGGTCATCGATACCTTCCTCGAAAACCGCATCAACGGCGAGCGCTTTATCGACACTTACAATCGGATCGGCGTGGCGCCGTTCAAGGAACGCGTGTACGCGTCGCGCCAGCCGGCGCACGCATAACCGCCGCGCGAAGAGGGATATTTGCAGATGACTTCGATTATCAAGAACCGCTCCGTGGTGGAAGACGATTGGACGGTGGTGCGCGCGGCCGAAGACGGTACACTGCCCGCGGCCGATGCACTGCCCACCGGCCGTGTGCTCGTTCCGTTCGCGCTCTGGAAGCAAGCGCGCGAGGCGCTGATCGCATCGCGCTCGCAAGACGCGCTCGGCGTATGGCTCGCCCCTGACGACGAGCCGGCCGATCTCACCGCGGACTTCGACAAGATTTCGCTGATCGGCGTCGATTTCCCCGTTTTCCGCGACGGCCGTGGCTATAGCACCGCGCGTTTGCTGCGCGAGCGCTACCACTGGCAAGGCGAGTTGCGCGCGATCGGCGATGTGTTGCGCGATCACTTGAATTTCATGTTCCGCTGCGGCTTCGATGCATTTGCCGTGCGCGCCGATAAAGACATCCACGACGCGCTGCGCGCTTTCGAGGAGTTCTCGGTCCAGTATCAAAGCGCCTTCGATACGCCGCAGCCGCTGTTTCGCCGCCGCGCGGCACTTGAATCGGAGCGCGCATGAGCCAGGACCGCACGCCCGCCGCCGCGCCCGTCGATGCGGCGCTCGAGGCAAAGATCGATCGCCTGCACGCATTCGTCGATGAGATCGCGAAGCGCCATGCTCGTATCAAGCTCGCCAGCAGCCTGGCCGCGGAAGACATGGTGCTGACCCATGCAATCTTGTCGCGCTCGGCGGCGATCGGCATTTTTTCGCTGAATACGGGCCGCTTGCATGCGGAGACGGTCGGCATGATCGATCGTGTCCGCGAACGGTACGGCTACGAGATCGAGCAGTTTCATCCGCAAGCCGAAGCCGTGGACGAATACGCGAAGTCGCACGGGTTGAACGCGTTCTACGAAAGCGTCGAGTTGCGCAAGCGCTGTTGCGAGATCCGCAAGGTCGATCCGTTGAACCGCGCGTTGTCCGGCGTGGACGCCTGGGTGACGGGGCAGCGTCGCGAGCAGTCCGTGACGCGCGCCGAGCTGCACGAAGAAGAGCATGACGCCGCGCGCAACATCGCGAAATACAACCCGCTGGCGGATTGGAGCGAAGGCGAGGTTTGGGCGTATCTCCAGCTGTTCGACGTGCCCGTCAATCCGCTGCACGCGCGCGGCTATCCCAGCATTGGCTGCGAGCCGTGCACGCGCGCAGTGCGTCCCGGCGAGGACAGCCGGGCGGGGCGCTGGTGGTGGGAGTCGCGCGACTCGAAAGAATGTGGACTGCATGTCACGGTGTCGACGGTGCAGTTCGCGCCGGGCGGCGCGCCGGCTTCGGCCTGACGCGCTCCGGATAGGTACCGGACGAGCAGCACAGAACAGCATATGCAGCATCCGAATGCCGTGACGGCTCACTCGAGCGCATCGGCGCCGGGCGCGGCCCACGGGCAAACGATAGGAAACCGTTAAACATGAGCACGATTCTCGAACCTTCTGCGACGACCCCGCTCACGGTCAGCGCATCCCGCATGGACCACCTCGACTGGCTCGAGGCCGAATCGATCCACATCCTGCGCGAGCTCGTGGCCGAATGCAGCAAGCCGGCGCTGCTGTTTTCGGGCGGCAAGGATTCGGTGGTCGTCCTGCATCTGGCGTTGAAGGCGTTCGGGCTGGGCGCCAAGCGCAAGACCTCGCTGCCGTTCCCGCTCGTGCATATCGATACGGGGCACAACTACCCCGAAGTGATCGATTTCCGCGATCGCCGGGCCGAGCAGATTGGCGCGCAACTCGTGGTGGGCCATGTCGAAGATTCGATCAAGCGCGGCACGGTGCGGCTGCGCCGCGAGACCGATTCGCGCAATGCGGCGCAAGCGGTGACGCTGCTCGAGACGATCGCCGAGCACGGTTTTACGGCGATGATCGGCGGGGCGCGCCGCGACGAAGAGAAGGCGCGCGCCAAGGAGCGCATCTTCTCGTTCCGTGATGAATTCGGCCAATGGGATCCGAAGGCGCAACGCCCCGAGCTGTGGAGCTTGTACAACGCACGCTTGCATGCGGGCGAGCATCTGCGCGTGTTTCCGATCTCGAACTGGACCGAGCTGGACGTATGGCAATACATCGCGCGCGAAGGCTTGGAATTGCCCTCGATCTATTACGCGCATGAGCGCGAGATCGTGCGCCGCAACGGCTTGCTCGTGCCGGTGACGCCGCTTACGCCGATGCGCGAGGGCGAGCAAAGCGAGCAGGCGCTCGTGCGCTTCCGCACGGTGGGCGATATCAGCTGCACCTGCCCGGTGGAGAGCGACGCCGACGACGTGGAAAAGATCATCGCCGAGACGGCGGTGACCGACATCACCGAGCGCGGCGCGACGCGCATGGACGATCAGGCGTCCGAAGCTGCGATGGAGCAGCGCAAGAAGCAAGGTTATTTCTAAGCACACCGAAAACATTAGGACGGGATTGAGAACATGAGTACTCCTCATCAACCGGCAGACCTCGGCGTGCTGCGTTTCATCACGGCGGGCAGTGTCGACGACGGCAAGAGCACGCTGATCGGCCGCCTGCTTTATGACAGCAAGGCCGTGCTGTCCGATCAGCTTTCGGCACTCTCGCGGGCGAAGAACAAGCGCACCGTGGGCGAGGAAATTGACCTGTCGCTGCTCACGGATGGCCTGGAAGCCGAGCGCGAGCAGGGCATCACGATCGACGTGGCCTATCGCTACTTCGCCACGGCCAAGCGCAAGTTCATCATCGCCGATACGCCGGGGCACGAGCAGTACACGCGCAACATGGTGACGGGTGCGTCGACGGCGCATGCGGCGATCATCCTGATCGATGCGACGCGCGTGACGAAGGACGACGCGGGCCGCACGATCCTGTTGCCGCAAACGAAGCGCCATAGCGCGATCGTGAAGCTGCTGGGCTTGCAGCATGCGATCGTGGCGATCAACAAGATGGACTTGATCGACTACAGCGAGGCGCGCTTCAACGAGATCCGCGATGCGTATGTAGAGCTGGCGCGGCAGTTGGGGTTGGCCGGTGTGCGCTTCGTGCCGGTCTCGGCACTGAAGGGCGACAACATCGTGCAGGCCAGCGAGCGCATGCCCTGGTATGCGGGCGAGCCGCTGCTCGATGTACTCGAACAACTGCCGGTGGCGCAGGCCACGGGCGAGGCGCTGCGCTTCCCGGTGCAATGGGTGGCACGCCAGGACGGTGCGAGCGCCGATGATTTCCGCGGCTACATGGGCCGCGTCGAAGCGGGCGAAGTGCGCGTGGGCGATGCGATCGTCGTGCTGCCGGCGCAGCGCGAAGCCACCGTGGCCGAGATCATCGCACCGGTGCCGGGCGG
>NZ_JBQCDN010000180.1:0-12516 GCF_051961175.1 Trinickia sp. | reverse complement strand
GACGCGAAACAGCCACGCGCTTGCCTGCTCGATCGGGGCGGGCAGGCGGTACGCCTGCACGAATTCGTGGAAGACGTCCTGCAAGATGTCCTCGGCGTCGCTTTGGTTTCGTACACGGCGCCGAATGTAATTCCCGAGCCGCGTGCGTTCGCGCACGAGCGTCGCGGTCATGTCGCGGTCTCGTTCGTTCATCGTGTCCGGGGTGAATGGCGGTTCCATGCGCTTGAAGACGAATGGGGCGCGCGGATATTGTGGACGGTGGGAGATATTTCTTTGATGGAGGCTGGCGGCGTGCGGGCCAGCACCTTTAGATGCCGAAACCCGCGGGACGGTTGGCTGCCCTATGAAGAGCAGCCGGCGTCTTCTGTTAGCGCCGAGGCATCCTCGGAGTCAAAATCCGCGATGGGTGTGCGATTCCGCCGCCCAAGCACGACTTCAAACTCCAATGACACAGACGATCAGAGATCGCCGCGCACTTCACCGGTCCCCAGCGCGTTCCGCCGCCGGTTGACCTCCGCCCAGAGCTCATCGGTGTCGTCATTGCGCAGCACGATCACCGAGTCCAGTTGAACGTCGGCCACGCCAAAGTAGTCGAGGATTTCCCTGCGAACGGCATCGACGAACTGCGCGAATTCCGGGGTTGCTTGGGCCTGCGCGTGCAAGGCGTCGTATTCCGCATCGTCCGCGCCGCCGCCGTGTTCATCGATATAGCGCGAGATCCACTGCTCCCGTTCGTGGTCGTAGTCGGCCTCGGCGCGCATAGCCTGCACAGCCGTGTAGAAATCCAGCTGGGCAAACGCGGCGATCGCCGCCGTTGTTGCCTCGTCGAATGTCGTTGTCATTTCATATCTCATGTTGGCCGCGGCACATCATCGCATGGGGCAGTCTGCTCGGCCCCCGCGCACGAAAGAAATCACCTCGTTCCATTTCGTGTCGTTGGCCAGCGCCCCTTCGAACCTCTTGCGTACCTGCTATCGGATTTTTGCCTTGTCGGTACCACGTGGCACGGCATCAGCCATCGGAAGCCCAGACGGCATTTCCACACCGCCGTTAGTCACACGGGATGCGATTGTCGACGATCTCAGCGCTGAGGTCGAGTGCGTGAAACTGGCCGCACTGAGCCATACACCGCGCGTCGCGGGACAGACCTCATCCGAGGTTCGCCGGCGAACAGACGACCTTAACGATACTTGTTCAACTGTGGATCGTTTCATTCGCTACCGTCTGCCGGGATCTGCGACGGGTATGTCCAACTCGCCTGCGCCGTGGCTGATCAGCGGGAGATCCGCGTTCCGCCTCGCTCTCAGACTCGCTGGAAAGATCAAACGTCTGAATGGAAAGGTGTCGCCATGAAGTCAATTACCGTTGCTGTCGTGGTGCTGGCGCTCGCGGGATGCGCCGCAGACCAAGCCACGTCGAACAACGCGTCGTCGCTCCGCGCTGGCAGTTGTCGAGTCGCGTCGAATGAGGAGATTGCGGCGTTGTTTGATCGATGGAATCAGTCCCTGCAAACTGGAGATCCGCGCAAGGTAGTCGCTAACTACGCCGAGCATTCGATTCTTCTTCCGACGGTATCTAATAAGCCGCGCTTGACGGTTGCTGAGAAGGAGGACTATTTCAGCCATTTTCTGGAGGATCGCCCCTCCGGCAAGATTGATTTCCGCTACGTCGAACTGGGATGCAATTCGGCCGTGGACGCTGGGCTTTACACTTTCACCTTCGCAAGAACCGGGGCGGTTGTTAAGGCCCGTTATACCTACACGTATCGTTGGGATGGGGCGCAATGGCTAATTACAAGCCATCATTCATCGGCCATGCCAGAGAAGGAATGACCGAAGCACAGGCTTCGGTTACAGCAGATAGTTGACTCGCCAAGGCACCGGGATTCATCTGGGTCAATCGCTATGGGCAGTTCGTGTCGAAGCCCGGATACCGATCAACAGCGCCAGTGGTTCGCATGTTGGAATTCTGGTACAGGCACACCTGTTCTTCGACGACATTTCGCCGAACACGATCGGCAAACCGCTATTCTGACCTGCAAAGCCGTCTGCCCAGACGGCCCCCTGACAGGCCGCGCCCTGAATATGGCCGATCATTTAACAATCCCGGCATCCCAAGGCGGTTCATCGCCAAACGCATCCGCAAGATAATCTACGAAGCGGCGCACCTTGAGCGGTATCTGCCGTGCGCTGGGATAGACGGCCTGGATCGCCAATTCCGTCGTGCGGTAATCCGGCAGCAGCGCCACCAGATCGCCACGCCGCAGGTGCTCCCCGAAGACGAACGTCGGGCCATACGCAATTCCGGCACCGACGAGCGCGGCGGCCAACAACATCTGCATGTTGTTGGACGAGATCCTCGGAGGTCCGTCGATGACATAGGCTCGATCGCTTGCATCGAATAAAGTCCAGTCTCCTGCAGATACGGCCTCGCTGAACGCAAGCCTCGGCGCCTGAAGCAGATCGCCGGGCTCGAGGGGCGCTCCATGTCGCTCGATGTACTTCGGTGATGCACAGACGACCATCCCGCACGGGGCGATTCGACGTGTGACCAGCGCCGGGTCTTGCAGACGACCGATCCTGATGGCGACGTCTATGCCTGCGTCGAGCAGGTCAACATACCGATCGCCGAGGACAACTTCGACATTCACCTGCGGGTGATCTTCGGCATATCGCGCGATGACCTGACCCAGATGCATTGAGCCGAAGGTCACGGGTGCTGCGACACGAAGGATGCCACGCGCCACGCCTTGCGAGTCGCCAGCCACGCGGTTAGCTTCGTCAAACGCATCCAGGATCTGCTTGCTGCGTTCGTAGTACGCCTGGCCCGCGTCGGTCAAAGTCAGCCGTCGCGTGGTTCGCTGCAGCAGACGGGCATTCAGCCGCGCCTCGATCTCACTCACATGCTTGCCAGCCATCGCTGGCGATAGCCCGAAACGCCGCGCAGCGGCAGCAAAGCTGCCTTCCTCCACCGCGGCGACAAACACAGCCAGACTTGTCAGCCGGTCCATTCCATTCCCCGATTCGATAACGCCATTATCGACTGTCGACACCCAGCCGGCAATTATCAAAACTTCGACGCACGCCTACTATTCGCGCATTGTCATCTGTCGAGCAAAGGTGGGCGAAATGGAAATCGAAACGAACGGCACGCGGATTCATGTCACGCAGCGAGGCAGCGGGAATCTGGCGCTTGTCTTCCTGCACTATTGCGGCGGCTCATCCCGCACGTGGAACAGGGTTGCCGAAAGGCTCTCCGACCAGTATCGGGTTGTGGCCACCGATCATCGAGGCTGGGGTGACTCCGACGCCCCCGCGGATGGCTACCGTATCGCAGATCTGGCCGATGACGCAGAAGGGGTCATTGCAGCGGTTGGTTTGGAACGGTACGTCCTGGTCGGGCATTCCATGGGCGGCAAGGTCGCACAGCTCATCGCATCGCGCAGGCCGAGCGGGCTCGAGGGTCTCGTACTCGTTGCTCCGTCTCCTCCATCGCCGATGCTGCTGTCGGAAGAGCAGCGCGCGATCTTGTCGGGCGCCTATCAATCACGGGAATCCGTCGAATTCGTCATCGATAACGTACTAACCGCGAAGCCGCTCGACGCCGCGTGCCGCGAACAGGTTATCCAGGACAGTCTGAAGGGCGCCCCGCAGGCGAAGACCGCTTGGCCCGAGATCGCGATGCGCGAAGACATGACGGCAGCGGTGGGGGCGATCGACGTACCGACCATCGTCATCTCCGGGGAGCTGGACCAGGTCGATCGCATCAGTACCTTGCAGGCGGAGTTGCTGCCTCGCGTCCCGCACGCGGCGATGCATATTCTTCCTGGCGTTGGACACCTGTCTCCGCTCGAGGCGCCGTCAGAGGTTGCGCAGATTATGGCGAACTTTCTTGCGGCAGTAGAGAGCAAGTCCGCTGGCTGCAATGCCCCCCAGTGAAGTCCCGGCTGCATTCGATGCAGCAATGAACGCAGGCAACCTTGATGGATTGCTGGGTCTTTTCACCCATAACGCCACGATGAGGCTCAAGTGATGGAGAGGGGCCGCGACGGTGGCTGGCGGTTAAGAATCTCGAACCCGCTAGGATGGGTCGACCCTATCGGGGGGCATCAATTGCCGACGTCTATCCCGCCGCCGCAGCCAACTGATCCAATCTGTCAGTAATTCTTTGAACCGGCTCGAAGGCGGGCACATTGCGCGCGAGGGCATGAGACGGACACCACGGATACGGCAGCGCGCGAGCCCAACCGAGAATCGCCGGACTCCATGCGGCAGGCAACGTGTTCATTTCCTCGATCGTGATCCGAAGCTTCGCGATCTTCCCTTGCGCGTCATCAAAATCCCACTGGTACTGACCGAACCCAACCCGGGCGGCGCCTGTGCTTTTCTCGGTCATGCATACGAGCCAGTAGCAGCAGAGCGAAAGTTGATTTTCAGGCGGCTTCCCGATGCAAAACGTATAGACGTTCTCGTACTTGAGCGCGAACTCACTCACGAGAACATCAGAAATCCCTGCGGCGCCTTTGACGTTGGTGGGGAAAGAAATCTCGTTGGTTTTTAATTCCATGAAAAGCTCGGCATCCGCCGTGAATGCATCCGATATCAAATGCGGGCGATTGCCATCCTTCGCGGCGATATAAATTTCAATCGATTTTCCAAGCGATGTCATTTCAATTCTCAAAAACAAGGAAAGTTATCGATAGCCTACCACGTCGTCCCCCATCGGGAGCGATGCCCCTGCGCGTTCGATGGTCATGCGACGTTCGCAAACCCGCCGTGCGTAAAGGAAACCTAAACGCGTGCATCAATAATTTCTTCATTGCCGTGCACTATGCGGTCAAACATAATTTGGCACGCCTTATCGATCCAGTGGGCGACCATCATTTGCACCGTATCAACGATCGGAGTGCCAAGAAAAATGTTGCTCTACCATCGCCCGACATCGGGCCATAGCTATAAAGTGCGCCTGCTTCTTTCTTTCCTGGGTATCGAATACGACGAAAAAATCGTGAACGCCACCGCCGGAAAGAACGTCGTCGATCCGGCTTACTTCGATTTGAACCCGCGGGGACAAATCCCGACGATCGACGACAACGGCCATCACGTCTGGGGTTCGACAGCCATCCTCGTGTACATCGCCACGCGCTATGACGCTGCCAGGACATGGTTGCCCGCCGCACCGGACAAGATGGCCATGGTCATGCAATGGATGGAGCTCGCGCAGAACGAGGTCAACGGTATGTTTCTATCGCGCGCCATCCAACTCTTTGGCTATCCCGGCGATCTCGCATCGGCGCAGCAGGCAGGCAACAGGGCGCTCGATATACTCGAAAAACGCTTGGCGAATCGCCAGTGGCTGGCCGCCGATGGCCCCACCATCGGCGATATTGCATGCTTTCCGTACGTTGCGCTCGCATGGGACAACGGCTTCGATCTCGACGCTCGGCCCGCCGTGCGCGCGTGGATCGACCGTATCGCATCTCTGAAGGGCTTTGTCCCGATGCCGGGCATGGAACCGCTGCTTTCGCTGTAGCCCGGATCGCGTTGACTTCGATCCCCGAGGATTCCTTGGGCGCTACTCCGCAGCGATTTCGATAAGGCGCTGTCCGCCCGGGAGGTCCTCCACTTTCCACCCACGCATAGTCAACGTCTTCCGTATCTCGTCCGCTTTCGCCCAATTGCGCTCCGTTCTGGCCTGTTCGCGTTCGTCGAGCAGTGCCCGAATGCTTTCGGGAATGTCATGCTCGGCCGGCTTCCAATCTCGCAATCTGAGGCCGAGCACCGTATCGAAGTTGTCGACAGTGGCTCGCAAAGCCGCAGGCGGCAGGTCGCTTTTCACGAGCTCCCAAAGCACAGCCAACGCCCGAGGCAAGTTCAAATCCTCGTTCACCTCGGCGTCGAATCGCGCGACCCATGCGCTCTCCACGCAGCCCCCGTCGGGCCAACTGCGATAAAGATGCCGCAATCGATTCAACGCAGTGTGTGCTGCCTCGAGCGCGGCCCAACTGAAACGAAGTTTGCTGCGGTAATGGGCTGTGAGACACAAGTAGCGGTATGCGGCCGGATCGAAATTCCTGCTTCGCAAAGTTTGCAGACGAATGAAATCGCCGCTCGACTTCGACATCTTCGCGCTCGCATCGAGCGTGAGGAAATGCCCGTGCATCCAGAAGTTCGCCAGCCGCGTGCCATGTGCCGCCTGCGTTTGCGCAATCTCGTTGCTGTGATGCACGGCAACATGATCCTCTCCGCCGCAATGGATATCGAACCACGTGCCGAGATACTTGGCCGACATGGCCGAGCACTCGATATGCCAACCGGGAAAGCCGCGGCCCCAAGGGCTGTCCCATTCCATCTGCCGCATGACACCGGCCGGCGTGAACTTCCATAACGCGAAATCGGTGATGTGCCGCTTGGCCCCTATCGCGACGCGCTTGCCCGCCTGCAGCCCCTCACGATCGAGCCGAGCGAGAAAGCCGTAGTCGTCCTGTTTGCTCGTGTCGAAATAGATGCCGTCGTCTGTCCGATAGACGTAGCCTGCACGTTCCAACTCACCGATGAATGCGATCTGCTCGGCCATGTGATCCGTTGCCCGGCACCATACGGTGGGTTCCAGCAGATGCAGCGCGCGCCAGTCCTCGACAAAAGCATCCGTGTAGCGCTGAGCGATCGCCCACGCCGATTCTCCGGTGCGCCGGCTGCCTTTTTCCATCTTGTCTTCGCCCTCGTCGGCATCCGAAGTTAAATGGCCGACGTCGGTGATATTGACGACGTGCCGAACCTCATAGCCGTTGCGCATCAATACTCGGCGCAGGAGATCCTCGAACACATAGGTTCTCAGATTACCGATGTGCGCGTAATCGTAGACGGTAGGACCGCAGCAATACATCCCAACGCGGCCGGCTTGGATGGGCGTGAACGGGCGGACCGTACGCGACCAGGTGTCATACAGCTGGAGCGGCATCGAGTGAGTTCTCCGTGCGGAAAGTGTCGTCCAAAAACGAAAAGGCCGCCGGTTTTTCAACGGGCGGCCAGAGGGCAATCGATACGACGTGTAGCTGGATAAAATCGCTAGACGCAGCTTCCCCCCGGCATGTAGCGACAACATGCGCAACACAAGGAGCGGGAATGAGTGCGATTCGACATGCAGCGGATCCTAACGTCTATTGGCTGCGCCGGTCAATCATGTTTCATAAGAGGCGCGGACCGAACGGTCTGTTCTTGCGCTTGATCGAGAACCGATCCATACGAGCCCCTACGATGATTTTCAAGAACTGAAATCGCGCCTAAGCAGCCCATACACCCATGAATCCGACACCTCGCCATTCACGATACAGTCTTCGCGCAGCGTCCCCTCGCGAATGAATTTAAGTTTTTCGAGCACGCGGCCCGACGCGATGTTGCGCGTATCGGCTTCGGCCTGCACGCGGTTCAGGTCCAGCGTATCGAAAGCCCACTGCAGCATGGCGCGTGCGGCTTCGGTGGCGAAGCCTTGGCCCCATGCGGCTTCGTTGAGGCAATAGCCCATCCTTGCGCTACGGTAAGCCGGGTCCCAGTTGGCTAAACCGCACCAGCCGAGAAATGCGCCATCCGCTGAGCGCTCGATGGCCAGCCGCGCCCCCGTGCCTTCCTGCTCGAACTGCTTGCACCTGGCGATGAACTGTTCCGCCTGCGCGCGCGTCTTCCAAGGCGGCGCATCCCAGTAGCGCAGTACATCGGGATTGCTATGCAGCGCGAACATGGCATCCGTATCGGCTTCGGTGAACGGACGCAATAGGAGGCGAGCGGTCTTCAGGGTAGGGGTGGGCAAGGACATATCGTTGGGCGTATGTCTGATTGCCGACGATTCTACTGCGGCTGGCCAGGAGTACGCAGATTGGACCGAGACTTCGTCCGGAAAAGTCAAGGGTTGGCCGCGGATATACAATGTGGGCCTTCCGAACGCACCGGTGATTTCATGGATTCCTCCTTACAGCCCTTGCTCGAAGCCATCGATGCAGACAAGGCGAAGCTTGATACGGCGAACCCCCTGCCGTTACACACCCTCCAATCGTTGCGCGAAGCGTTGATGTCCGAATGGACCTATAACTCGAACGCGATTGCAGGTAACTCCCTGACGTTGAACGAAACCAAGGTCGTGCTCGATGGCGTTGCCGTGGGCGGAAAACTGCTTCGCGAGCACTTCGAAGTATTGAATCACCGCGACGCCATCCTGTTTGTCGAGGAGCGGGTGGGCAGTGACGAAGCGCTTTCCGAGTCACAAATCCGACACATTCATGACTGCGTGCTGAAGGGGATCGACGATAAACAGGCGGGCGAATACCGGACCACGAACGTGACGATCGCCGGTGCAAGCACGAAACCTGCGGATTTTTCGCAACTGCCGGCGGAAATGGCCGCGCTCATCGCCTGGCATTCGAGCGCGGGCGGGATGCATGCCATCGTGCGCGCTGCACAACTGCATGTGCGCTTCGAAAAAATTCATCCGTTCGCAGACGGCAATGGCCGGACGGGCCGGCTTCTACTTAACCTCGAATTGATGAAGGGCGGCTATCCGCCGGCAATCATCCTCCACGAGGATCGTCTTGCCTACTGCGCTGCGCTGGAAGAGGCGTGCGTCGGGGGCAATGATGGCCCCTTGACGCGTCTTGTGGCCGAGGCCGCCCAACGAACGCTCAAGACTTACTTGAATTTGCTCGGTACGGCTGAGTAATTCTTCGTTCGTCTTATACGAAAACGACGCTGCGGCGAGTGAATCGCCGAGCGTCGTCTCGTGTCTTACCGAGCGGTGGTGATCCGCTCAGGCTTGGGCTCAAGCCGCGCCGTAGCCCCCGCCGCCGGGCGTGTGAATGACAACGACATCATCCTCGTCCACTTGCATCCGATGGCGTGCGCCGAAGTCTTCGCGCGAGCCGTCTTTGCGCTCGATCCAATTCACGCCGACCGCGCCGGGTGCGCCACCCTCGAGCCCGAACGGCGGAACCAGACGCCGGTTCGCAAGCATCACGGCCGTCATCGGTTCAAGAAACCGCACGCGCCGCTGCGTTCCGTCGCCGCCGCGATGGCGTCCCGCGCCGCCGCTGCCGCGACGTACGCCGAATTCGTCGAGCCGCACCGGGAAGCGCCATTCGAGCACTTCCGGATCGGTCAAACGCGAGTTCGTCATATGCGTTTGCACGGCACTGCAACCGTCGAACGTGGGGCCAGCCCCCGAGCCGCCGCAAATCGTCTCGTAGTACTGAACCTTGTCGTTGCCGAACGTGAAGTTGTTCATCGTGCCTTGGGCGCCAGCCAATACGCCGAGGGCACCGTAAAGCGCATCGGTGACGACCTGCGACGTCTCCACGTTGCCCGCGACGACGGCCGCCGGATAGCGCGGATTCAACATCGACCCTTCCGGAATCCTGATGTCGAGCGGCTTCAAGCAACCGGCATTGAGCGGAATGTCTTCATCGACGAGCGTTCTAAACACGTAAAGCACGGCCGCCTTGCAGATCGCCGACGGCGCGTTGAAGTTGTTCGGCTGCTGTTCGCTCGTTCCGGCAAAATCGATGACGGCCGACCGTTGCACCTTATCGATCGAAACGTTGACGACGATTTTCGCGCCGTCGTCGAAGGCGTATTCGAAGCGGCCATCCTTGAGGACCGACAGCGTGCGTCGGACGACTTCTTCGGCGTTGTCCTGCACGTGCTGCATATAGGCACGCACCGTATCGAGACCGAACTGGCCGCACATGCGCTCGAGTTCTTGAGCGCCCTTCGTGCACGCCGCCACTTGCGCGCGCAGATCGGCGAGGTTTTGCTCGACGTTGCGCACGGGCCACGGTCCGGACAGCAGCTTGTCGCGAATGCGTCCGTCCAGGAAGCGGCCTTCGGCGACGAGTTGAACGTTATCGAGCAGCACGCCTTCTTCGTCGACATGGACCGAATCGGGCGGCATCGATCCCGGCGTCACGCCGCCGATATCCGCGTGATGGCCGCGTGCCGCAACATAGAACATCGGTGCGCTTGAACCGTTGGCGAAGACGGGCATGATCACCGTGACGTCGGGCAGGTGAGTGCCGCCTGCATACGGCGCGTTCAACGCGAACGCATCGCCCGGCCGCATCGTCCCTTCTCGGCGGTCAATGATGGTGCGGACGCTTTCGCCCATCGAACCCAAGTGAACGGGCATGTGCGGCGCATTCGCGATCAGGTTGCCGTTGGCATCGAACAATGCGCACGAAAAATCCAGACGTTCCTTGATGTTGACCGAGTACGACGTATTCGCCAGCGTCACGCCCATTTGTTCTGCGATGGACATGAACAGGTTGTTGAAGACTTCGAGCAGGACCGGATCGGCCTGCGTGCCGGCGGCATGGCGCGCTTCGAGCGGCACCGTGCGTTCGACGACCAGATGATTATGGCGGGTGACCGCGATTTGCCATCCCGGCTCGACGATGGTCGTGCCCGTCCGCTCCTTGATGATCGCAGGGCCATCGATGGTTGCGCCCGGCGCCATTGCATCGCGATCGTAGACGGGCGTTTCGCGCCATTCGCCGCCGGTGAAGACGCGCGTGCGCGCGATCGGCTCGGGTTCGGCCGACGAGTGATCGGCAAGCGGCCAGCGCTCGTCGTCTGCCTGCCGCGTCCGCCCGATCGCCTCTACGGCCACCGCTTCGACGATCAGCGCGCGATTCGGCATCAGGAAGCCGTACCGTGTGCGGTAGAGCTTTTCGAACTGTGCGACCACCGTCGGGACGTCCTGGTCGAAATCGACTTCGAGCGCGGTATCGGTCCCGTCATATTTCACGTGCAGCTTGTAGCACAGCGAAATGCGGCTGTCCTCGATGCGCTGGGCGGATACTTCGCCGCGCGCAGCATCGGCAAGATCAACGAAGGCCGATTCGCACGCTGCCAGCGCGTGTTCGTCCAGCGGCACTTCCAGTGCCCGTTGCCGCATGGCGCGTACGTCGGCCAAGCCCATGCCATAGGCGGACAGCACGCCCGCGAGCGGATGGATGAAAACGCGCGTCATGCCGAGCGCATCGGCCACGAGACAGGCGTGCTGCCCGCCCGCGCCGCCGAAACAGGCGAGCGTATATTGCGTCACGTCATAGCCGCGCTGCACCGAAATCTGCTTGATCGCGTTGGCCATGTTTTCGACCGCGATCTTCAAGAACCCTTCAGCGACGGCTTCCGGCGTGCGTTCGATGCCCGTTGCAGCGGTGACCTGATGCGCCAGCTCGGCGAAATGTTGACGCACGATCGCATCGTCGAGCGGTTCGTTGCCCTCGGGGCCGAACACCTTCGGGAACCACTTCGGATCGAGCTTTCCCGTCATGACGTTGCAATCGGTGACGGTCAGCGGACCGCCGCGGCGGTACGAAGCCGGCCCCGGGTTTGCCCCGGCACTCTCGGGACCGACGCGGAAGCGTGCGCCGTCGAAGCTGCAGATCGAGCCGCCGCCAGCCGCGACGGTATGAATCTTCATCATCGGCGCGCGGATACGCACGCCGGCCACTTCAGTGACGAAATCGCGTTCGTATTCCCCCGCGTAGTGCGTCACATCCGTGGAGGTGCCGCCCATGTCGAAGCCGATGATGCGGTCGAATCCGGCCAGCTCGGCGACCTGCGCCGCGCCGACGATGCCGCCCGCGGGCCCCGACAAAATCGCGTCCTTCCCTTGGAACCGGTGGGCGTCCGTCAAGCCGCCATTGCTCTGCATGAACTGCAGCGGGACGGCCCCGAGCTCGCTTTCCACCTGGCGCACATAGTGGCGCAGTACGGGCGAGAGATAGGCGTCCACGACGGTGGTGTCGCCGCGCGACACGAGCTTCATGAGCGGGCTGACTTCGTGGCTGACGGAGATCTGCGTGAAGCCGATCTCTTGCGCGATGGCTTTCAGCGCGCGTTCGTGTTCGGGATGCCTGTAAGCGTGCATCAATACGATGGCGCACGATCGGATGCCTTCATCAAAGGCGCGCTGAAGTGCGGCGCGCGCGCTGGTTTCATCGAGCGCCCGAACCGCTTCGCCGCGTGCGCCGATGCGTTCATCGATTTCGACGACGCGCTCGTACAGCAGCGTCGGCAGCTCGATATTGCGTACGAACAGTTTCGGGCGATTCTGATAGGCGATCCGCAGGGCATCCGCGAATCCCTTCGTAATCGCGAGCACGGTGCGCTCGCCCTTGCGTTCGAGCAGTGCATTCGTGGCAACGGTCGTCCCCATCCGCACGCATTCGATCAGCTCGGCAGGCACGGGTGCACCGGCCGGCACGCCGAGCAATTCGCGGATCCCCTGCACGGCCGAATCGCGATAGCGCTCAGGGTTCTCGGACAGCACCTTGTGCGTCACCAGCATGCCGTCCGGGCGACGGGCGACGATGTCGGTGAACGTACCGCCTCGGTCGATCCAGAACTGCCATCGTTCGGAGTCCGAAGTAATTTGCGTAGGTTGGGGCTTCGTGTCTTGCATGATGTTTTTTCGATCAGAAAAGCGACTAAAACGAGGAGAGCGAGAGGCGGATCGAATGATTCG
>NZ_JBQCDN010000179.1:0-7937 GCF_051961175.1 Trinickia sp. | reverse complement strand
GATCAGCCACTTTATTCGCACAGGATCGTTTTATGAAGATTGCACAGGAACTGCGCACGGGCAACGTCGTGATGATTGGCAGCGACGCCATGGTCGTGCAAAAGACCGAATACAACAAATCGGGCCGTAATGCCGCCGTCGTCAAGATGAAGCTGAAGAATCTGCTGACGGGCGCAGGCATGGAATCGGTCTACAAGGCGGACGACAAGTTCGACGTCGTCGTGCTCGATCGCAAGGAAGTGACCTACTCCTACTTCGCCGATCCGATGTACGTGTTCATGGATGCCGATTACAACCAGTTCGAAGTCGAAGCCGAGATGATGGGCAATGCGCTCAATTACCTCGAAGACGGCATGCCCTGCGAAGTCGTGTTCTATAACGAAAAAGCGATTTCGGTCGAACTGCCCACCACGCTCGTGCGCGAAATCACCTACACGGAACCGGCCGTGAAGGGCGATACGTCGTCGGGCAAGGTGCTGAAGACGGCCAAGATCACCACGGGCTTCGAACTGCAAGTTCCCCTGTTCTGCAATATCGGCGACAACATCGAAATCGATACGCGCACGGACGAATACCGCAGCCGCGCATAAGCGTTGTCCGTGTTCGGCGCACTCAAGAGTGCGTAATGCGGAACGTTATGCCGACTGAAAGCGCCCCCCGGGGCGCTTTTTTTTTCGTATGAGTGGTGTATGGTTAAGCAAACTTTACCGGTCGTTTTTTCACACTCGGAGGACCGGACCTGACGCTCTTGCCGAGTGACGGGCGCAAACCCTTGTTCTATATAGGAGAACGATCTGGCACGCCAAATGCTTTGGTCAACCGGTAGCCCGCGCGCCGTCGAGATATGTTCCCGCGGATGGCGTCATTTCTTCCGGCACCGACGCTTTCCCGACTCCTCTAATTGATTACGCCAGCCATGCCACACGCCCTGATTGTCGAAGACGATCCCAATAGCCTGTCGGGTCTCAATGCGATCGTCGCCGCCGATGGATTTTCCGTCGATACGGCCGCCACACTCGCTGAAGCGCGCGCCGCACTGACGCGTTTCATTCCCGATGTCGTATTGATCGATCTGAACCTGCCCGACGGCAGCGGTCTCGATTTGCTGCATCACCTGCCGGCGCAGCCGGACGGTGTCGTGCCGGTAATCGTGATGACGGGCAACGCGACGGTGGAAAGCGCCATCGAGGGATTGCGCCATGGCATTTGGGACTATCTGCTCAAGCCGGTCAACATCCCGCGGCTGCGCAGCCTGCTGGCGCGGATTCCGCGCCCCTACGAGCTGACGGAAGAAGTCCAATTGCTGCGGGCGTCCCTGCGCCGGCTCGGGCGCTTCGGGCCGATGATCGGGCGCAGCGATGCAATCGCGCACATCTACGATGCGATCGAACGGCTGGCGCCCACCGAATCGGCCGTGCTCATCTGCGGCGAGGCAGGAACGGGCAAGGAAATCGCGGCACGGACGCTCCACGAGATGAGCCGGCGCCGCAAGGGCTCGTTCGTTGTATTCGATTGCCGCGCGTTCGCCCGCGATGGTGGGAGCGAGCGCGGGCTCGACAGCATGCTGTTCGGCCAGGAAAGCGCGCTGCCGACGATTGAGCGACGTGACCCGGGCCTATTCGAACAAGCGGCGGGCGGCACGCTCTTCCTCGACGAGATCGCCGATTTGCCGCTGCCCCAGCAAGAAGCGCTGCTGCGCGCGCTCGATTCGCAAACGTACATGCGCGTCGGCGGCAACAATCAGGTGAGCGTCGATTGTCGCATCGTGGCGGCCACGCGCAAGCCACCCCGCGATGCCGTCGCTCAGGGCATGCTGCGCGAAGATCTTTGGCTGCGCCTGGACGCCGCATCGCTTGCCCTGCCGCCACTGCGTGAACGCGGCGATGACGCCGTGCTGCTGGCCGAAGCGCTCGTCGACGAGCTGAACCGGGAGATCAACGCCAGCGGCCTGGCCACGGTGAACAAGCGCATCGGCCCGAATCTCGTGCGTGAGTGTCTGACCTACGATTGGCCCGGCAACGTGCGCGAACTACATGAACGCGTGCGGCGGGCGTACAACGCATCGGGGGAGATCGTCGATTCGCTGCGCGCCGACGAGGCAAACGGTTCGGGCGGGCGGCGATTGAACGGCGGCAGCGTGCAAGTGACCGTCGGCACGCCGTTGTCGGATGTCGAAGATTTGCTGATTCGGGCAACGCTCGATGCGGTCGGCGGGACGCGGCACCGCGCCGCGACCTTGCTCGGCATCAGCCCGAAAACGCTCTACAACAAACTGCAACGCATGAAAATGGCGTAGCACCGTTCGTGGTAATCGCCGTCTTCTCGCGGCAGCGCCTGAGAGCGCGGCGCGCCAACCAGGAGCGACGCGAGCAGCGCGAAGCCGAAGGCGCGGCCATCGAAGCCCAGGCATTCGAGTTCGTCCAAGCGGCCTGTCCGAGCAGGTCCAAGCCCCGCTGGGGCGAACGCTACATCGGCTTCGGTCACGCCGCCCCTTGTCAGCCGAACGCGCTCTCCAGCAGCGCTTTCGCTTCGCGGTAGGCCGGACGCTCGATCAGCTTGCGCCAGGTTGGCGCCTTGCCGCGCGGGCGCAGCTGCTTCAAGCGCCGTGCGCTCTCCTTCGATGGAACGTAGTCGAGCTCATTGAGCACGACTTCGGCGGCTTCGGGCTGATTGCAGACGAGCACCATGTCGCACCCCGCTTCGAGCGCCGCTTGCGCCGCTTGCGTCAGCGTACCGCCGGCGCGTGCCGCCTCCATCGATAGATCATCGCTGAAAATCGCCCCGCTGAAGCCCAGCCGGCCGCGTAAGATGTCTTGCAGCCAAATCCGCGAGAATCCCGCCGGCTTGTCGTCGACTTTCGAATAGATGACATGCGCCGGAATCACCGACGCCAGCGCGATCCCGAGCCAGTCATAGGGCGCCGCATCGTCGTTGAGGATCTCGTCGAGCGGGCGTTCGTCGACAGGCAACGCCACGTGCGAATCGGCCGCGGCGAATCCGTGCCCCGGAAAGTGTTTGCCGCAGTTCCCCATCCCCGCCAGCGAAAGCCCATGGTTCAAACTCTTGGCGAGCAAGCTCACCACGCGCGGGTCGCGATGGAACGCGCGATCGCCGATCACTGACGAGCGGCCGTAATCGAGATCGAGCACCGGCGTGAAGCTCATATCGACACCGCACGCACGCAGCTCGGCAGCCAGGACATAGCCCGTCGCGGTGGCTGCCTTGGTGGCTTGCAGCACGTCGCGGTCCCACAGTTCGCCGAGGCGCCGCATCGCCGGCAGCACGGTGAAGCCGTCGGTACGAAAACGCTGCACGCGGCCACCCTCGTGATCGACGGCGATCAGCAAATCGTCGCGCACCTCGCGAATGGCGTCAGTCAACGCAATCAGCTGCCCGCGATTCTCGTAGTGACGCGCGAACAGAATGACGCCGCCCGTCATCGGGTGCGCGAGGCGCCGCACGTCGTCGTCGGTGAGCACTTGGCCCTTGACGTCGAGCATCACGGGACCGGGAGGATTCTTCATGGAATCGAGGAGCATGTCGGAAAAATAAAAGCCGGCAGGTCAGGGAAACGAATGCCTCGGCCGCAGCATGGGGCATCCATCTTGGCATGGCAATCCGCTCAAGTCGTGGGCGCGGCGATGTCCGATTCGGCGATGACGAACGTCACGGCATAGTCGCGCTCGTCGCTGACCGTCACCTGCGCCGTAATGCCTCGTGCGTTCAGCCACTCGGCCAATTCGCCCGATGCCTTGATGACGGGTTTGCCGCTCGCTTCGTTCAGCGTCTGCAGCGCCCGCCAGGTCATCGGCCAATGCATACCCAGCCCGATCGCTTTCGAGAACGCTTCCTTTGCCGAAAAACGAGTCGCGAGAAAGGCGAGCCCACGGGTTTCCGAGCGGGCTTTGCGTGCGTGGTAAATGCGCAGTTCGTCGGGGCCGAGCACTTTCTCGGCGAAGCGCCCCTTCGTGCGTGCCATGACGGCCGCCACGCGGCTCACCTGGACGACGTCGGTGCCAATACCGTAGATGGCCATAGGCGTCAGTGCGTCGCGGCGAGACGCGCGGCCACCATGATCGCCTTCATCTCGCGCACCGCATTATCCCAGCCGACAAAGATCGCTTGTGCGACGATGGCATGACCGATGTTCAGCTCGACGATGCCTTCGATTGCCGCGATCTGCTGCACGTTCGTGTAGTGCAGGCCATGCCCGGCATTGACCTTCAGTCCAAGCGAGGCGCCCAGCGCGACGCCGCGCACGATGCGTTCGTACTCGCGCCGCTGCTCGCTTTCGTCGTGCGCATCGGCATAGCGTCCGGTGTGCAGCTCGATGACGGGTGCACCCACCTCATGGGCTGCGCGAATCTGCGCTTCATCCGCATCGATGAACAGCGAAACGCGCGAACCCGCGTCGGCCAGTTGCCGGCAAGCGGCGCGCACGGATTCGAAGTGGCCCGCCACGTCGAGCCCGCCTTCGGTCGTCAGCTCCTCGCGCTTCTCCGGTACGAGGCAGACATCGTGCGGTTGCACGTCGCAGGCGATATCGAGCATCTCCTGCGTGACGGCACATTCGAGGTTCATCCGCGTCAATAGTTGCGGCCGCAGCGCGCGCACGTCCGCATCGACGATATGACGGCGATCCTCGCGCAAGTGCAGCGTAATCGCGTCGGCGCCCGCCGCTTCGGCTTGCAGCGCGGCGCGGATCGGATCGGGGTAGCGCGTACCGCGCACATTGCGCAGCGTGGCCACGTGATCGATATTGACGCCCAGTTCGATGACGCCGGGCGACGTCAGAAAGAAGCTCATAAGTTCTGCAGATCGAGAAGAATCTGGCGGGTTGCGAGCGGCGTGCCGCCAAGATAGGTGTTGAGCAAAAAGCGCATCAGCGTTTTGCTTTGCGCGACGGTCTGGGCACGATGGTAATCGTCGCGCGCCATATCCAGCAACGTTTGTCCCGAGATCACGGGCCAGTGCGCGGGCCACTCGCTCGCCGCCTCTCGCACGCCGCGCTCCGGATCGAAGACGTAGCGTCCTTCGGGCGTGACGGCCTTGCGCGCCACCGTACGATCGAGCGCCATGGCGTACCCGGTCTCGCGCAGCAGCACCCGCTCGAACGAACGCAGCACTTGCACCGCCGGCTCGTCGTGTGCGAGCCGCGTCAGCGTAACGACATAGTGATGAAACAGTTGCGGATGCGGATCCTCGCGCGCGCAAAACTTCACGAGCAATTCGTTCACGTAGAAGCCGCACAGCAATGCGTCGCCCCGCAAAGGCAACATGCCGCCGACCCACTCGGCCCCCGTCAGCGTGCGCATCTCCGATTTGCCCGACCACGACATCGATAGCGGCTGAAACGTCTGCAGCACGCCGCGCAGCGCCGAGTGCGGGCGCTTCGCCCCTTTCGCGACCAGTGCCAGGCGGCCGTGGTCACGCGAAAACACATCGATGATGAGACTGGTTTCGCGGTAGGGATAACTGTGCAGGACGAACGCCGGCTGCTCGGCGATCCGATGCGACGGCTCACGTGAGGTCCGGCGCACGGGCGCCGCGGGCGGCCCTTCATCGTCGGCGTTCGGCGCGCCCTTGCCCTCGCCCGCGCTGTCGGCGCGTGGCGTCCGGCGGCGCACCTTGGTGCCCGCCCCCGCGGCGCTCGGCGCCGGTGCGGGCGCCGACGGGCGAGCTTGAGCACGGGCGGCCCTGCCTCGGACCGGCTCGCTGCCCCAGTCGTCGTCCGCCGCGGGAAGCGTCACCGACGTATCGTAGATCCCGTCATTCGTACCCATAGGCACGCAGCCCGGCTTCGTTGTCGGCCCAACCGCTCTTCACCTTGATGAAGGTTTCGAGATACACGGGACCGTCGAAGAGCTTCTCCATGTCGAGCCGCGCCTCGGTACTGATTTGTTTCAGCTTGGCGCCCTTGTGACCGATGATCATGGCCTTGTGCGCATCGCGATCGACGAGAATCGTCGCGAACACGCGGCGCAGCCGCCCTTCCGTTTCGAATTTTTCGATGAGCACCGTGCTTGTGTACGGCAGTTCGTCGCCGGTCCACCGGAACACCTTCTCACGCAAGATCTCGGCCGCCAAAAAACGTTCGCTGCGATCGGTGAGATCGTCCTCGCCGTACATCGGCGTCCCTTCGGGCAGGTACGGCTTGATCGTATCGAGCAGGCGCTTGATATCGTCCACATGCTTCGCCGAAAGCGGGACGATTTCCTTGAACTCGCGCAGCGCGCTCATCTTTTGGAAGAACGGATAGAGCGTCTTTTTATCGTTGACGCGGTCGAGCTTGTTCGCGACGAGCAGCGTCGGGGCGGACGGCGGGATCAGATCGAGCACCTTTTGATCGTCGGGCCCGAAGCGTCCCGCCTCGATCACGAACAAGACGGCATCGACGGCCGTCAGCGTGGACGTGACGGCGCGGTTCAGCGAACGGTTCAGTGCACCGCTGTGCTGCGTTTGAAAGCCCGGCGTATCGACGAAGATGAACTGCGCGTCCTCGAACGTATGGATACCGGTGATGCGATGACGCGTCGTTTGGGCCTTGCGCGACGTGATGCTGATTTTTTGGCCGACGAGCGCGTTCATCAGCGTCGATTTACCGACGTTCGGCCGGCCGACGATGGCGACCATACCGCAGCGAAAGCCGGTGGGAGTGGGGGTATCGATCATGCGAGGGAGGCGATTCGAAAAGTATCGGCGCGGCGCATGGCGGGCGCCGCGAGCACGAATGAAGTCATGAATGGTCAGGCTCGGGCGTACGCGGGCGGACGGCACCGGCGAGATCGGAGACGAGTTCGGCCTCGCCAGCGCGGGTGGACTCGCCGCCGGGCGTGCCAGCCCCGCCGGACGGCCCATCGGCTTTCACCGCACCGGGCTCGAATTTGGCTTGCGCGTCGGCCGTGGCTGAGAGGCCCTCGTGTTTCTGCGCGACGGCGGGCGCATCGGACTTGGCCGATGCTTCGCCTTTGGCGCTTGCTTCATGCGGGCGTCCTGCCGCCTTGTGCTCGACGTGCGCGGCGCGAATCATCGCCGGCGGCACCGCAGCGGCTCGATCCGCGCCTTCGGGCGCCGCCGCTTTCGCGGCTTCGGCGCGCGCAGCCATCTCGGCTCGACGCTCGGGCGCGCGCAGATCGAGCGCCGCTTGCACGCCCTTCACGCCGGGCACCACCTCGGGTTCGCCGTGCTTCCCGGCCCGTGCCCCGCGCGAGCGCTTCGATTTGACCTCGAGCGCCGGCTGCACCGCCATGACCTCTTCGAGTGCCTTCTTCGCGGCCGCCTGCTCGGCAGCACGCCGGCTCGCCCCCGAACCCGATACTTTCACCTCGAGCTTGGGCACCGTGCATTCGACTTCGAATTGCTGGTTGTGAGCGGCGCCGTGGGTGGCCACGACCGTGTATGTCGGCAATGCGATCTTGTGCCCCTGCAGATATTCTTGCAGCAGCGTTTTGGAATCCTTGCCGAGCGTGCGGGGATCGATGTGATCGAGGATCGGCACATACAGACGCTTGATGACGGTCTGGGCCGCATCGAAACCGCCATCGACAAAGATGGCCCCGAGGATGGCCTCGAAAGCATCCGCAAGAATCGACGGCCGCCGGAACCCGCCACTGCGCAGCTCCCCTTCGCCAAGCCGCAGGCTCTCGGAAATATTAAGGGCCTGAGCAATTTCGTAGAGCGACTGCTGTTTGACGAGGTTCGCGCGCACGCGCGACAGATCGCCTTCGTCCAATTTGCCGAATCGCTGATACAAAAGTGCAGCCACCGCGCAATTTAGAACGGAATCGCCCAAAAATTCGAGCCGTTCATTGTGCGAGGCACTGTGACTACGATGAGTTAACGCCTGGCGCAACAATTCCGCATTGCGAAATTCGTAGCGCAACCGGCTTTCCAGCGGAGATAGCGGCATGTGCAGAGTATAACGCGCGCGCCTCGCC
>NZ_JBQCDN010000178.1:0-6450 GCF_051961175.1 Trinickia sp. | reverse complement strand
GAACAAATGCGCCGGCAACGTCTCCAGCTTGAAATCGGTCGATTTGAGCGCGACCTGGGTCTGTTCGCGCACGTCGGCAATCAGCCCCTCGACCAGACCGCCCGCGCCGGCGCGCGACTCGTGGCGCGCCGCGAAGCCGGCCGCGTATTCGGGCAGCGGTACACAATGCCGGCGCACTTTCTGCGGCAGCGATTTAAGCAGCAACTGCACCTTCTCCTTCAGCATGCCCGGCACGAGCCATTCCACGCGACGCGGATCGACCTGATTGAGCGCATAAAGGGGCACCGTCAACGTTACCCCGTCGCGCGGCGAGCCAGGTTCGAAGTGGTACCCGAGCCCCATCTCGACGCCGGCCATCGTCATGCGCTTCGGAAACAGATCCGTCGTCACGCCCGCGGCTTCGTGCCGCATGAGATCGTCGCGTGACAAATACAGCAAACGCTGTTTATCCTCGGACTGGCCCTTCTTTCTGACTTCGTCGCGATACCAGCGCTCGAAGGCCGCGCCCGTATGGATACCCTCGGGCAGCGCCTGATCGTAGAACGCGAAGATCAGTTCATCATCGACAAGTACGTCCTGCCTGCGCGATTTGTGCTCCAGCTGCTCGATGTCCAGTAGCAGCTTGCGGTTGTGCGCGAAGAACGGGAGCTTCGTATCGAACTCCCCTTCCACGAGCGCACCGCGAATGAAGAGTTCGCGCGCGCGAGCCGGATCCTGCTGCCCGAACGCCACGCGGCGCCGGTGATACACCGGCAGCCCGTAAAGCGTCGCGCGCTCGAACGCCGTCACTTGCGCCGCCCGCTTTTCCCAATGCGGCTCCGACAACTGCTTCTTCAACAAGTGGCCGGCCACCTTTTCGATCCACTCGGGTTCGATTTTCGCGAGGCAGCGGGCATAGAGCCGGCTCGTTTCGACGAGCTCGCCCGCCATGACCCAGCGTCCGGCCTTTTTTATCAGCGTCGAACCCGGCCACAGGAAGAATTTGATGCCGCGTGCGCCCAGGTAGTGCGGCTCGTCGTCGGCCTTGAGACCCACGTTGCCGAGCAGCCCTGTGAGCAGCGCCAGATGGATCTGCTCGAACGTCGCCTCACTCTCGTTCAGGCGCCAGCCGTGCTCGCGCACGACCGTCAGCAGCTGCGAATGGACATCGCGCCATTCGCGCAGCCGCAGATGCGACAAGAACTGTGCGCGGCAAGCATCGATGAGCTGCCGGTTCGATTTCTTGTGGGCAACGGCCTCGCCGAACCATTTCCAGATCCGCAGCCACTGCAGGAATTCGGAACGCTCGTCGGCAAAGCGCCGATGGGCCTCGTCGGCCTGCTCCTGAGCATCGGCGGGCCGCTCGCGCGGATCCTGCACCGACAGCGCGCTCGCAATCACGAGCACCTCGGCCAGCGCGTGCTGATCGCGCGCGGCGAGGATCATCCGGCCGACGCGCGGATCGAGCGGCAAGCGTGCGAGCTCGCGGCCGAGCGGCGTCAGCGCGTTGTCTTCGTCGACCGCACCCAGCTCAGCCAGCAGCTGATAGCCGTCGGCGATGGCGCGGCCCGGCGGCGGCTCGATGAACGGGAACGACTCGATTTCCGTCAGATGCAGCGATTTCATCCGCAAGATGACGGCGGCCAGCGACGAGCGCAGGATCTCGGGATCGGTAAAGCGCGGCCGCCCCTGGAATTCGGCCTCTTCGAACAGGCGGATGCACACGCCGTCCGCAACCCGTCCGCAACGGCCCGCCCGCTGGTTCGCCGCGGCTTGCGAGATCGACTCGACCTGCAACTGCTCCACCTTGTTGCGGTACGAGTAGCGCTTCACGCGCGCGAGCCCCGTATCGACGACGTAGCGGATGCCCGGCACCGTCAGCGAGGTTTCGGCGACGTTCGTCGCGAGCACGAGCCGCCGCGCGTTCGACGGCTTGAACACGCGCGCCTGTTCCTCGGCAGAAAGCCGGGCGAACAGCGGCAGGATTTCGGTGTGCGGCGGGTGATGCTTGCGCAGCGCCTCGGCGGCTTCGCGGATTTCGCGCTCGCCTGGCAGAAACACGAGCACGTCGCCCGATCCTTCCCGGCAGAGTTCGTCTACCGCATCGACGATCGCCTCCATGAGGTCACGATCGGCGTCGCGCGCGCTTTTCGGTCGATCGGGGCGGGGTTGGCCGGGCCGATCGGCACGTTCGCGCCCCGTCGTGCCCTGCGCCGACTTGATCGCCGCGCTGGGCTCTTCGACGGGCCGGTAGCGAATTTCGACCGGGTACAGCCGCCCGCTCACCTCGATAACCGGCGCAGGCCGCGTTTCGCTGCCGAAATGGCGCGCGAAACGGTCCGCATCGATCGTGGCGGATGTGACGATGAGCTTCAGGTCCGGGCGCTTCGGCAGGATCTGCTTCAGGTAGCCGAGCAAAAAGTCGATGTTCAGGCTGCGCTCGTGCGCCTCGTCGATGATGAGCGTGTCATAGGCGCGCAAAAGCGGATCGGTCTGCGTTTCGGCCAGCAAGATGCCGTCCGTCATCAGCTTGACCGATGCACCCGGGGCGAGGTTGTCGGTGAAGCGCACCTTATAGCCGACCACCTCTCCGAACGGCGTGCCGAGTTCTTCGGCGATGCGCCGCCCCGTCGCCGATGCGGCGATCCGGCGCGGCTGCGTATGGCCGATGAGGCCCGTGCCGCCGGCGCCGAGCCCGCGGCCGAGCGACAGGCAGATCTTCGGTAGCTGGGTGGTCTTGCCCGAGCCGGTTTCGCCGGAGACGATCACGACCTGATTGTCGCGGATCGCGCGCGCGATTTCCTCGCGCCGCCCCGATACGGGCAGCGCAGCCGGGAATTCGATCGGTGGAATCGGATTGGGCGGGACGGCGGGACGGCGGTGACGCTCGGCGTTGGCCGGGACTGCTCCGGATTGCCCGCTTTTGGCCCGCGGCGCACGCGGTGCTCGGACCTCACTCGCGGCCGGACTTTTGGATACGTTCGACATGGGGGCGCATTATAATCCCGGCATGAATTCCCAAACCGACCTCGCCCCCCTGTCCCAGAGCGCCCCGGCCCGGCCCGCGGCGCCTGAATCCGAAGCCGTCTCGCACGCCCAGTTCGTGGACTGGATGCGATCGGTCGCCCCGTATATCCACGCGTTCCGCAATAAGACGTTCGTCGTCGGGTTCGGCGGCGAGGTGGTCCACGAAGGGCTGCTCAGTGCGCTCGTCTCCGATATCGCGCTGCTGCAAGCCATGGGCATCCAGATCGTGCTCGTGCATGGATCGCGCCCGCAAGTCGAAGAGCAGATGAATCTGCATGGCGTGCAGTCGGAATTCTCACATGGGATGCGGATTACCGATGCGCGCGCGCTCGAATCGGCCAAGGAAGCCGCCGGCGAAGTGCGGTTGGATATCGAAGCGGCGATCAGCCAAGGCTTGCCGAATACGCCGATGGCGCACGCGCACATCAGCGTCGTCTCGGGCAACTTCGTCACGGCGCGGCCGGTGGGCATTCTCGACGGCGTCGATTTCCAGCATACGGGCATCGTGCGCAAGGTGGACGCCGAATCGATCAAGCATTCGCTCGCGAGCCGCAAGCTCGTGCTGCTTTCGCCGCTCGGTTTTTCACCGACTGGCGAGGCGTTCAATCTCTCGATGGAAGACGTCGCCTCAGCCGCGGCAATCGCGCTGCGCGCGGACAAGATCATCTTCCTGACCGAAACGCCGGGCCTCATGAACGACGCCGGCGACCTCACGCAGGAGCTCTCGCTCGACGATGCCTACAAGCTGCTCGACAGCGGCGAGGTCAAGGGCGATCCCGCGTTCTATCTGAAGCATGCCGTGCGCGCCTGCCGCGGCGGCGTAGCCCGCGCGCACATCATTCCGTACTCGCTCGACGGCAGCCTGCTGCTCGAATTGTTCCTGCACGACGGCGTCGGCACGATGATCTCGTACGAGAACCTCGAAAGCTTGCGCGAAGCCTCGCCCGATGATGTCGGCGGCCTTCTCACGCTGATCGAACCGCTCGAATCGGACGGCACGCTCGTCAAGCGCGGCCGCCATCAGATCGAGCGCGACATCGATCACTTCTCGGTGATCGAGCACGATGGCGTCCTGTTCGGCTGCGCGGCGCTCTACGCTTACCCGCAAGAGCGGATCGGCGAAATGGCCTGCCTGACCGTCGCCCCGGATGCGCAAGGCGTCGGCGACGGCGAGCGGCTGCTCAAGCGCATCGAGCAGCGTGCCCGCGCGCGCGGCCTCACGCGCATCTTCGTGCTGACGACGCGCACCGAGCACTGGTTCTTGAAGCGCGGCTTCGTCAAGGCCACCGTCGACGATCTACCGGAAGACCGCCGCCGCCTCTATAACTGGCAGCGCAAATCGCTCGTGCTGATGAAGCACCTTTGAGCGAAACGGCCGCTGCCCGCCCCTATCGACTACAGGAACAGGAGAAATTTACGATGGCCCGCATGATTCAATGCGTCAAACTCGGCAAGGAAGCCGAAGGACTCGATTTTCCGCCGCTGCCCGGCGATCTCGGCAAACGGATTTACGAGGGTGTTTCGAAGGAAGCCTGGCAGGCCTGGCTCAAGCAGCAAACGATGCTCATCAACGAGAATCGGTTGAACATGGCCGATCCGCGCGCGCGTCAGTATCTGATGAAGCAAACCGAAAAGTTCTTCTTCGGCGAAGGCGCCGATCAAGCGGCCGGATACGTGCCGCCCACGGAAGGCTAAGCGCAATCGCCCGCCTTTGCGCACCGGGCGAGCCACGGCTCGCTCGAACTCAAACGGCTGCGGCCGCGCCGTGACGATGGCCAAGCAGCCCGCGTGAACGGTGCAATGCCGCGCGCGCACCGCGCGTCGCCATGACGGCGCCCACCTGCCCGAGATTGAAATCGACGGACACCATCAATTCCATGAGTTCGACCATCGGTAACACGACGGTCGGGCTGTACAGCCGTTGTTCGATAAGCTTCTTCATGGCGACTCTCCTGGTTTGCCAGCGGGGCAGCCTATGCCCCGTCCTACAACCTTGATCGCCATTGTAGGGACGCGCGCGAAGCCGATAAATGCGCTAAATCGAAAGTCAGAAGTCGCAAGAAACGAACAATCGCAACGCGGGCGCTGGCCTCGGCCCAACGCCGGTTATTCGAGTGGTGCCCCCAGGAATGCCGGTAACGCCTCCGCGCGCGCGGACAGCGCCGCCAACGCCGGATAACGGCCGGGATCGACCGCGCCCGGCAGAATGTGTTGCGTGAAGCGCCAGGCGACGGCCACCGTAATGTCGGGCTGCATGAGGCGATCGCCGCAGAGCCACGGGCCCGAGCCGAGCTTCGTCACGTCGCCCTCCAACGTATCGTAAGCGGACGTCAACTGCGTTTGCACGCGCTCGAGCCACGGTGCGTGCTGCTTTTCCTGCGGGCGCAAGGTCTGCTCGTACACGAGCTGCACGGTCTTTTCGCAGGCGGCAAGCGCGAAGCCGATCAGGTGCAAGGCGCGACGGCGCGCGGGGACGTCTTGCGGCAGCAGCCGGGCTTGCGGGGCGACGCGCTGATCGAGGTAGTCGAGAATGAGCGTCGAATCGATCAGTTGAGTGCCGTCGTCGTCGATGAACGTCGGCGCCTTGACCGTCGGATTGATGTGCCGGAATTGATCGAAGTGGCGGAAGACCGAAACCGAGCGGTGCTCGAACGGCATATCGAGCACCGCCATCGAAACGGCCACGCGGCGGACAAACGGAGAATCCATCATGCCGATCAGTTGCATCGATGCCTCTTTCTTGTTCGGGTAACGGGGACAGGGGTTCCAAGCGGAACAAGCGCCAGTTTGCCGTCCCGCGCATTGCGCACGCAATCCGGGTGCCGCGAATTGGCAGAAAAAGAAGGGGCATCCGGAGACGGGTGGAAATGGCGTGGGCAGACGCATTGCTTACATGCCCGAAAGCTTTGCACGCAACGTCGTCGCCCGGGCCGGGTCAAAAGGGAGGCCCGGCTTCGATGGGGAGTGACCGATCATGACGAAGACGTTATCCCGGCTCGCGGCCTGCGCCATCGCAGTCGCAACGAACACGGCCTGCACGCCGATGTGGTCCGACTACGCCTATTCGACAACGGTACGCATACCCGACGGCACGCTCGTGGTCTGCGATGTCAACGAGTCGCCCGCTGATACCGCTCCGCCGAATGACGGCCTTAGCGTGGCGCAGGAGCGTCAAGCCGAGGTGTTGGCCACGCAAAGGCTGCGCTTGCTGACCGGCCCCTATTCGGCGTACCCGACGCCTTACACCGCACCGATCGTGCATTGCAGGCCGGCCGCGTAAAGAAAAACGGCCCTTGATAGGCACGCTTCGCGGGATATGTCGCGGTCAGTCGGTCAGTCGGTCAGTCGGTCATCGGTCGTCGGTCGTCGGTCGTCGGTCGTCGGTCGTCGGTCGTCGGTCGTCGGTCGTCGGTCGTCGGTCGTCGGTCGTCGGTCGTCGGTCGT